>DUZJ01000031.1 GCA_013349615.1 Planctomycetota bacterium | reverse complement strand
TGTCAATGCTGGCCGAAAGTGTTTATGTAAGCCGGAGCAAGCAAATTTTGGTGTATGTTCAACAGTTTGAAGGATTTTCAAAGCTCAACAATGCTGCCTGGGCAAACTTTTGACGCAGGCGTCCCTTTTGTGCATTTTTGGTCATTTTTTGTTCTTTTTGGTCATTTTTGGTAAGAAAAACAGTTTTATTATGCTTTTTATCCGTTAACTCTCTAATAAACAGCCAGTTTAATTATAAGTGGGCAGCCTCAAGCTGCCCGGTGGACGCAGGCAGGTATTTTGCGACAAAGTTCACTTTACAAGCAAATCCTGCCAAGAACACCAAGCTGGCTGAAAAACCTCTGTGTCCTCGGTGCCCTCTGCGGTTAATCTTTTGTGCTTTTTGTGCCTTTTCGTGGCAAAAAACCGCGAAATCTGCGAAATCTGCGTCAAAAAAAAACAACCAAAACCGCACATACCTAACGACAAAATCCCAAAAAAATAAAAAAATTTAACTTCTTTATTACCAACAACTTAATCCTGCAAATCCTGTCAAAAACAAGCCGATTTTCACATCAAACGCGCACATTCGCCCAATTATAGAGGCGCATCTTTTTTTTACAGAAGCCCGAATCCCTGCATGTCGTAGGCAGGGAACCAGTTTGAAAATTTATTCCTTAGTGAATGGTGATTTTCGTGGACAATCAATGAACCATTTAACCACTTACGAGCATCGAGAATCCAGGATCCGCCATTGGGCGTACCGTGGAGAGAATCAAACTTTAGCTCACTTTAGGCACTTTAGCTCACTTTTCACTAATTTCCCCTCTACAACTGTAGAGAGCGCACTACAAATCGCTCATTTTATGCAAAACAAACCCAATTTCAAAAAAGCCCAAATGAACGTAAGCCGTGTTTCAACAAAGGATTACGAAGATAAGACACCTGGTCAACGCGGGAAAAACAAACCCAATTCAAAGCCAATTCAAACCCAATCAAACCCAATTAAAGCCAATAAAATGCCAAAACAAACCCAATTCAAACCCAAACAAACCCAATTTCAGAGGCAAAAAAAATGCTGCCGATGCTGCACGAGTTTGGGGCGGCTTGAAATAACAAACTGCTGGCGCAGTTTACGGCCTTGGGTGGTTATGTTTTTTGCCAGATTGATTTTAGTTTGTAGAGTTTCAGTGATTTTATATTTGCTTTGCCGCTGTTTGCGGAAAGATATTGTAAGGTATTTTCCGTCTCGAGCGGGAAACAGAGGTGCATTGTTACTCGGCCATAATTGGGGAATACCTCGATGCTGGTGCGGTCAACGAGGATGTGCAGCTTTATTACACCATTGATGGGGTCCACCTTGACTTTTTTGCCTTTGCAACTGAGTATTTTGTTTTTGACATTGTATGTCAAGGGGTTGCCGCGAAGGTTTAAGACAATCTCGGAGACGGAGCCGAGTTCAATCTCTGTCTGGACTTCAAATAGTTCAGCGGATATTGCGGAGAGGAGCTTTTCGCCCGGTTGTAGAGTAGTGTCTTTCAACTGCCAGTGCACGCCGCGGAGCTTCTCGATTTCCCTTACAGGGACTCGGCAGAGCCGGATACCTTCCGGGAATGTGCGCAGAGTCAGTTCGCAGGGAATCGACATCTGCTGATTGAAGGGCATGCCGGGGAATTTTCCGCCGGCCATCCAGGCGATCTGGATTCTTCGGCCATCAGATTCGGGGATGTCACTGTAGGTCTGAGAGGCGTAGAAGTTTCCGACCCTTGATTCAAACGGCCCTGTCTCCTTGGTGAATTTTCGGCCATCAAAAGTTCCGAGCAGGTATCTGCCATTTGCGCCCCAGAAGACCCAGCGGGTGTTGGCGGGATTCCCATCGACGGCCAGCGGGAAGAAATCGGGACATTCGCCGGCGCCGGGCAGTTTGACATCCTGCATGTGGGTCCACCGCTTTATGTCCTTTGAAGAGAACAAAACGAAATCGTTTTTATCAAGATAGAGTGCCATAATCCAGGTTTTGGTTGGCTCGTGCCAGATTACCTTGGGGTCACGATTGCTGGCCCGGATGTGTTTGATGACGGGATTGTTTTTGTATTTTATCCATGTTCGGCCGCGGTCGTTGCTGTATGCGATGCTCTGGGTGAACGGCACTTTCTTCGGGGCGTGTGAGCCGGCCGAGGTGTAGAATGCAACGAGGGCTTTTTCTGCGCCGGCTTGGAAGCCGGATGTGTTGTTCCAGTTGACGACGGCGGAGCCGGAGAAGATGGTGCCGAGTTCATCCGGTTCGATGGCGTCAGGCAATTGTTTCCAGTGGATGAGGTCGGTACTTACGGCGTGCGCCCAGGTCATATTGCCCCAGTTGATGCCTTTTGGATTGTGCTGGAAGAATAAATGATATTCGCCCTTGTAATAGACCAGGCCGTTTGGGTCGTTGGTCCAGTTTTTGCGGGGAGTAAAATGAAACTGCGGACGATACTTTTCATTATACAAGGCAGCGGCAGGGGGGTCATTGCGGTCTTCGGCAGCAGCGGGGCGATGCGGTATCAACTGCGAGAGGGCCAGCGATGTCGTGCAAAAACCGGCCTTTTTGAGGAAATTGCGGCGACTGTGTAACCGGTTTTCATCTTTGATAAGTTGTTTTCCGATAGCCATTTTTGGTTCCTCCTGCGGTAAAAGGAAATTGTTAATCGAGATTCCAGGACACTAAATCTTTAGTTCAATAAGATACCAAGTTTGCCCGTCGAATGCAAGCACAAATGATTTAAAGATTATTGGTGATTGATTATTCGGTGGATTTCGGTATTATACAAGCAAATGAAAATGAAAGAGATTATTGCGAAACGAACGAGGCTTATTGATGCGAGCGGGATTCGGAAGGTGTTTGCTCTGGGTGCGGAGCTGGCGGACCCGGTGAATTTTTCGATAGGCCAGCCGGATTTCGATGTGCCCGAGCCGTTAAAAGACGAAGCAATCAAAGCAATCAAGGCGGGGCAGAATAAATATTCACAAACGGTGGGTGATAGTCTGCTGCGTGAAAAAATCGCCGGGCAGATAAAAGAGGAGTTCGGCTGGGCGCGGCCGGCGGTGCTTGTAACCAGTGGCGTCAGCGGGGGGCTGCTGTTAGCTTTTATGGCGATTGTCAATCCCGGTGACGAGGTGATTATACCGGACCCGTATTTTGTGATGTACAAGCACCTGGTGAATATGTTAGGGGGGCAGTGCGTTTTTGTCGACAGCTATCCGGACTTTGAACTTCCTGTCGAGAAGATAGCCGACAGCATAACCGACAAGACCAAGCTGATTATACTCAATTCGCCTTGCAATCCGACAGGGCTTGTGTATTCGGCGCAGCAGATAAAGGCACTTGGTGAGATTGCAGCCGCAAAGGATGTGGTCATACTGACAGATGAAATATACGAGAAATTCTGCTACGGTAACAAGTGCACAAGTATCGGCAATTATTATGATAAAGCTCTTGTCCTGCGGGGTTTCAGCAAGCCTTATGCGATGACGGGGTGGAGGCTGGGTTACGTTGCGGCTGGAGAGTCTCTAAGAGATGTGGTCGAAGAGATGACCAAGATACAGCAGTACACGTTTGTTTGTGCGCCGACTCCTTTCCAAAAGGCGGCTATAGCTGCGCTTGATTATGATGTTACCAGCTTCGTTGACGAGTACAGGAAGAAACGAGACCTTATTTATGAGGGCTTAAAAGACAAGTTTGAGCTGGTCAAGCCGGGCGGAGCGTTTTATGCGTTCGTTAAAGCACCGGGCGGCTCAGGTACGGAATTCGTGGAGAAAGCGATTAAGAATAATGTGCTCATTATACCCGGCAATGTGTTCAGCGAGAAAGATACGCATTTCAGGATAAGCTACGCAACCAGCGATGAGAAGATACAGCAGGGCGTGGCGATTTTATGTAAACTGGCCCACTAAAATCGAATATCAAAAAGCAAAAATGTGGGGTAAAAAACTTATTCTACAGCCTGGATTTTGGACTTTGCATTATCGCAGATATTAAGGTACAATTCCATATATGAAAAAGTGGGTTTGGAAATTTGGGTTTGTTTTGGTGTGCGTGCTGTTGCTGCTTCGTGGTCTGTATGGACAGGGGGCAAGCATCGGTGATGTAAATAATGTCCCGACGGAGGCGCCAAGTGTAAAAGCGGCGATAATCGTCTGCAAGGGTATGATTGATGACGGGCTGTACGAATCGATTCACCGGCGGACCGAATTCGCGATAGGTCAGGAGGCAGAATACCTTATCTACGAGATAAGCACTTACGGGGGACTGGTTTCTGCCGCGGACGAAATATCCAAATATTTTCTCAAGGCGGGCAAGGAAGCGCACACAGTCGCCTACATAACTACGGAGGCGATGTCGGCGGGGGCAATGATAAGTGTCCATTGCCACGACATAATAATGCTCGAGAATGCCACAATAGGTGATTGTGCACCAATGACAATTGTGCCCAATCAAAAGCTTGAAGGTGTCGA
Source organism: Planctomycetota bacterium (assembly GCA_013349615.1). Taxonomy (GTDB): domain Bacteria; phylum Planctomycetota; class Phycisphaerae; order Sedimentisphaerales; family Anaerobacaceae; genus CS2-K091. Next base: position 31,598 of record DUZJ01000031.1, on the reverse strand, counting down.
GCGGGAAAAAGCCGAAAGTTTTATCCGCGGCATTTTCGACCGTGCCGCTAAAGCAAACGGTTATCCTCAAGCATTGCTCAGAGCGATGGTGACAATGCAAATTGAGGTGCACAGGGTCAAGAATATAACAACGGGGAAATACGAATTTTTTGAGACTGACCAGTTGCCTAAAGACCCGAATAAGTATGACCTCGACAACAAAGAATTGGCCGTCAGAGACGACCAGTTGCTAACGCTAATCGCTTCTGATGCTCTTGAATACGGCATAGCACGGGCGGTGGTCAAAGACAGGGCGGGTGCGCTAGCGTTTTTGGCTGAACGTGACGGCGTAACCTTCGCCGGCGAGCCGATGGTGCTCAAGACACTCTGGTCGGAAGAGATGGTGCGATGGTTAAACTCTCCGGCGGTGATGGCTGTACTTATTATGCTGGCCATGTTAGGAGTTTATATTGAATTTAACACGCCGGGCGTCGGGCTGCCGGGGCTGGCAGCGGTTATCTGTTTTGTGATTATAATCGGTAGCAAATACCTTGTTGACTTGGCTAACTGGGTGGAAGTAGCATTATTTGTCATAGGTTTTCTTTTGCTGATGATTGAAATCTTCGTTCTGCCCGGGTTTGGTATTGCAGGATTTCTGGGCATAACGTGCATATTATTCGGTTTATTCGGTATGCTCATCAAAAATCCGCCGGATGAACTGCCCTGGCCCAGAGACGCTTTTGCATGGAAGGATTTCACAGATGGGGTCCTTGGACTATCGGTCGGCTTCGTAGGATTCGTTGTTCTGGCGTGGCTGCTGGCAAAGTACCTGCCTAAGTTGCAGTTCCTCAGCGGGCTGATACTGGTACCGACCGCTGCAAAGCAGGGCACTGAATTTGAGGTCAGTATGACCATTCCGCCGGAAAGTAAAACTATAAGCGTAAATGTAGGCGGGCTCGGAGAGGTAATTTCAACACTGCGGCCGACGGGAAAGGCAAAATTCGGCAATGCAATAGTTGATGTTGTCGCAGAAGCAGAGTTCCTTGACACAGGCACCAAAGTTGAGATAATAGAAATTCAGGGTAACAGAGTCGTAGTCAAAGCAGTAGGAAATCAATCATAGGAGTAAACTTATGTGGTGGCTTGTTTTTGCTGTTTTTTTGTATTTTGCTTGTGCGGCGATGATAATCGCTGAAGTATTTGTGCCGAGTGGAGGCATAATAAGTATCTTCGCCCTCGCCTGTGTGATTGGCGGCGCAGCGATATTCTTTCGCCACAGCAGTACGGCGGGCTGGATAGGGGTGGTTATTGCCTTAATAATGATACCATCGGTTTTGGGTTTCGCTTACAAAATATTCCCGAAAACCAGGTTTGGTAAAGCCGTCACGCTGACGCCACCAGTACGGCAGCAGGGCGATGCAATACCGGATACAGAGGAACTAAAAGAGCTTCTTGGTGCCGTGGGCGTCGTTCTGACGCCGCTGCGGCCGGTGGGAATGTGCGATTTTTCAGGAGAAAGGGTTGAATGTGTAGCCGAAGGCGGTTATGTTGATAAGGACAAGAAGGTCAAGGTCATTAACGTAGAGAGCACACAGCTTACCGTTCGTGAAATAGAAGTAGAAGAAAGTTAATGAAAGGGCAAAAAGATGTATAACTTAACAAATATAATCTTAGCGGCAGCCGACTGGACAAGAACTATCGGGGTGGTACTTTTGGTCATACTTATCCTTGTAGTGTTAGTGGTCTTTCTGCTGTTCTTAAAGTTCTTCCGGTTGTGGCTGCAGGCGAAACTGTCCCGAGCTGATGTAAAATTCTCGGAGCTTATCGGGATGTGGCTGCGAAAGGTCGATACGCGGACGATAGTTCTGAGCAAGATAACGGCGATCCAGGCAGGTCTTACGCTGACTACGCGGGATTTAGAGAGCCATTATCTGGCCGGGGGTCGGGTCCAAAATGTTGTGCGTGCTTTGATCGCTGCGAACAGGGCAAATATCGATTTGACATTGAAAACGGCCACTGCAATCGATTTGGCAGGCCGGGACATTCTCGAAGCGGTCCAGACGAGCGTAAATCCGAGGGTGATAGATTGCCCCGACCCAGCAAAGAGCAGAGGCACCGTGGACGCTGTTGCCCAGGACGGCATCCAGTTGAGAGCAAAGGCACGGGTAACTGTTCGTGCCAATATCGAAAGGCTGATTGGAGGAGCAACTGAAGAAACGATTATTGCCCGCGTCGGCGAAGGAATTGTTACCACTATCGGCAGCGCGATAACCTACAAATCAGTTTTAGAAAATCCGGACAATATTTCCAAGTCAGTCTTGTCCAAGGGACTCGATGCGGGCACGGCTTTTGAGATTCTTTCAATAGATATTGCCGATGTCGATGTAGGCGAGAATGTGGGGGCGCAACTTCAAGCGGCCCAGGCCGAAGCCGATATGCGAAGGGCAAAGGCCGAGGCGGAAAAACGCCGGGCAATGGCAGTCGCACGCGAACAGGAAATGCGGGCACTCGTTGTCGAAAACGAATCCAAGGTGCCTTTAGCTATGGCTGATGCCTTCAGGAAGGGCAATCTCGGCGTTATGGACTACTATCGAATGAAGAACATTATGGCTGATACCGAGATGAGAGACTCCATCGCAAAGCCGAAGAAGAAAGAGTAGTCTCGATGCTCGATACTCGGTGCGTGATGGAATTTTGTGGTGAAAAATATGATTGAGGTTTTAGCGCAAATAATCTTAGCCGCTCGGGAGAGAAAAGGCTGGGGGAACATACTGTTCATAGTGTTCCTGGCGATTATCTGGGCTATTGGTGGTATCCTCAAAGCAACAAGAGCAAAAAAGGCTGAAGAGAAAACAGGGGGGGAGGAATTGAGCCAAAAGCCGGAAGGTAAACCTGCAGAGGGTATCAAGGGCTTGCCTAAAGGACCATTTCAAAAGATTCGACTTGCTCTTGAGGCTGAGCTGCAAAATCAGCGCCAATTGCAGGCCAAACAGCCACAAAGAAAGCTGGCGCGTCCTCAGCCCACTGCGCAGAAAGTCGCTGCTAAAACCGAAAGTGTTACCCAGATTCCTGCTTTGGAGCCGATGGAAAAAGCAAAATTAGGGCCGCATACTCGGCAAGTTGGGCCGAAACTCCAAGAACTACCGGAGTTTACTACAAAAGCTATCAAAGAGATGGGAGCTAAGCGCGTTAGTGCCCCGGCAGAAATACCGCAGGCAAAGCATTTGGCCGAAATCCTATTAGATTATTCCGACCCTGATGAGCTAAAAAGGGCGATTCTACATTATGAAATTTTAGGCAGGCCTTTGTCGCTGCGAGGCCCAAATGGTCAGGTTATCGGACTTTAGACATCTGGTAACATATCATATAAGGCTTCGCCATTCTGATTTTTGGTTTGATGGGCGAGCGGCAGCAATCATCATATCAAATACCAGCCCACGGGACAAAAGAACGCTGGATAACAAAACAAGCACTCGGCTTGTGCCAGACGGTAAATATAAACAAATCCAAAGGGTATAAATGTCAAAGAAAATGAGTTAGCGAAAATTGCTTGACATGCAACTGCACGAAATAATACAGGTCAGTAAAGAAAGAGGAATTTCAGTCCAAAAGGTTATTGGAGGATGGATTTATTGGTATAAGCTTGGTGGTAGTCTCGGGTGTCTTTGTGCCTAACCGTGAAGAAGCAGCTCAATTTCTTCGTAAGATGGCAAAAGAAGTGAAGCAATCAAAGAAGTAAAAAAATCAACAAAAGTTTTTAACACCTTTAGCCGGGCGTTTTGACTTTTGGGCAATATCATACGTCCCATAAGATATGTTATGTTTCATTCAGGAATTTTGTTGAGATAGTCTATTTGCGTGTTTTTGCTCATATAATGATATAATTGCTCGTCTTAGACAATTTCTAATAAGGCTGGCCTGGTAAAAACGGATGATTGGAATTTACTGCCTGGTTGGCGGTGTCTGACAGATTATCCCACGTAGTAGCCACCCTGTCCAACAAGCCTAAATTTTGAAGCACTATTGAAATGTTAACTGTTGCATCGACGGATGCAAAGTTGTCCTCTAATAAACGGTCAAGGTTAATGAGCGAAGATGCAAACTTTAGCTTGTCGCAGTACAACAGAGCAACTTTATAGTGCAGCTCAAGGGTATCCTTATCGAGATAGTCAGGCGCGGTGAGTTGTTTCAGTGCCAGCTCTTTCTGTGAAAGCTCAAACAAACAGACGGCCAGTTTGCTGCTGGCGCGGTGATAAGTTGGGTTTATCTTCAAAGCAGCCTGAAATGAGTTAAGGGCCTCGCTTAAGCGTGCGACACTCATCATTAGGACACCCAGTCTATAGTGCAGGTCCGGATTCTGCGGCCGACGGCCGATTTGCTTCTTATGTGCACAAATAACAGCCTCGATTAGGCTGGCGGAATCGTGCCCATTAGGAACAGGGAACTTCTGTCCAAACCGTGCCTTGAATTGCAAGGTAGCTGTCTCAGCAAACAAGAACGAGCTGTTTGGCTGAATAGCCGCTGCCAACGATAATGTCCCCAAGGCCTCTGAGATACTGCCGGCTAATTTCTGGGCGGTTGCCAGGCCAATATACGCATCCACTATTCTGTCGTTTATTTCGACCGCCCTGTTGAATTGCTTTGCTGCGTGCTGCTCGGCGTTTAGCTGCAAATATTGCGTCCCAAGCTTAATAGCCGCTTCGAGGAAATCGGGGCAAACCCGCATCGCTTCTTCGTATTGCGAAACAGCCTCAGTGGTAGCTCCCAACATACTAAGAACATCCGCATTCTTCGTAATCAAATCCGGCCTGTCCGACTGCTCCTGCAATAAATGGTCAAGATGCTCGAGCGCTTCGTAAAGTTGGCCATCGGCAATAAGGTGGTCTATATCATCGTCATCAGCATAAAAATTGCCGGGATGTATTAAAATTGCGGTGTTAAATGTTTCAATGGCTTTTGTGTATCTGGCGCCTGCAATATATAAATGCCCGAGCGTGATAAGTGTCGATATGTCGTCAGGATATTCATTACTCATTAGCTCGTATTGCTCTGTAGCGTTTTCCATCTGACTATTTTTGAAATAAATTGCAGCAAGTCTTTGAGCGGGAAGCTGCAAATAGCTCTTGAACTTGAGACAATCCTGATAAAATTCGATGGCCTGGGCCTCCTTTCCAAGTCGTTCATAACAATATCCAAGGGCGTAAAGGGCCATTGTATTGTTCGGCTGTCGCATATAGACTGAGTTTAGCTCTTCGATAGCATTTTGGATTTGGTTCTTATGCAGACATACCGCTGCGGCTGCCAGACGTCCGCGAGTGCAGGAGGGGTTTTCAAAAAGATATAGCTTTATCTGCTCCTGGGCGGCATCCAATTTCCTGTCGCCGAGGAGTTCAATGATTTTATTTATCTGCTGATATTGCGGAGATTCGGCATCGTCTTTTTGGAGCTTGACCGCCTCCAGCCAGTGCCCTATCAAATCGGCCGTGTCGACGGTTATCGCCCTGCCGAGGATTTCCAGTAATCTACTCATAAGCCCGTCACTCATCTGTCGTATCTCGTGTCTCATCCGGTGAGATAGAAGCTACGAGATACGAATCCCTGTCTCCGTTACATTAAAGATATCGACAACATAAACAGGCTTATTAAATCCTTGTTTTGTCAATTGGTCAGGCAGGTGTTTTTTGGCCGGGGTATGTGGCGATTGTGTGTGATATATGGTTTGTTGCGATTCTAATACTGTGCTGCGTGTATCGTATTGCGTATATCGTCAGGAGGCCTGATACATTGGGACAGTTTTTTATCGGGTTTTCCACCGGCCTGCCCCATCAAGGACGTATAGAGCCAAACATCGAAATTCGAGGCTCAAGCAGCAAATTATAAGACGACATCCTGCCGGTATTTTTTGTTGTGATGTTGCTCTTTGGTACTAATCCGGCTTTTCATTTCCACAGTGTTCGCAGAAGGGCAACAGGGAGTGGCGAATGTTACTGCATTTATCACATTTGCCGTAAAGCTCTGTCCCACAGGATGGGCAGGTATAAGGCTGCTGCGTAGCGGCCTCTGTTCCCTGCCCTGCTAACAAGAACAAACCTTTGCGTTTGCCCCCTACCGCATAACGCAATGGTCCGGTGCGAATAGGTTTGCCACAGATTGGACAGACGTTTTTGTCGTAGGCTTCCTGGTACTGCTTTAATATCCAGTCCTTTTTCGGAGCGATAATCCTTTTTATCATATAGACCAAGAGCCTCAGAACGATGGCGATGATTACGGCCAGCGCTATGTACTTGAAATACTTTTTGGGGAAGTATTCGTGTACGATGAGTGAGATTCTGACGAAAGCGGCGATGAAGGCGGCGTAGACTATAGGCCAGAATGGGCCGGTACGCTTCTTTATGAAAAACCAGGCTGTAATCAGGAATATCGGTATCATAACAGCCAGTTTCCATGCTGCAAGCTTCCATCGGTGCCTGGTCATCAGGCTGCGGTATTCGGCTGCTGCAAGCTCCCGCTGCGTTCTTACCTGTTTGGAGACGGAGACCAAATCTTTTTCCACTTTACGCTGCTGTTTGGTGAGCTGGGCAATTTCGTTGTTGAGGGCCTGGTACTGTTTTTGGTTCTCGAGAAAAACCTTCTGGCTTTCAGTAAGGTTTTGCTGGTTTTCTTCGGAAAAAACAAGTTCTTTTTCAATGCTTTGCTTTTGAATAGAGAGCAATTGATTTATCGTATTTTGCAAGCTGTCTGTGCTGTTTCTGAGTATGGACTGCAGTTCCCGTTTGTTTCTTATATTTTCCCTGGTGTCATCCAGATTTTCCTTCAGGCCTTCCTGTTTTTTAACAAGCTGGTTATCTACATATTCCGCCTGCACTTTAGAGAAGTCCGGCCCACGTATGGACCCTATGTCCTTTGTGATAAAGCCGAGCAGCCAATATAAGAGGACGGCAAGGACTACGCCCAGAAGCATAATGAAAGCCCGCTGTATCCACGGTCCTTTAAATTTCTTCTTTTCGCTCATAATAATATTCCTAATCCGACTTTGTTATTTGCGCCTGTTTTTCCACCTCACTTAGATATGCCAATGTGCGTTCGAGCTTGTCGCTTAAGTGTTTTAACTTCAGCATAGTTTTAACTCTTGTCAGAAGCTCCAGCTTGTTGACCGGTTTACTGATAAAATCGTCCGTTCCCGAATTAATACCACGTTCGATGTCGCCGAATTCATTAAGTGCGGTTACTATTATGATGGGGATGTCACTGGTTTTGGGGTCGTTTTTTATTCTTTTACAAACCTCAAAGCCGCTCATTTTAGGCATCATCACATCCAGCAGTATCAAATCAGGCGGTTCCCTGCCTGTAATTTCCAGCGCCTCAAGCCCATCGCACGCAGGGACTGTCCGGCAGTCCATATCCTCAAGATATGCCTGCAAGAGCTCCAGATTTTCCTGATTGTCATCGACAACGAGCACCGTTGGCGTTTTGTCCTCGTCATTTTCAGCTTTAGTCTGGTTCATAACAAGATTACTCCTGTTTTTTTTATTTTCCTGCCACAGAGAACACAGAGAAAGATTCAAAAGAAATTGGATTCCTGCTTTCGCAGGAATGACAATATTAAAAACCTCTGTGCTCTCTATCTATGTTTTTTTAAACTTTTACATTTTCTTAATGATATTCTTTTTTTTCTTCGGCTGCAAGGAAATCAACCTTTTTTGTTATTACAGTGTTCTTCGATAAATTGGCGGACTTCGGGCCTGATATATACTTTTTCAATATCCACGACTTTCGAGACTGCCTCAGCACAAATGGCCGCGACATCGGCCGATTGAGCCTGTGTATCCACAAAGAAAATCGATTGTCCTTTTATGTTGCACAGCCCCCCACCGCTTCCGCCAAGGGCTTCGGCACGGATTGTAACGCTGTTTTGTTCCAACAGCGATAAAAGTTCTTCTAAAATCCTCTGCTCGTTCATTGCTCGTATTGCGTATATCGTATGCAAGAGCCTCGAAAGCGGAACCGACATCGCTCAAGAAAAACGGCGTTAAAGGTCGATATAGATACTTGTAAGCTAATAGTTTACGGTATTATTAGACAGGATTTACAGGATAAAACAAAAGCAAACAAAGAAAAATCCTGTTAATTCCGTCCATAGATAATTTTATAGCAGGAGATGACCGTTGACAAGCATTATCGAAAAACGCATTTCTTTGCACAAACGTCTGGCCAATCAGCAGCAGGAAACCGAGGCGTTACAATCCCATATTTCCCATCTTCAGGCGCTTGCCAATATTGGGACCGTTACCCATATGATAGCCCACGAAATCAATAATTTGCTCACGCCGCTTGGTAATTATGCGAACCTTGCGCTGAAGAATATCGACGATAAGCTGCTGGTCGAAAAGGTACTTGAAAAGACAGTCCAGGGTTGTGAGCGTGCCTCGAAAATTATGGAAAGTATGCTGGGTATGGCAAACGGTAAGACACAAGAAAAGAAAAATACTCAGTTGATTAGTCTGGTCGAAGAGATTTTTACGTGTCTTTGCCGGGATTTTGCGAAGGACGGGATAACCGTAAAAATCGAGATTCCTGAAGAGCTGACAGTATGGGCTGTGCCTGTGCAGGTCCAACAGGTCTTAATGAATTTGATTCTTAATGCGCGTGACGCGATGCTGCCGCGTGGAGGTATTCTAAGTATCAAAGCCGGGGAGAGCAACGACGCGGTTCAAATAGAAGTGGCCGATACCGGCTGCGGGATTGAACCAGGTAACTTAAAAAATATCTTTAAGTCGTTTTTTACGACGAAAAAAGATGGGAACTCACCAATAGAGTATTCAGGCTCCGGACTTGGTCTTGCCTTTTGCAAAAAAATAATAAATGCTCACGGAGGCTGCATATCGGTGGAATCCATACCTTCCCAGGGAAGTACATTCAAAATAACGCTACCCAAACCGTAGTTCAAATGCAATAATATTTGTATGGTCATTTGAAATTGAGATTGCCGCGCTCGGGTGCGCATCGTCCGCAGTGACGTCCTATACGTCCTTATGTCATTGCGAGGAGTCCCGCACCAATCAGGCGGGCGCCTAAGCTCAATTGGTGTGGGATGACGAAGCAATCCGGTAACTATGTTAGAAAAAGTGTAAGTGAATTAAGCAGGTAGTAGCTAACAGTGGCTCAAGTTTATCAAAATATTGGGCATATAGTTTTGATGTTGCTGCTCCTTGCGTGTTCAGCTTTTTTTTCAGGAGCGGAAACCGCCTTTTTTAATCTGTCACGCAGACAAGTCAGCCTGCTTTCGCAATCCAAACACAAGCTGCAAAAGCTGGTCGCAAGGCTTCTGAACAAACCCAAGCAATTACTTAGCTGCCTGTTGTTCGGTAATATGACGGTCAACGTTCTCTTTTACGCTGTCGCCAGCGTCCTTGCAATCAGGATGGGTGAGCAAATTGGCGCAGTCGCCGCGGCATTTACGGCGTTGGTTAGCTTTGCAGTGCTGGTGCTCTTCGGCGAAATGGTGCCAAAATCGCTGGCGTACGCGAATTCAAAATCTATCAGTGTTGCAGCCGCCCTGCCGCTGGTTTTATGCCTGCAAATTTATGCCCCTCTGCAATTTGTCTTCCGGGTCTTTATGGTTGAGCCGACTCTGCGGCTGCTTCTGGGACCGGCACAGCGTGCCAAGACGATAAGTACAGGCGAATTCAAATCGCTTATTGAACGAGTGCGAAAACGTGGACTAATCAGTGCTGATGAAAATAAACTTTTAGCTGAGATTATCGAGCTTGGTTTTCTTAAAGTACGCCACGTTATGCGACCACGGGTGGATATGGTTGCCTGCGACGTTAGTGACTCTGTCGAATCAGCGATTGAGAAGATGTTGAAAAACCATCTGACGAAGCTGCCCGTTTATGTTCGGACAATAGACAACGTGGTCGGGCTGGTATACCTGCGACAGCTCCTGCTTGAAGGTGATACGACCCTCGATAACATTGTCCAGCCGGTAGATTTTGTGCCGGAACAAAAAACGGTCGAATCTCTACTGGAATTTTTCCGCGAGAAGGGTACAGACACAGCCATAGTCGTTGATGAATACGGCGGGATTGCAGGTTCGGTGCGTCTGGAGGATATAGCCGAAGAGCTGTTAGGGCCAATTGAGACTGCCGAGGGTATTGAGCCTGTCGAGTCGATAGGACCTTTTGAATATCGGCTGGCAGGTGATATTTCGATTCACGACTGGGCTGAGGCATTTGGCGTCGAACTTGAGGAAGCGAAGATTTCCACAATCGGCGGTTTGGTGACCGTCCTTTTAGGCAAAATACCGAAAAGCGGCGATGTTGCGTATCTGAAGAACCTGAAGTTTACTGTCGAGCGTGTGCAAAAGCACAGAATCGAAACGATAATACTAACGCTTGAGGCTACCGGAAGTAATGGTCAATAGCACAGTCTTAATATTGGTAGCTGCCTTTGTAGTTGTTATCTCCGGCCTGTTCGCCGGTGCTGAGACAGGTATGTACCAGCTCAGCCGGCTTCGCCTACGGCTCGGCATTGAGCGAAAGCTATTATCGTTTGTCATCCTCGGTAAGTGTTTGCGCGACAGGTCGGCCCTGCTTCTTTCGATACTGATTGGCAACAACCTGACACACTGCGTCGTCACAAGCATTGTAACGTGGCTATTACTGAGCGAGGTCAAAGCTGCACACACAGCCGAGCTATCTGCGACGCTTATAGCGGCTCCGATACTATTCGTATTTGGCGAGTTGATACCGAAAAATGTTTTCTTCTATCGAGCCGATTCTCTGATGCCCTTCTTTGCACCTGTTTTGCTGGTTTTTCACAAACTTTTTAGCTGGTGTGGAGCAGTGCCGCTGCTTAAATTTATGTCCGGTATTTTCGGGCGATTAACAAGCTCGGACGCCGGCTCGAAGACGGTGACACCCGCTGTGCAAAGACCTCGTATCAGAGCAATCTTCGCAGACATTCGAGAAGAAGGCGTCCTGAGTCCTGTGCAGACCGGTATCATAAACCGCCTGGTCAATATCTCAAACACTCCTATAATAACCGTGATGACACCAATTAACAAAGTTGAGGCGGTGGATGCAAGCTCTGATAATCCGGCCCTGTTGAAAAAATTAAAGGAGTGTGCGTTTACTCGCCTGCCTGTCACAGACCAGCAGGCTGCAAATATCGTCGGCTTTATAAATATTTATGAGGCTTTAAGCTCGGCGGAAAAATTCACTGATCTGTATAATTTTATAAAGCCGATCCGAAAGCTTCCCGCTAATACTACTGTCGTTGATGCGATAAATATTATGCAGCGCGAAAACCAAAAAATCGTTCTGGTTACGAGAACCGGGCGCGGCGGGCGAGAAAAGCCCATCGGCATCGTAACAATGAAGGATTTGGTTGAGGAACTTTTAGGCGAGTTGGCGGAATGGTAAGCTGCCGCAGGAAATCAAGGTATCAGGGTATCAGAGAAACAGGGAAACAGGTTATATGTCACCGAAAACTATTAACAGCGTAGTTATTTTGATACTGGTAGTTCTTTCTCTTGCAATCTTTGTAAATAGTATGACCAAGCCTCTCGGCCGCGATGAACAAATGTACTGTACCGGCGGCGTGCTGCTGGGCCAGGGCAAGATGATTTACAGGGACTTTTCATACGCGGCCCAACTGCCCTACCACCCGCTGCTCTACGCGGCTCTTTTCCAGATATTGAACACAAACCACTACCTGCTCGTGGGCAGGATGGTTTCCGTGGTCTGTGATATTCTTGTGATGCTTTGTATTGTCGGCATATATCGGCACATCTTCGGTAAGTTTGCAATTTGCGGAATGCTTCTGGGGCTTGCTGGTGCCCTGCTGTATGTGTTTAATCCTCTCGTCGATTATGCAAACGGCTATGCGTGGAATCATGACATCGTGAGCTTATGCGTGGTGACCTCTTTCTGGCTGTTTGTATCCACCGATTTCAAGCGGAAATCAAGATACTGGCGAATAGCGGCCGTCGGCGGGCTGCTTACATTGGCAGCGTGTATGCGAATAACGACAGCACTGGTACAAATGCTGTTTTTCGCTGCCTTGGTAAGCCAGCCGGCTGAGTCGATAAAACAAAGAATCAAGACCGCCCTGCCGTTTTTGATTGCAACGGCTGTTGTTTTGATTTGGCCTGTCCGGGTGATAGCTTCGGCGGGACGGGCATTCTTCCTTAACCTTATCTGGATACCCAGGATGTACGGGAAATGGCTGCACGAAGTGGGTATGTTTCACGGAAAACTTGGACTAACGTTAAGCTCCTTCAAAACGCCGGGTTACTTCGTACTTATTGTGATGGCGATTTATCTTTGCGCGACAGTTGTGTTAGGACGCCGAAAGTTAAACGTATCCGAGAAGAGAAATATATTTTTTGCCGCCCTGCTGGTTTTGGTTTTTTTCATAATTGCACTGATTCCTCCGACGATGTGGAAACAATACCTTGCGATGCCGGTGCCTTTTTTGATAATCAGCTTCGCCTGGCCGCTGCTGTATTTGAGGGAACTTGCCGACAAGGCCGGTCGCATGAAGCATTTTAAGATAACCGCTGCTGTAGTAGCTTGCTGCGTGGTTGTGGGGGTGGTCTCATACCCTATTGTGCTGTATAGAACCGTGATGCTGTTTTATCCTGAAGGATGGGTGCCAACTCAAGTACATAAAATATCGCAGGATATTGCTGAAAGAACTGAAGAGCCAAAACGGATACTTACCTTGGCCCCCCTATTTGCTCTCGAAGGCGGATGCGAGATTTATACTGAGCTTTCGTGCGGCTCGATTATCTACCGGATTGGTGACAGACTGTCTGCCTGGAACCGTGACATAACACATACGGTAGGCCCAAGAAGCCTCTCGAAACTTGTGGAAAAAGAGCCGCCTTCAGCGGTGATAGTCGGTGTAGAAATGGATTTTTTGGAAGAGGACCTGATTAAAACGGCCGTCAAACCTGATTGGGAGAGAAAAGTCTACGAGAACGGCCCCGTCGTGTACTTCAGACGTTAGTCTTGTCATTCCCGCGAAAGCGGGAATCTATTTCCCACCCCCCCTGCCGTATCATTCGGAGGCTGTATGTTTTGCCACGAAGGCACCAGGGTCAAATATAGATGCGGTAAAACCGCAGGGTAAATATGGATTGCCGCGCATCGCTTCGCAATGCTCGCAATGACAAGGCCTCAAATGCAGTGTGATTAATCGCCTACTTTTTCAGCCAGCCTGGAAGGCGAACGTCTTTGGTCGGGTTGTCTATGCCGGCAATGTACGGCTTGAGGTCGAGGATGGGTGTCTCGTCAAAGGCGTCTATCTTTTCGATTTGAACTACGCCGGCTTTGACCGAAAGAATCCTGCACAAGCTCAGGGCAATCAGATTGGGCCGAACGGGCGAACGGCAGGCGAATACGCCGGTGAGTGGATTTTTCCTGTTGCCCCGCGGGTGAACCTGAAGGATGCTTCGTTTTCGGGGCGTATCGTTCTTGTCAAACCAATAAAGGACCCACACGTGTGAAAAGCCATCCAACTCTTTGAGCGCATCTGCGTACCTGTCAAAAATCCTCAGCGTTACCGACTTGCCCTTCTTCTGTACCCTGCCGACAGGATATAGTTTGAAAAACATTTTTGCTCCTTCTTCTCCTACGGTTTCTGCTTTTGTCAGGTTGGGGCTGAATGCGCCTACGGGGGCGCATGCCGCCATCCCCACGCTCTTGAAAACCAAATCGCGTCTTGAAATGTCCATAATAGACTCCTTCAAATTCCAATTAACAACTCCGCCCGTTAGAAGGGTATTTACCGATATTCCGTATCTATAATTGCTTTTGCGATGTCGTGGAATGCTGCGCGGGTTTTGCCGTTGGTTTTGTTGGCAAGGATGGAAAAAATGTAATCGCCGGCGGCGGTGGTGCATGCGCCTGAGAAGGACCTGACACCCTCCATGTATCCGGTCTTGCCGAAGACTTTGCCCTTGTATTTTTGCTCCTTGAAATATCTGCTGATTGTGCCATCGCCCCCCCCTACCGCAAGCGAAGCCTTATATAGTTGCCAATTCCTGCCTTTGTATACGTCCGATAAGACTTTCGTTATGACATAAGCGCTAAGCTCGTTCTGTCTGCTCAATCCGCTGCCATCGTCGATATAAAATTGACTTCTGTCGACTCCAAGGCCGGTCAAGTAACGAGAGATAATCTGCCGCCCTGCCGCCCAACTGCCATCCCTGTTTGTCAGGCTGGCGTTGGCGGCAATGGTTTTAAAAAGCGCTTCTGCCGCTAATCCGAAGCTGTCTTTGTTACAACGTGCGAGGCAATCAGCTATGGGAGTGCTGTATTCGGCCAACACGGTAACATTGCAATCATCAACTACTTTTTTTTCGATGAATTGGCCTTTCGCACTTATTCCCGCCTTAGCTAAATTCTCTGCCAGCAGGAATCCGAAAAAGGCGGCGGGTCTTTCAATCGCAACGGCAAACGGGCCAATCCTGCTTTTACATTTGCCCTGAACGACAATCTCATTAGGCCGACTATTGCGGTAAGAACCAACGGCTCCTATGCCTTTTGATATTGGTGTGACCTTATTGATAAGTTTTACGAAACTTGTTTTCGGCTCGATGAGTATAGTAACCCTTCCGCCGTTTTTTTTTGCTGTGATGTCTATGCAATTGCCGTTGAAATTCAGGCCGCTCACTTCACAGGCGTACCAGCGGTTCAACTCCTTCTTCGGCCAGTTTGGATGGACTCGCCGGTCGTTAAATACGCCGGTATCAACAATAATATCATTGATGGTTCTTGTGCCATTGTGTTTTAACACTGCTGCAATATCTTTAAATATCCAGCCGGTCTTTCTTCCATATTTTGTATCCGTAGCTTTGTCACCCAATAAGGGGTCACCACTTCCTATTACGATGAGCGTATCGCCACAAAGCCCAACTTTTGTTTTGTACTTGTAATCAGGTCCCAAGAATTTGATTGCTGCTGCGGTGACAATTATTTTCATATTCGAGGCCGGCACAAGCGGCTCTCTTGCGTTGTGGCTATAGACTGTCCTGCCTGAATCAGCCTTTACAATGTGAATGGAAAATTGGACGTTTTTCAAAGAAGATTGACGGATAATGCCGTCAATCCGCTTTGCGTGGTCCGCCTTCGCAAAGGCAGTAAGGAAAATGCTAAATGCAGCCGCGATGAGTAATTTTTTTATTCGTTCCTTCATACGGCGATTCATTATTTCATAAGGTCAGGGTAATATCAATAGGATTCTTCCACAGGACAGCTAAATATGGTAAGACTTGTGAAGGTAGTCTGGTCTTTTATAAGCTGCTTTGTCGTTTAGACATACTGTTTTGTTTTAATTGTCTTGAAATACCTGGATATCGTGTGTAGGATTATTGCGGCGTATAAGTCAGAGGCGGTGATGGCAAAATAATGTCGGGGTATAGGTATGAAGTTGGATAGTCAGAATTATTTAAGAATAGTTAAGCTCTTAGCCGTGCCGGTGTTAATTGTCCTTTCGCTTGTAATCTTTGCAGGCAGTATGAACAAACCTCTTGCGGATGCTGAGCAAGCTTCATGTGCCGCCGGAGTTCTGCTGACTAAGGGCAAAATGATTTACAAGGATTTTGCCCACACAACTCAAATGCCGTATCATCCGTTTTTTTGTGCCGCAATATTTAAGGTGTTCAATACGACGCATTATCTTTTGACGGCAAGGATGCTGACGGTAGTCTGCGACATCCTCGTAGTCGTATGTATTATGGGGATATTCACGCGCGTGTTCTGGTCTTTTCCTGTTACGGGCTGGCTCTTAGGTATGGCTATGGCTGTACTATACGTGTTCAATTGGTATACTGATAATTTCAATGGACTGGCTTTGGGCCGGGATTTCGTGATGCTGTGCGTTGCGATGTCGTTCTGGCTGTTTATATCTATTGATTCCAAGCAAAGATATAAATATTTGCGAATCGGGGCGATGGGCGCTCTGCTGACATTGGCAAGCTGCCTGCGTTTGAGCGCTGTTTTTATTCAACTACTTTTCTTCGTACTGCTACTGTTCAAGCCGGCAGAGGCGGGCAAAGAAAGGTTCAAGAGCGCACTTGCGTTTTTGGCTGCTTCGGTGGTGATTTTGGGGTTGCCGATTTGGACAGCGGTCCAGGCACCACGGGCTTTTTCTATAAACGTTTTCGAGATGCTTTCGCTCAAAAGGCGATTGATGCTCAAGTTCCATATAATGACGGCAGGAACGCTGGACACGAAATTTTGGAAAGCGATTCTGTGCTTTACGGTTCCGAGGGCGATTACCCCTTTTCTGATTGCGATTTGCCTTGTTGTGCTGATTGTACCGTATCGGCGCAAGTTAAATATATCGAACCTGCAAAGCTGCGTACTGGCAATCCTCATACCGCTGACGTTTCTGATAATCAGCCTGTGCCCTCCGTTGGTGCTGTACAAAAGCTTTGCCATCCTGGTGCCTTTTGTCATAATCAGCCTGGCGTATCCACTGCTGTATTTGAGAAGGCCCGGGAGGAATGGCAGCGACCATAAGCTTTTTAGAATAGCGTTGATTGTGGTAATTGGCTGCACATTTTCACAAGTCGCTTACCAATCATTTATGCTGCTGAGGATATCAAGGGTATTCAGGCCGCAAACGTGGGTTCCTGTGAAGGTGCATCAGATATCTATGGATGTAGCTGAAAAAACCAAGGAGCCGAAGTTAGTGGTAACAATGACGCCTCTATATGCCCTTGAAGGCGGCTGCGATATTTATCCGGAACTATCGGCGGGATGGATGGGATGCAATATTGCCTGCCAGATGTCGGCCCCCAAGCGTGAGGCCACGAATACGTTAGATGCAGACAAATTCAAGGAGATGTTGGCAGAGAGGCCGCCTTCAGCCATAGTAATCGACAGAACATCAAGCTCTTCTGTCGGATTAGTATTCCTTCGCATCGCCAAGACGGAATGGCCTGAACAACATTACGATAAAAGTATGTGGGAGAGAAAAGAATATCTCTTTGAAGATGACCCCAATCTTGTAGCCTATTTTAGACTTTAGTTTCGCAGTTCAAGATGGCTTTGACAGCGCTTTTGGGACTCAAACGTTTTTTAAAAAGTACTTGACAGTACAAAAACAATATGCATAATAGATTTTTCGTAATCAATAGTTAAGAGACGGGTGATGGTATATGAAGAATGATATATCCGCTATTAATGGAGAAACAGACATCCATCTGAATCGCCGGAGTTTCCTAAAGGTTATAGGTGCGGGGGCGACGGCCGGGCTCGCGGCACCGGTTCTGCCGGCGTGGGCACGGAAGGCCGCCAGGAAAAAATGGCGGATGAAACTGTCAACGTCGTCTATACATTTCATGCAGCTTCCCATCGAGCAGGCTTGTGAGCGGATAGCGAAGTTAGGTTTCGAGGCGATTGATATCTGGTCGGCGCACGATGGCTGTCCACATCTCGACGACGTGGCTAAACGTTTGGGTGCAGACGGCCTGAAAAAGCTATTAGCGAAGCACAAGCTGAAACTGTTTGCGTTTTCAGTGTATCGGGGCGGTTACGCCCGTTATGCGGAGCTATTAGGCAAGGCCGGCGGCGGCGTGGCGATTCAGGGCAGTGCAGGTCCGTGTAAGCCGGAAGATCTGACCGCCCGGATGAGGCAGTTTATCGAAGGTCTCAAGCCGCTGGTCGAACTGGCGGAGAAATATAACTCATACCTGGCGATTGAAAACCACGGCAATGCACTGCTTACCTCGCTGGATTCGCTCAAGGCGTTCGTCGACATCAATACTTCGCGGAGATTAGGCATTGCGCTGGCGCCGTATCACATCCAGACGCTTAAGGCTTCTGTGCCGGAGGCAATCCACATCTGCGGCAAGCAGCTTTTCTTCTTCTACGCCTGGCAGCACTATGGGGCCTTAAAGCAGCTTCCGGGAATCGGCCCAACGGATATGACGCCCTGGCTCGAGGCTTTGGCAAAGATTCGATACCGCGGATATGTCAATCCATTCATGCACGGGCATCCGGAAGCGGACGTAATGTCGGCGAATCTGGCCAAATCGCGTGATTATCTGAAAGCGTGCTATGAGAAGGTGAACGTTAAACGTGAAGAATAATCTTGTAATGAAAACTATAATCAAGCAATGGTTTTAAGGAGTAAAGTATGGAACACAAACAACAAGCAGGTAAAACAAATGGTCTGACCCGTCGGGAGTTTATGCGCGATGGTGCGGTCGCAGCAGCGGGTCTTTCTGTAGGTCTTGGTGCAATGTCAAGTGAGGCTGCTCAGAAGGCGGTAAGGAAGACGCGGAGCTACAACCCTGATATGGAGTATCGACCGCTCGGGAAAACCGGGCTTTGGGTTTCGGCCGTGTGTTTTGGCGGTCATTGGAAGCGCATCGATAAAATGGTGCCGGGCGTGTTCAAAGGCGGGGGCTGGCTGAGCGCTGATTTGAACAGTGATGGCTTCAAAAAGAACCGTCGCGACACTGTTACCCGATGCATCGAATTGGGGATTAACTATATCGATGCGTGCACGAGAGAAGAGGTTCAGGCCTATGCAGAGGCGCTTAGAGGCAGACGTGATGCGATGTACCTAGGCTTTTCGTGGTACCAGGAGGAGATGCGGAACCCCAGGTTCCGGACGGCCCCTGCGCTGCTGCAGACCCTGGACAAGGGTATGAGGATAGCGAAGCTGGACTACGTTGACCTGTGGCGGCCTACGATGCACGAGCAGAGCGGTCGTCACACCAAAGACGAGGTGGACGAGATGATGAAGGCGCTTGAGAAGGCGAAGAAGCAGGGTAAGGTGCGCTTCACGGGATTGTCCTCGCACGACCGTCCGCATATCAAATGGATGATAGAGACTTACCCCGACATTGTTGAAGTGGCCGTGACACCCTATACCGCTAAGAGCAAAGTCCGGCCCAAGGACAGTCTGTTCGATGCGGCGAAGCAGTACGGCGCGGGCATTTTCGGTATCAAGCCGTTCTCCAGTAATTCACTGTTTAAGGGCGATAGTTCGCCTGGTAATCCGCATGCAGAAGAAGACGACCGGCTGGCGCGTTTGGCCATTCGCTATATCCTGGCGACGGATGCTGTCACGGCGCCTATTCCGGGTATGATCAACCCCCACCAGGTGGACAACATGGCAAAGGCCGTCAAGGTGCGTCGAGAGCTGGACGTAGCCGAGGCCAAGGAGCTTCAAGAGGCTATGGACGAGGCGTGGGCGAAGCTGCCGACACACTATCAGTGGCTGAAAGACTGGGAATACGTGTAGCAGGCGAGCATGCTGAATCCATGTAAAGCTTAGATAAGGCAACCAAGACACAAGGACGTTGGACTATGAAGTTGGTGAAACGAAAGTCCGTGACGACATGCGGGCTTGTGATGAGCGGTTTGCTGTTGCTTTTTGCAGCAAACTGCTCGTGTAAGAAAGGGATTGAAAAGTCAATGACCAAAAGCGAGGCTGAAGAGGCTGCGGTTGAGAAACTGACCGAGGATACTGAAGTTAAGACGCAGACGAGCTACGAATCCTTTGTCGCTAATCCTTTTTGCAAGGCGTGTCACCTGGATTTTGACGAAGAAGAGCTTGCTTTAGACCATGAATTAGCGGGTATTGGCTGCGAGAGGTGCCACGGAGAGTCGGAAAGGCACCGCAGCGACGAAGATAACATCACGCCGCCGGAAATTATGTATCCCAAGTCGAAAATCAATCCGACTTGCATGATGTGTCACCCAAGACACGAGCTCCAGGAAACAGAAGACCACGAGCCCTTGCTGGCCGGGGCCGAGACTATCTTCGACGAAGTTTGTGAACCTTCAGCCTCCGGAGCTGCCGAGGCAAAGCAATATTGCACAGACTGCCACGGCACGAAGCATCGTATGAAGGTCCGCATCGTGCGGTGGAACAAGGCGACCGGCGAGCTGATTGAAAGTGAATAGACCGGATTCCTACCGGGCTTTGGGTAAGGAAGTGCCGCAGGATGGGACGATGGCAGAACCAAAGGGGAAATTAGCGGGGTGGGAGGCGCCGGATACTCATTGAATTTGCGTCTTTGGTCTCGTGATTGTATTTGAGAGGAACCGGAATCCTTACCGAATAGTACTTAACAGAAAGGAAATGGATATGAAGAAAGAAAGTCAATTAAACAACCCGGGATGCGAACGTATCAGCCGACGCGGTATGCTGCGGATGGCGGCAGGTGTAGGCGCTGCCGGGGCCGCGGCTTTAGCGCTTCCGTCTTGCGCTGCGGTCAGCAAGTCTAAGGGAAAAGCCGTTACTAAAGGTCGTATCAACCAGTCCATTGTGCATTGGTGTTTTGCTAAGTATTGGGATGTCGAGAAGGCCTGCCGGATTGCCAGGCAGCTTGGCTGTAAGAGCGTCGAGCTGGTTGGTCCTGGAGACTTCGCAACTCTCAAGAAGTACGGCCTGACATGCGCCATCGCGCCCTGCGGCATGCCCGACCCTCCGTTTGTCAAGGGCTTCAACAACCCCAAATACCATGATATGGTTATCTCGAACACTCGTGAGACTATTGATGCCTGCGCCGAGTATAAGTTTCCCAGCGTTATTGCCTTTACCGGCTTCCGGGAAGACATTAGCGACGATGTGGGCATCAAGAACTGTGTCAACGGCTTTAAGAAGATTATAGGTTATGCGGAAAAGAAGAAAGTGAACCTTTGTATGGAGATTCTCAACAGCCGTGTGGACATCGAGATGAAGGGACACCCGGGCTACCAGGGCGACCACACCGACTACTGCATGGAGATAATCAAGCAGGTTGGCTCGCCGCGGATGAAGCTGCTGTTTGATATCTACCACGTGCAGGTTATGGACGGGGACATCATCAGTCGCATCCGGCAGTACAAGGACTACATCGGCCACTACCATACGGCGGGCAATCCCGGCCGCGGCGAACTGGACGACAAGCAGGAAATCAACTACAGGCCTATTATGAAAGCGATTGCCAAGACCGGGTACACAGGCTATGTCGGCCAGGAGTTCATTCCGACCCGCGACCCACTAAAGGGCCTTAGGGAAGCCGTCGGTCTCTGCGATGTATAACAAAAGGTCCCATCCTGACAGAATCAGGAACGGAACCAAACGGTTACTATAATTGTAAATCCGGGTTGTCAGGGCCAAAGTGCTTGAGCATGACGATGGGGTCTGTCTTTGAAGGATTCGTGATGGTTACTCCTGCTTTCGCGGCTGCTTCGCTGACAAAATACTCGTCATGGGTCAACTGGCCGTATCTTATGAGCGAGGGAGTTTCTATGTCCCAGGCCCCCATAGTGCCGTGACCCTGCATCATAATGAATCCATAGGCGGCGCTGTCCTTGATAGTTACTGTTTTGCCCGGTAGAACCGTAAGCTCTTTGGCACTGAAGGCCTTTGACTTGTAGCATATCCAATTTTCAATGTAACCTTCGGTTCTCATCTCATCTACCGCCCGGACCGGTTTGCGACGCATAAAGCGGTTCTTTGCAAAGTCTGGGTCGACATTCAGGTCCCAATCAATTATCTCAAGCAAATGGTCAACGTTTCCCATCTTGTCTTCGGGTGTGTCTTTCCAGAGAAGCTCTTTAGGCACAACCTGGTGATGCGGCACAGACTCGTACATAGCGAAAACATCCGATGCCTTCTGCGGTTCGTATGTGCAGAGACTGCCGGGTGCGTGCAGGACGCCTGGCGGGACATCCCAGCCTGTACCGACTTCAAGCCGATAGGCCGCAGAGAGATTTGTGATTTTGTTGTCGCCTTTTTCAAAGTCAGCCAAACACCGACGGACCTGCTCTTTGGTTGTGCCCGGCTGGAGGCCGAAAAAGGTATAAGGGAAATCGCCTCCGTAGTTGTTTGCCTGCGGGGGGAAATAATAAGCCTCGGGTTTTCCCAACTGGCCGGTCAGCTTTGCATGTTTGTCACGGTGGTGTATATGATGGGGCAAAGCGCCTTTGTTGTCAAAGAATTTGGAATACATCGGCCACCGCTGGTGCTCATTCCATAGTCTGTCACCAATAATTTCGTCTTTCAGCTCATCGATTGCGTCTTTTAGAAGCACTTTTTCGATATTTCCATTGTCCTCAGAGACAATGAAGCTCAAGCCTTCATTCGGCGAGGTCAGCGGCCCGTTGTCTGCCGGTGTGGTTGACGCAAACCATCGCTCGTCAATACCACCTCGTTCACCTCCCAGCTTGTAATAGTCATCCGGATGCAGCTTTATTCGCCGACCCGGCACGCAAAAGGAACGCGGCACCCAGTTCGGCGCAAGCCTTACGATTCCTTTTCCCTGTTCAAGTGCCTTACTGGCAATAGAGTTTGCAGACATAAGTCCTCCTTACTAAAAGTAAAAAGTCATAAAAGCACAAGCGGGAAATAACTTATGCTCACGGTTTTTTAACCGTTTCCCATTTTTTATTTTTCGCCGATGTCAGCACCGCGTCACAGACATACTGTGTTGCAAGGGCTTCGCGGAAGTCCGGCGATGTCGATTTACCTTCGGCCAGGTTCTGTAAAAATTCGGCTACCTGGTGTACGAACGTGTGTTCATAGCCAATCTGCAGACCCGGGACCCACCATTTATCCATATACGGCATGTCGCTATCCGTAACGTGAATTGACCGCCAGCCTCGTACTATCGATTGGTCGCTATGGTCGAAGTAGCTGAGACGATGGAGGTCATGGAGGTCCCAGGCGATGGAGGCCTTTTCCCCGTTGATCTCGAAGGTATAAAGTGCCTTGTGGCCACGCGCATAGCGGGTGGACTCGAAATTGCCGAGTGAGCCGTTATCATAGTGGCAAAGGAAGGTACACGCGTCATCAATACCCACCGGCTCGACCTTGCCCGTTTCGGCGTGCATGCGCTCTTTGACAAAGGTCTCCGTCATGGCACAGACGTCTGTAATTGGCCCGTTATGCCACATTGCCGTGTCTATACAGTGTGCCAGCAGGTCGCCGGTCACGCCTGAACCGGCAGCCTTGATGTCCAGCCGCCATGTGGCCATTCCACCCTGCGGCACCTTTGCCGAGATTGTCCAGTCCTGCAGGAAATTTGCCCGATAATGAAAAATTTTCCCCAATCGACCTTCGTCGATGAGCTGCTTGGCCAATGTTACGGCGGGCACCCGGCGATAGTTGAATGAGACGAGGTTGGGTACGCCAGACTCCTCCACAGCCTTAACCATCTGCTCGGCCTGTGGGACGTTCAGCGCTAAGGGCTTCTCGCAACAGATTGCCTTGCCGGCCTTGGCAGCGGCGATAGCTATCTCGGCGTGCAGATTGTTCGGCACACAGATTTCCACTACGTCGATGTTTTCATCCTCGACTACCTTGTGCCAGTCGGTAGTGTGTGACTTGTAGCCCCACCTCTCGGCAAAGGCCTTGGCCTCGGCCTCCACCAGCCCACAGACAACCTGCAGGACCGGTTCGTAGGGTACATCGAAGAAGTTGGTGACCCTGCGGTAGGCATTGGAGTGCGTCCTTCCCATGAAGCCGTAGCCGATGAGGCCAACATTAAGTTTTTTAGTCATTTTCGTGACTCCTTATTCAAGCTCTTAAGCTAAGAAGAAGCATATATGAAGCACCAATTCCGAATTCACAACTAAGACACCCACCCGTGTTCCGCCCGCACTTTGAGCATCACATCGAGGATTGCGTTCCAAGTAGCCTGCGTTTCGAGCATCGCGTTGGGGAACATGCACCCGTCCCAGCAGATGTGCCGGATACCGCGCGCCGCGGCGTCCTTAAGCCAGTAGCCCGCGCAGCGGACGATGTCGAGCTTGCCGTTGGGGTCGTCGGCCGGGCAGTGCTTACCCGTCTTGTCGTGTGCGCCAGCGCCGTGCACTTCGCCGTCGTTCTGCGCCACGTGGAAGTCGATCGTCCAGGGCCGCAGCTTGTCGACCATCGTTTCGTAGGCGGCGTAGAACTCCTCGTCTGAGTAGCCGGGCTGCAGCAGCGCGTGTTCCGGCGCATTGTAGCCCATCAAAAACAGGTACGTGTGGGCCATATCGGCCTGGAAGCCAAGCGTCTCCGGTATTCCGACGGCTTCCAGAAGATCGAGCGTGTCCTTCCAACTATGATGGCCGGCCCAGCAGATCTCACCCTCGACGGCCAGACGCTCGCCGTGAGCGGCGGCGATTTTGGCCGCTTCGCGGAACGTCTCGGCGATTTTCGCTGTGTTCGTCTTTGGGTCTTGGCGCCATTTTTCGATTCCGAACTCAGCCGAGTCGATCCGGATCGCACCGTACTTGCGCACGCCATGCTCGTTGAACACGCCGGCGATGCGACATCCCATACGTATGGCGCTGAGGAACTTCTCGCGAGCCGCTGCATCCCCCATCGCCGAATCGCCGACCGTGCCGGCCCAGACCGGCGCGACAACCGAGCCGACGTTAAAACCGTACCCCTGAATAAGGTCGGCGATTTTCTTCAGTTCGTCGTCGCTGGCGTTAGGGTCAGTGTGCGGCAGGAAAAGGAAGTAGTCAATCCCGTCGAACTTCTGGCCGTTCACCTCCGCGCCGGCGGTCAATTCGAGCATTCGTTCGAGACTGATTGGTGGTTCCTGGCCCGGTTCATTTCCTTTGCCGACCAGCCCGGGCCACATGGCGTTGTGAAGTCTGGGGAGAGTATCCGAACTCATCTTTAGCTCCTTTCCAGTTCAGTAGCGTTCATGGTAGTTATTGCCTTGCCTTCTCTTGGGCCGGTTCTGACCGGGTCGTCCACATACGGACCGATTATATATGCCCAAGAACCAATTGATATTTTTTTCATAATCTGTCCCTTAACTGAAAGTTTATTTATTTGCCTGCAATTTTACCGGTTGTATTCTCAAAGTAAACAGGGCCTCCCCATTTTCCGGTAACAACGATATCAAGGTCGCCGTCGCCATCGAGGTCAACGACCGGAATACTTAAGCCGGCGCCGATGCCTTCGCCATAGGAAATGACGTGTTTGACCCATTTGGGAGCGGCTGCACGCTGCAATTCATACCAATAGACGCCCAGGGGCGCATCGGCGTCTGGGTCATTGCCATTGTGGGCATAGAACCGCTTTCCAGTGATAAGGTCCAGGTCGGCATCGCCATCCAGGTCGGCGAGGGCCAAGCTGTGGGCCTGGGACCAGGATTTGTCAATCAGGTGCCGTTTCCAGGATATTCCTGAGCCTGCTTTCACCTGCTTGTACCAAAAGATTCCGTGGCGATGTGCAGAGCTGGTTACGATGTCGTTGAGGCCGTCGGCGTCAACATCATAAACCAATATTTGTGGTGTGTGCTCGGCCTGGCCCTCTGTGAGACTGCCGACTGCGAGTGAGTGTTCTTTCCACCGGCCGTTTCGCGGGTCGGCCGGTGCCTCATACCAGGCATTCGGCCGTATGATATCCGGACGGCCATCACCATTGATATCGCCGACACCTCCACCGAAGTGTTTTTTATTGGTGGAAACCTGGTGCCTGATGATGCCGCACATGCCATTGCTCTTTACGCCAATTTCGTACCACTTCGTGTCCTGAGTATGGGCCAGGATTTCGAATTCTACGCCGTCACCGTCGATATCACACAGGTCCCCTGCTTCGAAGTTGCCATTTTTCTCAATGATAGTGATGGGCCATTGTCCTGCGCCGGGGCCCGTGTTACGGTAGAAGTCGATTTGTTTGCTGAACCAACAGCAGGTTACGACGTCCAGGAAGCCATCGCCATCGACATCCAAAGGCACGTTCATAAAATCATCATGGTAACCTATACCTTCATCGTTGACCTCGTGGGTCTTGCCCTGGTCGTCGATTTTGTCTTTGAGTGAGCGAAACTTGTGAGGCTTGTAATGTGGGGCTTCGTACCAGTACTGTCCGGCGACGATATCAAGCTTACCATCGTTGTTGAAATCGCCTACACCGCAGGCCTCGCTGCGGAATTGGCCGACGCGGTGCATAATGAATCTTACCGTCTCCGGCTGCTTCGGTACCTCATCAAGTGTAGAACAAGACGGCAACAGAGACGACAAGGCCAACACGGCGATGGCCGCAAGATAACGACGAATTAAGCTGGTCATGTTCACGTTTTGTTATTCCTTCCTTGGTTATAATAACGTTTAGAGACGCCAGGGTGGGCGCATTGCGCGAGCGAGAAACCTGTCGGCCTCTGGGTCATCGACGAAACGTTCAGTTTCGGGATTCCAACGCAGTTTTTTACCCAGTCGTAAGCAGATATTGGCGACATGGCAGGTCGTCGTCGAGCGGTGAGCAACCTCGGCAGGCGCGATGGTCTCCGCGCGTGTTTTGACACAATCGAGGAAATCACGGTGGTGGCCGGTCATGAACGCATAGCTTCTCTGAGAGAAGTTGACCTTCTGCATAATGGCTTCGCTCGATGCGGTGATTTTTCCGTTGTCATCGACACTGACCCAGCCTTCGGTGCCGACGAATTTGTTTCCTCTTGGTCCCCTGCCGGGCTCGCTCTCGTCATGAAGAACCATCTTTACGCCGTCAGGGTACGTTGCAACGACCTCGAATCGCACAGGCGTATTGAACAAACCATCTTTAGGAAACTCGGCCCAACCTTCATACTCTGTAGGCCCGGTATATTGACTGCCGTGCGCCCACTGAGCCAGGTCGTTGAAGTGCGCTCCAAGGTCGGTCAATTGTCCGCCTGAGTAATCGTATAACCACCGAAAGCTGCCATGACACCGCCTTGGCGTGTAGGGCTCAAAAGGAGCAGGTCCGAGCCACATATCGTAGTCGAAGCCTTTCGGAACGGATTCGAGCTTCTGTGGAGGACACGTCGGGCCGTTATGGTAGTAGCAATGCAGGCTCCGAAGCCGGCCGAGCATACCGCTGTGAGCAATGTCCACAGCAAAACGAAAACAGCTATTACTACGTTGTTGGGTACCGGACTGATAGACAATCCCGAAACGTTTCATCGTATCGACGACAGCCCTGCCCTCAGCGATGGTCAGGGAAATCGGTTTTTCACAATAGAGGTCCTTGCCGGCCTTTGCAGCCTCAATAGAAATAACGGCATGCCAGTGGTCCGGCGTTGCTATCAGCACCGTATCAATGTCCTTGCGAGTTAGTATATCGCGAAAATCGTTGTATGCTGAACAGTCCTTGTTGCCGTATGTCGAATCCACCGCGTTTTTTGCTCTGAGCCGGTGGTTAGTATCGACATCACAGACAGCCAATATTCGCAGGTCATCACAGGTAAGAAAATTCCGCAAATTGTATGTGCCCTGTCCGCCCAAGCCGATAGCTCCCATCGTGATACGCTCACTGGGCAGAACAGAGCCGGCCTTACCCAGTGCCGATGACGGGATGACGTATGGTGCAGACACCGCTGTGGCGGCGACCACGCCACGTTTTAGAAACGACCTTCGCGAAATCTGTCTCATAAGGCCAGTCCGTGAATAAGTGCTCCATCTCATTTTGCTTGAACTGCCCGTTTTACGACAAAATCAGGGCTGCTCAACAGCAAAATACACTTTTGGCTTATACTATAAGTTCTCCGAGGATTCAAGCAAGCATTTTTTTCAGAGGATTTGATGCAGGGGAAACCCGAGCCGATGAATACCTGCTTCCTGCTTCAGGGGGACTTGCCAAAACGGAGATTCTGAGAAAAGCCCCAACTTTGAGAAACCCTTGACTATATACTCGATATATGTTAAAATAAGTAAGATTGTAGTAAAACGACAATTACGATTTTAAGGCTCATAAGTTAGGGTGACCCCGGTAAAATGGGACCCACACAAAGATAAAACCACGATTAGTGGCCGTAAACAAAAGTGAGGAAGGAAATAAAGATGCCCATATCCGTGAAAACGTCGTTACTATTTCGGCACGGACTTCTGCCGCAAGGCATCCTGTGGATAACAGGGCTGGTATTGATTGCATCCCTGGCTGGTTCCCTACGGACAGCTGGTGCCCAGTCTAAACTCGTAGGTGATTTGGATAAGGACTACAAGGTCGGATTCGGCGACCTGCAAATTCTTGCCTGGCAGTGGTTGGAGCCGGTCTGTCTCGTCCCCGGTTGTATTGCCGACCTGGATGGTTATAACGGAGTAAATATGGCCGACTTTGCACTGCTGGCGAACAACTGGCTGATGGAAGAACCACACCTCGTAATCAGCGAGTTTTTGGCGAGCAACGCCAGCAACAAGCCGCCTCTTCTACCGAAAGAAGGTGACCAGCTGGACGGAAACGGCGAATCCTCCGATTGGCTCGAGATTTACAATCCGACCGGCGAAACTGTTAGTCTGGATGGCTGGTACCTGACCGACAACAAGGACAACCGGACCAAGTGGCAATTCCCGGATGGCTTCGAGATTGAGCCGGGTAAGTTCCGGATAGTCTTTGCCTCGGAGAAAACGATTGACCTATACCCCTATAATTACCCATATCTTGACCCTGCTGATTACTATCACACCAACTTCGAACTTGACATAGACGGAGAATATCTCGGATTGGTGGCGCCTGACAGCAATATCGTCGTTCACGAATATGCGGATGAGTATCCCCGGCAGTTGACTGATATCTCGTACGGTCTGACACAGTACGCCACGACACTCGTGCCCGTTGATACGGCTGTTTCCTATCACGTGCCCACCAGCGGCGACGCGGGCACAGATTGGACCGCTGTTGAATTCGATGACTCAGAATGGGAAACCGGAGAGACCGGCCTGGGCTTTGGCATCGGGGGTGAGCAGACGGTCGCATACAACGACTGTGTGTATCGCAGCAGCGACCAGTACATCGCCGACAACGTTACAACATATGGCATTGGTGATAGATACACCGGCCCCACTTCCGGACCGCTGCTGGACCAGAACACAGGCAACGACATGGGTATCACGGCAACGCTGACACAGAGTGGCGGCGTGACCTGGCAGGTGGATCCAGATAGTGGCGGAAGTGACTGCGCCGCAGGCACCGACGCCTACAACACATTCGGTACTATAGCGGACATGACCGGCGTGATTTATTACGGCAGTACCGGCTGGTGGGTCGACCTGATGTTTACGGGCCTGGAGCCGACGACGGAGTACACCTTTGCCACGTCTGCTGCTCGCTGCAATTACACCAACCGCCTGACGATATACACTCTTAATGGCGCCGACACCTACACCAACGCCAGCACCAGCGGCGTGGATGTCCTCGCCGAAAACATGGTGAGGTTCAACACCGGTGATAATTACAGCGAAGGTTATGTTGCACGCTGGACGGGCATTACAGCGGCCGATGGCAGCTTTACGGTCCGGGCTGATGCAGACCCGGGCAGCACCGACGTTCATAAGGCGTATTCTTTTGACGTTTTCAAGCTTGAGGGAGAGTTCAGCGGCGGTGACTCCCAACTGCAGGCCGATATGTTAGGCGTCAATGCCTCCCTGTGGTCGCGCATCAACTTTCAGGTAGAAAGCCCCGGTCTCTTTGACACGCTGACCCTGCGGATGAAGTACGAGGACGGGTTCGTTGCATACATCAACGGCCAGGAGGTTGCCAGACGCAACGCACCGAATCCTGTGGAATGGAACTCAACGGCTGATTCCAACCGTCCGATTCAGGACGCTTCCGTCTTCGAGGAGATCAACCTAATGGCCTTCTTGGGCGTACTGCAACCCGGCTTGAACGTCCTGGCGATTCACGGGCTAAACGACGACAAGGACGACGGCGATTTCCTGATTCTGCCCGAGCTGGTCGCCGCAAGGAACCGTACCGTCCCGCAGTACTTCACTACACCCACACCACGCACATTCAATGTGACCGGTGCGATTGGTGTTGTCGATGAGGTCTGGTTGAGCCACAAGCGTGGTTTCTATGAGGACCCGTTTCTGCTGACGTTGTCTACCGCAACCGACGGTGCCGAGATCCGTTACACAACTGACAGCTCAACTCCGACAATAACTCACGGGGACACTTACATTTCACCGATTTTAATCGATAAAACTACCACGCTTCGCGCCGTTGCGGTCAAGACCGGCTGGCTGGACTCCGCGGTCGAAACGCACTCTTATTACTTCCTCGATGATGTTATAACCCAGGCTACCGACCCTATCACTGGAGCTCAGGTTACACCGGAAGGTTATCCGACTTCGTGGGGTTCGGTAACCGGTAATTACCAGGTGGACCCTGATGTTGTCGGACAAGGCGGAACGGACATCTTTGGCGGACTTTACGCCAACACAATAAAAGACGACCTGAAAGCAGTTCCGACCATCTCAGTGGTTATGGACAAGGACGACTGGTTCGGCGGCACAGGGATTTATATCAACCAATCACAGGACGGCACGGAAAGGGTGGCTTCATTTGAGTTTATCAATCCAAACACAGGGGAGGAATTTCAACAAAACTGCGCAATAGCGATGCAGGGAGGTGTCAGTGGTGGAGGCACGAGTCTGAACAGGTGGAAGGTATATAAGCTCTCGATGCGGCCCAGGTTCAAGGACAGCACTGATGATGCCTTGCCTACCGGTGGGCCGAGAAAGCTCGACTACAAGTTCTTTTCCGATTCTCCGATTGAACGCTTCGATACTATTGTACTCGATGCCGTACTTAACAACGCCTGGAATCACAGCAGCCAGCACGCGACGGCTATATATGTTCAGGACCAGTACGTTGCCGACCTTCATAACGCTATGGGCGGTCATTCGCCCCATGGATTCTATGCACATGTGTATATTAATGAGCTGTACTGGGGAATGTACTACATCCACGAACGACCGGACCATTCCTGGGCGGCAGAGATGTTCGGCGGCGAGAAGGAAGAATACGACGCCATCAAGCACGGTCTAAGCTACACCATCAACGACGGCGGCGGCTACGGCAGCGGCACCGCCGTATCCAACTTCAACGCTATGTTAGCCGCTGCTAATGCTGTACAATATGACCCGGCAAATCCCGACAAATACAATACGCTGTGTGAAATGCTGGATATTGATAACTTCATTACCTATATCCTGTCGCACTGGTACTCTATCAGCTGGGATTGGCCGGGGAAAAACTGGTACGCCACACATCGCCATCCCGACGGTAAATGGCGATTCCATACCTGGGATGCGGAGCATTCGCTTGAGTGGTACAATTTCAACGCCAATGCTCGCGGTGACAGCCCATACGACATTCACGACAAACTAAAGGGCAACGCCGAGTACAAGCTGCAAATTGCCGACTATGTACACAAGGCTATGTTCAATGACGGGCCGCTGTCAAACCCAGGGGCTACCCAGTTATTTCAGGCCCGAATGAACCAGGTCGACCGGGCAATCGTTGGCGAGTCTGCCCGTTGGGGAGACACACGCGTTACAATTCCACATACTCGGGAGGACTTGTTTAACAATCTAAATAGCGTCCTGACCGGATTTATCTCACCTCGCTGGTCATTCTTGTTCGATTGGCTCAGGGCCGGAGGGCTGTACCCGGGCATCGATGCGCCGGTCTTTTATATCAACGGCTCATATCAACACGGAGGCCAAATCTCGCATACCGACCTGTTTTCAATAACCTCCGCGACAGGCACCATCTATTACACCCTCGATGGCTCCGACCCGCGACAGCCCTGGACTTCAAATCCCGTCGGAACGCAATATGCCGGAGCGTTCAACCTGAACAAGAGTACACACGTCAAGGCACGAGCTATGAGCGGCAGTACG
>DUZJ01000030.1 GCA_013349615.1 Planctomycetota bacterium | reverse complement strand
ATTTTGTTCTCATTTGCCTGTTCCTTTCTCATTGGTTTTTGAATAACTGAATGATAACAGGAACAGGCTTTTTTTGCATAAGTTTTTACATAAATTTCTTTCCGCAACAGGAACTAATTAGTTAATTTCTCAAACTGGGCTGCTAATTCACTTGCCTTCGTAGCAGAAAAATTAAGTTAGCACTTTCCAGAAATGTTTTGGCATTCGCTGAGCCATTTTCAACGCACCGTTTGAGCCTGCAAATAAGGGCTCATCAACGCGAGTTACTTGGCCTCCGCCCAATTCGGCCATCGCTTCTTCAATAAGGTTAGGCAGACCTATCATTTGGCCTCCGCCGCCGGCTAATATCACATTAGAACGCAAAGCTTGCTGAAACTCAGGGTCGTAAGTGGCAATTAGTTCATCTATCGAATCGACCATGCCGGGTACAATGCTTTTGCAGGCGTTTCTCAATTCATCGGTAATGTCAAATTCCTTGGGTCTGCCCTTTACGGGGAAACTTGCTTTTACTCGATCTGCATTCTTCGAAACGAAGCCGTAACGTTCCTTCAATTTTCTGACCATATTGATAGTAAATTGAGCATTTGGATACTTTTTGTGAATCATCTTTGACAGCTTGTCATCAACGAAATCACCAGCCTCATCCAGGGTAATCTGGTCCTTCTTTTCCGGTATAGTCCCATGCAGACGGCACAAATCGACTGTTCCGGCGCCAATATCAATCACCAAAACCTGGTCGAGGATTCCAAGTCCGTAAGCTACGGCAAAGGGTTCAGACACTATCATGACCGTATCGAGTACTCCACGAGCTGCATCTATAAGAACACGTTTGCTGGCGATACTGGCTCTTGCTGGTGCACCAATCACGCCGTAGACAGGCTGGTTAGACTTAGGTCGTGCTTTTTCTAAAAGGTGACGAGTCAGTTGCTTGGCGGCTGTGAGATACTTGTTATTTCCACCTTTTCTTTTAGTCTGAATAACGCCGTGAGCCAAAGGCCGGATAAGCTCTACGCTCAGGCGGTGTTTCAGTGCCGTATCCCCAAACAATGGTTGAGCACCCAACAACTCTTCAGAGATATTATCCTTCGGATAACCTACATAGGTCGGCACTACCTCCCGAACACCATTGCTGGCCGATACCGATGCTCGGCAGGTACCCAGATCAATACCTACAAAAAGAGTCTTATCGTTTGATGGAAAAGCTGCAAAGCTTTCGGAAATAGAAGGTTTTGCCTTGCTCCTTTTTTTGTCCTGCTTTTTCGTTTGCTTTTTAGCCATATTTCTCATCCTTTCTTTGGAACACTGCCAATACTGCACAATGATTAATGTGAATTTTCTTCGGCAGCAGTATTAAGCTTCGGTTTTTGAAGCACAACATTCTGCCGAAAAACGTTTTCCAGCATGGTTTTTTCATTATCCATAATAGACCCAGCCGGTTTCCCCCAATCCCCTGCCTTCGACATATCTGATTCACCAATAGGGGCGCCGGCGCTCAGTTTGTCAATTTGAGCTTGAAGTCGTTCACCGGCAGCTTTTATAGTGTCGGTCTGCTGCTTGAAGTATTCATCTTGCTTTTTACGCATGGTGATTTCGTCTTGGAACCGTGCCCTCGCAGCCGTTAATTCGTCACTCTGCCGCCTTAGGCGCTGCTCAAGCTTATCAATGTGTTGCTCTAATTCGTCTTTTGCCCGTTCATGTTCACGGATTTGCTCCCGGAGTTGTTCGCTTGCTGCCGACAGCTCGGCCATCTCTTGCTTGAGCTTCTGCCCGGCCTGCTCGTGCTCCGTGACCTGGCTCTGCAGTCTTGAATTGGAAGCTTCTAACTCCTCAGTCCGCTGCTTGATGAGTTCGGCCATGTGCTGACGGTATCTTTTTAATTCTTCCTCAGTACGTTCCTTCTTTGTGATATCTGCGGCAAATCCGATAAGTCCCACAGCCCTGACCGCATCGTCGTTGAGTACGACCATTAACATTTCCGTGAAGAATGGTGTTCCATCTCCTCGAACATGGCCCAACCGCCCGGTGAATTGGCCTTTCTGTTCGGTCTCCTTGATAAAAGGAATTACATCACTTGCCATCTGCTCTTCAGTGTGGAATGTACTAATCTGTTTGCCAATCAGTTCATCCGTGGTCTTGTATCCATGCATCACGGCCCAGGCCGCATTGACGAACTGAATGACTTTATTGAGGTCGAAGACAACAATTCCCTCCCTCCCCCGTTCAGCGATCGCTACAAGATGCCGCAACGTCCGCCCGACCTGTTTATGCGCAGCAATTACAGAATCCATGTTTGTATTTCCTTTCTATATGCAGCTTTTATTTAAGTTTCAACTTTCAAAATCCGGTCCGTACTTTCATACACATCAGTCAATGTCGACACCGACGAGTTCGGGCCTTTGAAGTGCAATATTTTGCCTAAAGACATTTACCAACATAACTCTTTCATCATTGGTAAGAAAGTCGGCTGCTTTAATCGAATCCACCGCATCCAACATATCCGTTTGGCTGATATGGCCGCGAGCGCCCAACTCATCGAGTCTTTCCTGAAGGGCCAGTATGGTTTCGGCCATAACCTTGAGGCGTTGTTCAAGCTTTTCTTCGGCAAGCCCTTCGGTGCTCAGCAGACGTATTAATTCCTCGGCTACGATAGCTCTGGTCCTTGCACCGGGAAAAATATATCGCAATTTCTCTACCGCTTTGCTCAAAGTGCTGCCGGGCCAGGACAAAACTTTACGAGTTGTCCCTACAAGTGTTCCCATGTCGTGTCCAAAACCACGAGAAATGTCATTTAATCCCATATCGATTCCGGAGCAGAACTAAATACCCAAAAGTATAAGGCGGCAGGATTGCGGCAACTTAAGTGGACCCGATTCGGCTTCGAGCCTTGTTACCAGTCCTTCTGCTATGTTCTTAATGCCGTTTTTTACTGATTCTCTTTTTTGCCCGGCTGTCCCTTTTAGCCGGGCTGCTAATGAAAGGATTTTGGATATCTCGACCAAAGTGGCAACCTTGCATATTTTTTCGATTTCTTCGACTACAATTGTGTCAACATTTTCAATTTCGGCCAATTCTTTCGCGCATTGAGACTGCGGGTCCAAATCCTCCACTTCTTTATTGGCGGCCTTAATCAGTAAGGAACTTAGTTTTTTTCTAATTGGTTCCATTATTGTGGATGGTTAAATGGTAATCGGCTAATGGCTTAACGATTTGTACCGGCGTTTAATCGAGCTTTGGATTTGCGATTAGCAGAGTTGTCATTTTCGACGACAACCGCATCGACAACTTTCGACTTTTGAGCACCAACAATTTGGCCGAATAAGTTTACTAATAAAACCTTTTCCTCGTCAGCCAGTTTCCTGGCCGCTTCAATCGAGTTCATCGCTTCCCACAACTGGCTTTCGCTGACCGGACCGCAGGCTTTCAAGGCATTGATTTTTTCATAAAATGGCTGTGATACCTCATCTATTACTTCCATTCGCTCTGAAATCTTGCCCACCAAAAACTCAGCTTGCCTGGCAAGCGAACGTGAGAGCTTCTCGAAAATGGAATTGCGAATCTTCTCGGGTAAATTTGTCGATTCTTTCAGCTTTTTTTGGGCCGACAACAATACGTTACGGCTTTTGCCGGCAAAGAGTCCCATGTGATTGGCAACATTATTACAGAAATCTTTCAAACTCACTTTGATTCCTCTTTATACCGAACAAAGAACGGAGCAGAACACCAGGGAAATCGTAACCATAAGCTTGATGAGTATATTCATAGCAGGACCTGAAACGTCCTTAAATGGGTCGCCCACCATATCCCCAACCACCGCTGCCTTATAAGCGGCTTCCATATCATCTCCTTTTTCGCGATGACTTTCAATCCACTTTTTGGCATTGTCCCATGCACCTCCCCCGATTGACATGCTCATTCCTAAGACCGAGCCTACAATCATTGCACCAACTAAAAAACCGCCCAGAGCTTCTACTCCAAGTGTAAAGGCCACAACGAATGGTGAAGCAATAGCAATTATCCCAGCCACGACCGTAGCCATTAGGGAATCTCTGGCAATGACATCTATACATCTATCAGTGTCGGGTTCGGCCTTACCTGTCAATAAACCTTTTTTCTGCTTAAACTGCCGGCGAACTTCGAGGACCAGTTTGTTTGCTATTCTGGTTACTGCTCCCATAGTCCAGGCGGCAAAAAGAAGCGGCAAAACGGCTCCAATAAACAGGCCAACCAGTACCTCAGGGGCGAATAACTCAGCGTCAGCTAATTTTGTGCCGCCGATATAAGCCGCAAATAAAGCTACCGCTGTAATGACTCCGGCGCCGATAGTAAATCCTCTGCCTATAGAAGCGGTAATATTTCCGACGGCGTCAAGATTGTCCGTAATCCGCCGGGTCTTTTGGCCCGCTCGGCTCATTGTCGCTATGCCGCCGGCGTTGTCAACTATCGGCCCGTAAGCATCGATAGACATAATAATTGCCATAGTTGCTAACATTGCCACTGCCGAAAGGCCTATCCCATAGAGTCCGCCAAGTAATAGGGTTACGGTTATAGTCGCACAAATTGTAATGATAGGCAGAAGTGCACCTATAAAACCGACAGCTAATCCTGCGATTACGTTTGTAGCGGCCCCTGTTTTTGACATGTTCACGATATATCTGATTGGAAGTCCGGAACCAAAGTATTCTGTCTCAAGGCCAATCAAAAGCCCGCACAGAACTCCTGTTGCAACAGTTAGAAAGAGACTGAATTCGCCTGTTATCCAAATGACCGCTACGAAGGCCCCGGCAAGAAACAATCCATTGGCAACATAGATTACATTTCGCAAAAATGTCTGCGGACCCACACGTTTACTAAGAAGCTTACCTGTCGATATAGCTAACAGGCAGCTGATAAGACCTATAGATATTAGTACAAGCGGCAGTATCACGTATTTTAACTCGCCCATTCTAAGGGCCATGATAATCGCAGCCACTGTGGAGCTGGTAAAAGACTCGAAAAGGTCCGAGCCCATGCCGGCAACGTCGCCTACGTTGTCACCGACATTGTCAGCGATTACAGCCGGGTTACGCGGGTCATCCTCTGGCAGATTGTATTCTATCTTTCCTGTCATATCAGCACCAATATCGGCGCTTTTTGTAAATATTCCCCCGCCAACTCTGCCAAACAACGCAAAAAAAGAAGCTCCAAGGCAAAAACCGGCAACGATATACGGCAAAGTTTCAGGATTATCGCCATTAAGTACGAGAAGAGAATAAGTGCCAAGGCCGATGATACCGACAGATGCCACGGAAATACCCATAACAGAGCCGCCCAAAAAGGCGACATTTAACGCTTCGGCCAGACCGCTTTTCTTAGCAGCCTGGCATGTTCGTACGTTTGAGGTGGTAGCAGCTTTCATACCAATCCAGCCGGGCAGCATTGAACAGATTGAGCCTGCCAGAAAAGCGATAGCTGTCGGCAGACAGAGCGTAAAGCAAATGGCAAGAAAAGACATAACGAGGAAAATCGCTGTTATCTTGTATTCCTGTTTCAGAAAAACCACCGTACCTGAGCGGATTTTCTCGGCGATAGCCTGCATTTTGCTGGTGCCAGCCGAATACCCAAAAAGAGAAAAAAACCCGAGCAGGGCAAAACCTAAACCTGCAACGCCAACCAATGGCACCGCTCGCAGCAGCGCTTCATATCGCGGCAATTGTTCAACAGAAATCGGCTCGTCTGTACCACAGATTGAATCATCGGTTTCTATTGACGCTATGGGGATGTAACGGAACTGTCCCTGAGTGTAAATATCGAGAAGTGCGGTGTCGTCTTTGTCGGATGCGACCGCAGCAAAAAACTCATCCAGGTCGGAGATAGTTGTTCCATCGATGCCGACAATTACATTACCAGGCGCAAGGCCCGCCTGGTCGGCAGCGCCTCCGGGTACCACAGATAAGACTACGACGCCATTTACATTGTTGGCAATGTTATACGTCTCACGCAATGTTGAGGTAATCGCTGACAGCGATACACCCCACTTGGAATCGTCTGAAGTTGTCTCGGTGGTCTGAGCAGTCATTATGATTGCGGAGGGCTCGGCAAGCACAGCGTATGTCCGGTTCTTTCGGCCATCTCTTATATATGTGATTCGGACGGTTTCGCCAGGCTCCAATGTTGCCATAACCTCTTTAAATATATTGACATTTCTTGTGGCTGTTGTGTTTATGACGGCGATGACATCGCTTCTTTGAAGACCGGCTTTTTCTGCCGGCGAATCGGGCAAAACAGAGTTTACAAGAACGCCGTGCTCATCGTTTATACCCAATTGCTTTGCAATAACTTCATCGACGGAAACAATTGCGACCCCCAGAAAAGCAGACGGCGAAGGAGACACTTGCTGGCCTGCGGCTGTTTTGATAATTGTTCCACGTTCGATTGTTTCTGTGAATTCGCCGATCACCTCGGCTCCGGGAAGATTAAGGTCAAGGCCCATCACATTTGAATATAATAGGTAAACAAAAAAAGCGAACACCATACCTGCTACAACTATGGTCCACTTAACGTAATTCTTCGGGCACCTGTCAAATTGCTTTCTGTTTCCGTTGTCCAAAAGCTTGGTCCTTCTTAATTCGTTTTACTCTCAACTTCGCTGTTGTCCTTTACCGGTTCAGTTGACCGCGCAATATGTGTCTCCACTATTGTCAGATTATTAACACAACGTATTACCTTTTTGCCGGCAATAACCGCTGCTCCAACTAAAGCACCCGCAAATTGAGACATATCTGTTAGAGCTTCCGAAAATTCTGACTTTCTGCTATTCATTATCAAGTCTTCCTTTAGAACAAATATGCTAAATTTCGCCGTCCATATATTGGACCGGTATATCTTCACCAGCCGGCACCTGCTCTACTGTGACTTCAGGGCCGTACACATTAAGCAAAAGGAAATGACGTATGCCTGAATCCAGAAGTCCATCAGAAAAGCTGCCCGAGGTAATATAGCGAACCCCGTTGTTCGTAATGTCAACAAAACCGTGATAATGCCCTTGCAGGACGAAGTCCACTTCGTATTTTTCAAAAAGCTCTATGAGCTGTTGTTTTTCTTCTGTTTCGGGGAATTTGTATACACCATACGAGTCGCCGTATATAGGCATGTGGCTTATTACGAAAAGAAGCGGCTGTTTATTGTTCCGCAGTTGGCCCCGAATCCATTCCATTTGTGCCTCGCCTATTTCGCCGCTTGCCGAATCGATTACAACAAATTTTGCATTGCCGCCTTTGAAGGAATACGCTGACGGCCCCAGATACCTCCAGTAATACGACCAGCCACTATTATAGATGTCGTGATTTCCCAATGTAGGGTACGAAGGTGACGTCAGTGCGTTAATGTGTTCGATAAAATTACTATATTCAGCTTCTTCACCAAGGTATGTCAGGTCTCCGCCGAATATAACAAATCTTATTTGCTTTTGTTTGATTGCCCTGTCAAGGTCATCAAAGCAGCCGTCTCCTTTTGCATACAGATGCGGGTCACCGCAAAAAGCAAACGAATAAACATAAGTGCCTTTTATTATGTCTTTATAAGGTGATTTTATCGATGAAGACAATCCGAACCTTTCCTCAACGGTTGACTCTTGCGTTTCTCCGCGACTTAATAAAAACAAACACAGAGGAAGAAGTATCAGGATGATTGGCGGCCTTATGAGTAAGGCGATGAGTATCCGCTTTAATAAGTTTTTTCTCTCTTCTGTCGCCCGCCCACTGTCATCTGTCATCCGTTTTTAACCTCCGGCGGCCTGTTGTATTCCCTGTAGGCAAGGTAGAGAATCAAAAGTACCAACAGTCCTACGAATAATACAGTATCACTGGTTGAGCTTAACTGCGGCGGCACTTCCGAAGGCCTGTTCATACCCGTAGTGCTGCCGGTACCGCCTGGTGTCCCAGGCGTCCAATCTGATGTTCCACCGGTATTTTCATCTCCAGGAACTGTTGAGGGCCTGTTGAAAGCGGGATTATCCCCTGTTGTAAGCTGGACATCATCTTGCGCTAATTTGCCACCCTTCGGCCCTTCCTCGTCGTCATCAGCAAATGGCATCCCGCCCGTGAATATTGAGAATATTTTCTGCCGCAGGGTTGTCTGTGTTTGCGTTTGTTCAGCGGCTTCTATAATACCCGATGAATCCAGCGGTACATAACGTACTGAGCCGGCGCTGTAAACATCCAGAAGAGCGATATTATCATTGTCGCTCGACAGTGCTCTGAAAAAATCATTCATACTTGATACCGGAGTCTGGTCAATGCCTGTGACCACATCTGTCGGTCGCAAACCCGCTTCGTCCGCTGCACCGCCTGGGGTTACTGACAGAATCGCGACCCCGTCTATATCAGCGCCGATATTAAGCGACTTCCGCAAACTCGCGCTGATATCTGAGAGCGATACACCCCAGTCCTTACCCGCCGGGCCGGCATCCTGGGCTGTCGAAGGAGCAGCAATTGCGACAAGCTGGGCATACACCGTGTCCTTGGGCGTTTCTTATGTAAGCAATTCTGACATTGTCGCCGGGACTGTATGCTGCTAAGAGCTGTCTGAAGCCCTCAATATCTTCTATTGTTTTACCGCCCAAAGAGATCAAGCAATCGCCTCTTCGAAGCTCGGCCTTTTGAGCGGGAGAGCCATCAACAACGCCGTTTACAAGAACACCTCGCTCACCCGGCAGTGACAACTGCTCGGCAATAATGGAATTGACTGAAAGGACCTCTACTCCAAAAAAGACAGAAGGCCGAACAGAGACATCTTCGACCGCAGCGGTTTGTATAATATTGGCCATCTTTACAACGTTGGTTGTTGTATCCGTAGCGCTGTCCGTAGAGCCTGACCTTAGCCTGTTCGGCGCAGATTCAAACAGGATATACACACCTAACATAAGTATTATGCCGAATAGAAAGGCCCATAGAACACTTAGTTTGCCTTTTGTTTTTTTCTCTTCCACAGCCTAATCACCTCGATGGTTTATTTTGAATCATACTTGTTTATGTTATCTGCGCCTACGAACAGAAGCATCTTCGACATATAGCTATTGTTGAGAGCTAATTTACAAAAGCTAATTATAATCTTACTGGAAATCGCAAATGAGATTGGAAAGTAAACCGTATAACGGGATGCGGAATTTTACAAAGCCTCACCTAATTGAGGTTATGGTAGAAGATACACATTTTATTTACACTGGTTTTGCTTGACATTTGAGATGTTTCTTTGTGCTGCAATCCCATATTACCTTCGAGCCTGCTGTTACGGCGACACCTACGGTAAACGGAATAAGCGAAGAGGTAGAGACAATCAGAGCCGAGGCCCTTGCAGCATCACTTACCAATAACCCAAGGCCGGCAGCCAGTCCCAAGCCTATCGCTTCGCCTCCTGTATCAAGAACAGCGTCCCGTTTTGTCATCCTGCCCTGCTTATATTTTCTGGTATTTAGCAGAGCGGCTATGCCTCCCCACACAACAGCCACGGCGGCACCGGCTTTAACAGGATTGAGGGCTTCGACCGTTACTACCCTTGCAGCACCTGCGGCCCGCCCCATGGTATAACCAAGCGTACTTGTTACGGTTGTCGGACAGTAATAATCACTTATTTCCATTGCTGATACCCCTTTTTATTTATTCTATTTATTATATCGTCATACCGTTGTTCACGGTATTTTCTTTTTCCTTTCAATGAATCTTTTCCTGTAAACCATAAAAGCCGCCTGTCCTGAGTGTTCTATAATTTCGTGATTCGAATGGGCACTTACCGCCATTGATACTATAGGCAAAGCACGCGGTATCAATCGAACGATCAAAGCTGCGGTCAGGTGTTCGATGTATTCTTCCAGAGCTTTTGAGCCCAGGACCGAAACGCCTTTTTTAGCCGTCGTTCGTTTGCCCGATTTGCTCTTGATTTTCTTTAAGGAAGCGATTTCTTTTAAGGCCTTGAACTTTATCTCTGAGCCGCCAACGCCGATTTCGATTATCCTCAGTATTATCTCTTTTTCGATAATGTCATTGGGGTCGTAACCATAGCAAAACGCGATTTCCTGAATCATATGAAAATCCTGGACCAAAAGTGTTGTTAGATCCACCGTTGCTACAACTATGCCCCCAAGTCCGCCTACCGCTCCTTGTATAGCACTTGCCCTCTCGTGGAATTTTATATGTTTGCGGTTACAATCGTCTAACAATCCCAAATCACACTTTCTTAGTTCCGACAGGTCTTTTATCATCACGCCGTGAGCATGGGCCCTTTTTATCAGCTCTTCGGGATTGACTGTATAGGTTGATGCGGACAGTAAATTCTTAATGGTTTTCTCGACAGCATTTTCAAATTTCTTAAGCTTTTTAGGGCCAATCTTGCCAATCACATAATCAACCGGCCTGGAAGTGGCATCGAGAACTTTCTTATGAAGGCCCTTATGTTTTTCCTTTTCCCATTTTCTTGCTTTTTTTAAACTAATTGTTTCGTATTCGCTTATTTCCATAATCTGCACACAAAAACTATAAACTGTAAGCGTATTTTGGTTCGGCTTTAATAACTGTCTTCATTTCAGGGAACTTCGTTTTGAATTTCTCGGTTATAGAGCGAATAATGTCGTAAGTCTCCTGTTCGTCGGCGTCTTGTTCTAACACTATATCAAAGATCACGTTGCATCTATTCGCATCGCAGCCGACGATTCTTAAATCATGAAATGAGTTTGTCCTTCTGTCTCCATAGATAATCTCTTTTATAGCCTGGCTGATTGCCTCATACTGAGGATGCTCCTTATTTATTGGGTCAACATGGACAATCGCCATACCGGGAATCTTCTCAGTGATTGTATCTTCCACTTGCTCTGCAAGAGCATGAAGATTGGAAGCAGAATCATTATCTGATACTTCTATATGCAATGAGATTACGCTTGTCTGGCCGTATTTGTGAAAAATTACGTCATGAACTCCTGAAACACCTTCGTAAGCTAAGGCAAGATTTTCTATCTCTTTAATTGTCTCTCTCGACGGGGCCTCGCCCAACAACGGATTAACAGCTTCTTTGGCAATCGAGAAGGCTGAATAGAAAATAATCAGAGAAACACCGACGCCCATTACACCATCAATGTTATTATAGCCAAATCGCGCTGCGATAAGAGCAACGACTACCAGGGCGGTAGCGATTACATCGCTTCGATGATGAAGGGCGTCTGCTTTAAGGGCCTGCGAAT
This sequence comes from Planctomycetota bacterium, assembly GCA_013349615.1. Taxonomy (GTDB): domain Bacteria; phylum Planctomycetota; class Phycisphaerae; order Sedimentisphaerales; family Anaerobacaceae; genus CS2-K091. The sequence goes on along the minus strand of DUZJ01000030.1, from coordinate 25,515 downwards.
CAATAATCTCTCCGAGCTGATAGGAAAACCGTGACATCAGTTCCTTTATCACTATAGTTGCAAGGATTACTAAGATTACACTGGTCGGAGCTGTAGAGCTATGCGGTTTGACAATGGCATGAATCGACTTTTCCACCACCTCCACGCCCGCCATAAAGAGTAAGACGGATACAACCAGGGCTGCTATCGATTCCATTCTGCCATGGCCGAACGGGTGTTCTTTGTCCGACGGCTTTCGTGCTATTTTGAATCCGATTATAACTACCGCTGAAGTACCGGAATCGGCTAATGTATGAACAGCGTCAGCAATCAAAGACACACTTCTTACCGAAAGGCCAAGGACTATCTTGACGACAAACAGCAGCAGGTTAATAACAATACTTGCCCAGCCTTCAAGTGCCCCATAGCGAGCCCTGACCTTCAGATCATTCACGTTCTGGTGTTCTTTAATGGCTTTCGCCGCTATCCAATGAGTAAACTTTTTCATAGACTTCAACTTCAGCCTTCGATTGCCTTTAGCAACAACGGCCTGGCTTTGTTTATTGGTATAGCAAAACTGACACCTGAAAAATATCCCGATGGAGACGCGATAGCGGTATTGACACCAACCACCCGGCCCTCACTATTTATCAAAGCACCGCCGGCGCTGCCACGGTTTACAGCAGCATCGGTTTGGAACATATCTTCATAGACAGTATTACCAATAACGATACTTCGCTTGTTATCGCTGATAATGCCGCAGGTAACAGTGTGCTCGAAGCCAAAAGGCGAACCTATTGCCAGAACTATGTCTGTTATTTTGACCATATCTGAGTTGGCCAGTTTAGCTACAGGCAAGGGTCTCTCTGTTTCTATCTTCAGTACCGCAAGGTCATTGGCGATATCTACATCGACTACATTTGCCTTGTATATCTGGCGAACGGAACTGAAAACAGTTACGTTGACGGTTGCGTAATCTTTGATTAAGTGATAGCAGGTAAGAATATACCCGCGAGCGTCAATAATAATGCCCGAGCCGAGAGTTTCTTCGTCTGTTTGCAGGGCAGCGGTTGACGGTATATCAAAATTCAGAGCAGGTCCGCCTTTTCTGTTGGCAGAACCGACGTCGGCTCCAGCTACATCTATATTTACAATTGCTCGCCTTACCGCTGATACCGCGTCTGTAATGTCGTCATCGGAACATGCAACGAGCATTATATCATCGGAGGCCGTAAGCGTAATGTCACCGCTGCCGGTCCCGGAAGAGCCGTCCTGGATGGTGCCGGATGTTCGGGTTCTTTGCTGCATCTCGAAGCCGAAAAAAAGCAGCTGGCACACTATGAGAACAATGAATCCGATAACTAATGTGACCATGACCACATTAATCGGCGAGTGTTTCTTTGTTTTCCTGAGTTTTTCGAGTTTGCTTTCAGCCACTAAAATATCTCCGCTTCGTCCTTTTCATCCTTGTCTTTCCTCTTGTCCTTATCCTTTGATGAAGGTGGTCCGCCACCACCACTATGTTCTTCTTCATTGTCATCGAGAACAAGCCCTGTTGATGAGTCCTTAATCCTGCCGTCAGAATATATCTCGACAGCCTGCTGGACCGTACCGACAAAACCTGTATAAACCTTGACTTTGAGGTCCTTGAGTGATTTGAGAGCACTTGCACTTAGGTTGTTACAAATAACAACGGCACCGCCTTCAGAAACTATGAATTGGCCAATTTCAGCACCGGTTGCCCTTTTGTCTCTGTAATACGGGTTGGGCACGACGCCATACGTTCCCAGGCCAAACATCAGGAAATAACGGGCATCATCGAGCAGTTGTGCAATATCCGATTTCAGGCTTCTTCCTGTAGAGGGAATAACCACCTTTCGTGAATTTGCTGATACCTGAACCATGCTGGATTGAGCAATGGTTGTTGCGGCTGCTGTTGTCATTGCAATACCACCGGTTGTTCCTCCGGGTTCTGCATTGACCAGACGGGAACCACAGACAGGGCAGTTAAGTGAAGAACAAGGAACACCTATCGGGTGCGTTACCGTAACATTACACATAGGACAGATGCACAATGTTGAACGCCCACTTTGGGCTGCGCCGCTGCTGGCCTGGCCGCCACCCTGTGATTGTCCATCTACAGCCGGCCCGGCATCTGATGGCCCAACACCAGCACCATCTGCCGGCGGCCCTCCTGCCACTGGAACAAACGAAACCTTTTGTCCCTGAGTTGTTGACTGTTGAGTTTGACCTAACGGTGGTACATTACCAGGTATGCTCGATACCGGCACCAGGTAAAACGCCTGCTGAACAGGCGGTACATCGTCGGGTTTGCCGCCAACAGGAAGCATATAGAATGCCTGCTGGACGGGCGGGACATCGTCGGGTTTGCCGCCAACAGGAAGTATGTAAAATGCCTGCTGGATAGGCGGCATATCATCAGGTTTGCCACTTGTTTGCATTGCGCTGGTTGCAGTCATTGGACTGCCGCCGGTTTGCATTGCAGCACCACCGGTTGTTCCGCCAGGCTGAGCATTGACCAGCCGAGACCCACAGACAGGACAGTTAAGTTGTGTACATGGAACGCCAATCGGATGCGTTACTGTTGTATGACACATCGGACATATACATTCTGTTGAACGTCCGCTCTGGGCTGCACCAGTACTGGCCTGACCGCCGCCTTGAGATTGTCCATCCACAGCAGGGCCGGCATCTGATGGCCCAACACCAGCACCATCCGCCGGCGGTCCGCCGGATATCGGGACAAGTACTACCTGTTGAAGCTGATTCGTAGATTGTTGAATTTGGCCCATAGGCGCAGGTGTACTTGATACAGGCACTAAGTAAAATGCCTGTTGAACAGGTGGTACATCATCAGGCTTGCCGCCGGTTTGGATACCTCCAGTTTGGATTCCACCGGTTTGGATACCTCCGGTTTGCATTCCGCCGGTTTGCATTCCGCCGGTTTGGATACCTCCGGTTTGCATTCCGCCGGTTTGCATTCCGCCGGTTTGGATACCGCCGATTTGGATACCGCCGGTTTGGATTCCGCCGGTTTGGATACCGCCGGCAGCGGCATTGGCGCCACTTATCATCCTTCCGCCGCAAACAGGACATTGAAGGGCTGAACAGGGAACCCCTACCGGATGCGTTACTGTCGTACCATCCAGGGGACATATACAAACGGACACCTGGCTGGTCGTAGCCGGTGTTTGTTGTACCCCAGTTACAGCGGGTGGTATATTGCCGGGCTGGTTGCTTAGCGCCCAAAGATTATTTGCTACCGGTATCGCGGTAATCCTGCTCGGTGGAGACGCAATCTGGACCGTGCCGCCTGCTGTCATACCAATAGGTCTCAACTGCGTTGGTATTTGTGTCGCCGGAAGCTGGCTTGTTATATCTGTACCGGTAATTGAATCAGTGCCCGGCGATGCGGTCATAAGCTGCGAGCCGCAAATGGGACATACCATATCGGCACACGAGGTATTTGCCGGATGAGTTACTTCCGCCCCGCAACTTGGGCAAACACAAGTTTCAGGTCTGCTTGCCCGGGCATCGCCCTGAGCGGTAAGCTCGATAGGTTTGCCCATAGAAGGGATTGTCTGGGGCTTTCCGTCAAGGCCCCCACTTTCGTCGTCTTCCTCGGTCCACGGCGAGCCGCCGGTTGGAATCGTAGCTGCCGAAGAATTTCCGTATCCACCCAGATTGGCCTCTTTTAGTTCCGGCAATTTACCCAACTGATAATTTGTTATCGCGGTACGCACAAATCCCGTAACAGGCCCGTGGACCTTAATCTTAGCCAGATAAAAGGTGTCAAATGACTGTGGGCCTATTCCACCTGCTATTACCGCATCGATTCTTTGCTGTAAGAGCATTTGCGCCACGGTTATCCCCATACCACGAACCTGTGCGGCGTATGGGTTGGCAATTACAGTTGCCCGGTTTGCGTTAAAGTCATATAGGATAAAATATGGAGCGGAGGCAAACCGATAATAAACCGTTCCATCCAAACGTGCCGAATCAGAGGGAACAATTATCCTGTTTGTTTTTGCAGCTTCTACGTCAAAGCTCATCAACACAACCTGCGGCGGCGAACCGCCTTCATCAGGAAGTGTTACAAAGAATCTCTTGGCATCGTTCGGAGAATAAACATCCATTAGGATATTCTCATCGTCTTGAAGTGCCTGATAGAGGGTCTGCAGGTTGGGTGTTGGAATCTGGTTAATACTTTCAATAACATCGCCCACTTCAAGGCCCTGCGAGTCGGCAAGGCCTTTCTGGACAACTGCTACAATGACAACCCCCTGTTCAGTAGTTGGTATGTTGAACTGTTTTCTGACCTCGTCGGTCAACGGCGAGACAGATATCCCCCACGGCGTCTGCATTACCGGCGAAACTGTTGCATCAGGGGCGCCCGCTGCCTTTTTAATATTTGCATTAGTTGCGCTCGTTTCATCCGGTTTGGCACCAAGTGTGACGTAAACATTTCTTTTGCCGCCGCTTGCTGTATCGACAACAAGCTTGACAGTATCACCCGGAGCACGACTGCGAATCTGGTCCTGTATTTGGAAGGAATCAGCTATTTGCGTTCCATTCATGGAAATAATAACATCGCCTCGCCCAAGACCTGCCATGTCCGCCGGTGAGCCTGGCGTTACATTGTTTACCAGAACACCATCTGTTGAAGTTAAGTGCAGCGCATTACTGATTGTGGTGTCTAAATCCCGGATTTCCGAGCCGAGCCAGGCAAGTTTTTCGTCCACCTTATTGTAATTTATCTCAAGTCCGCCGCCCGGCGCCCCTTTAAGAACACGGTCAAGCAATGTCATCCCAAGACAGCCCATCGCCGCAAGTGCCAAAAGCCCCGTCACTATGGCCCATCGCCTCAGCACACACTTCTTATATTCGAGCACCTGCTCTTTTTCCCGGGCTGTCATGTCATCTGTTATTGTCTTTTTCCTTTTGTCTTTTTTCCATATCATAGCTATATTTCCTTTAATTGTGGCTCCGGTATACGGGATACGATTACGACATCCCCGATCCTCTCGAATTTATCAATCACATTTTTCCTGGCACTATCGATAATTTTTTTCACCTCAGCGACCTTCATCTCAGATTCAAATATAACCTCAAGATCAATCCACACTTTTTGTCCGGTTTTCCGGGCCCGCAATCTACCTACCTCTATTACCCCGTTCTTTTTTAAAACCAGCTTTCTTATCTGCGAAAGCATTGCTTTATTGTCAAAGGAGCTGTCTGTTATGCCCTTAACACCTGAAACAAGTGTCTTAAGACCGTTTTTTGCAATCATAATGCCGACAATAATCGCTGCGACAGGGTCAAGGATTACAACTCCCATCCTCGCACCGAAGACACCTACCAGCACGGCAAGCGAAGAATAGACATCGGCCCTGTTTTCCCAGGCATTTGCTATCATCACAGGTGAATCCATCTGCTCGCCGGCACAGAGAGAGTGCCTGAACATAATCTCGTTGGCTACAACAGATATAGCCGCGGCCCAGACTGCCATGGCACCGGGGTTATAAAATCTGGCTTGAATAATCGAAAGCAATGATACTATTGTGATGGTTATTGCCGTACAAACAAGCAATACACCTATTATGGCGGATACGACAAACTCAATATTGCCGTGACCCCAGTGGTGGTCTTCGTCAGGCGGAGAAGAAGAGACCTTCAGACCAACTATAACCAGTATCGCTATTATAACATCGCTGAGGGAATGGACGGCATCGGCGATTAACGCCTGAGACTGGCCAAATATGCCGCCCAGAAGCTTAACGATAAGAAGCCCCAGGTTGGCCCAGAAGTTTATTCCTCCAACATGTCTGGCACACCAGTAACATTCTTTACAGGCAACTGCCATTTATATTTCTTCAAGTTCCGGTTCCGACGCACGGGATATAATTACAATGTCAGCCACATCTTCGAAACGGCACATTACTTTTCTCTTCACGTCAGCTATTGCTTCTTTCACATCACAGACTTTCATTTGGGGGTCGAATTTTGCCTCGAGGTCAATCCACCTTTTTTGTCCGATCTGTCGGGCACGAAGACGACCTATATCTTTTACACCCTGCTCTTTCAGTATCAACTCTTTTACTTTAGAAAGCATTGGTTCCTTTTCAAGAGACGTATCTGTTATTCCTCTAACTCCTGAAACAAGCGTCTCGATCCCAAATCGGGCAATCATAAAAGCAACAACAATAGCGGCAGCAGGGTCGAGAAAATCAAAACCTATCCTTGCACCAAAAGCACCTGCCAAAGCGGCAATAGATGAAAGGACATCTGACCTTTTCTCCTTGGCCATTGCTATCATCGCAGGAGAATTCATTTGCCGGCCAACACAAATCCCCTGTCTGTATATAAGCTCACAAGTAATAATAGCAATACATGCCGCCCATACTGCCAAAATCCCGGGGTCGCGCGTTCGGCCTGCGAATATCGATGTCAGTGCCACAACCACAATAGTTATAGCTGCACAGCTGAGCAATATACCTATCACGATCGATATTATAAATTCAACATGCCCATGACCCCACTGATGGTCATCGTCCGGCGGAACAGCAGAAACTTTTAAGCCGATGATAAACATCACCGATACGATAACGTCACTGAGTGAATGCACAGCATCAGCTATTAGCGCTTCACTGCGCCCGAATATGCCGCCCAAAAGCTTTATAATTAAAAGGCCAACGTTGCCCCAAAAATTTATCTTACCAACATTCCCGGCACACCAATGACATTGTTTACAAGCAACTGCCACAGACTAAAACCTCGAATATTAAATATAAAAAATTAAAATTATTGGGCTACCTATCCTATTGTTGCTTGAAGAATCGGGTGAACGTTACGACCGTTAGGAGCAACCCTATGTGCTTGCCCTAGGCAGGCACGCAGGCCTGCCCCTGCCTACGGAGAATGGGAATTTTGCTTCACTTTCTCTAAGTTTTGATTTTCACCCTCAAACACCCATTCGGCCTTATTGTTCCAGGAAAAATAGGGCTGTATGTCGAAACGCAGCACCCTTCCGATAATATTGACCGGAAAAGTGCTCAGGCGTGTGTTATAGACGTTCACCGCGCCGTTGTACTCAACCCTCTTGTCGTAAATCTGGGTTTCGACCTGGCCTATCTTTTCGACAAGCACCTTATATGGCTGGCTCGAAACCAGTTGCGGATAATTCTCAGCCACGGCCATAAGCTTTGTTAAGCCGGCCGGCGAAAATTTGTCCGGCGAAAATTCCTTTGCACTCTGAATAAGCTTCTTCAAGTCATTCGAGACACCCATGGAGTCCTTCCTCGTCTCCATCGCAGAAGTAAATATGCCCTGCTCATGAGTTATAAACCGGTTCACCGTTGCGGTCAGGCTGACAACAATATTTTGCCTCATTTGAAGACCCGCTTCTACCTGTGCCTGCAGGTTGCCTACCTGCTGTTCCATCCTTATTAGCATGTTGTAGTAGTAAATATTGGTACATGCGCAAAGGCCCACCAGCAGTGTTATGGTAAGGGCCTTGTAATGTTCCGCGATAAACCGGCCAACCAGGTGCAGCAACCGTTTCTTGCGAAAATGTTCAGACCCCAGCAGAACTCGCACCTTCTCCTGACGTTTTGCGCCGGCCGATTTTCTAAAAGGAATCGCCATAGATTTTCAGCTCCCTAAATTTCTTCCAGTTCCATAGCTTTTTTGAAGCATTCCATAGCTTCTTCGCGATTGCCCATTGCCTCATAGGTGTAACCAAGTCGTTTGTGGGCCTTGGAGTAGTTAGGTTCAATTTCTATGGCCTTGGTGAAGTTTTCTACAGCTTTCTCATAATTTTTGAGCTTATCATAAGCAACACCAAGATTGTACATAACATCAAATGAGGTTTTGTCCTTGCGGGCAAGGGCACTGAGATACTTGACCGCCGCCTTGGAATCGTCGTTCTGTATGGCCATAAGGCCCAATCTGTAGAACGCATCAGTAAGGGTTTTGTCCATCTCAGAAGCCTTTTTATAAGCTTCTTCGGCCTCGGCATCCATACCTTCCCGCTCACAGCAGATGCCAAGGTTGTAATAGAGACCCGCATCTTCCAAGCCCTGCCCGACCAGTTTGTTATAATGGTCAATCGCCTTTCCGTATTGGCCACGCCTCATCAATGTAGCTGCCTTTTGACGGACAAGGTTCCTTGCCTGGCCGGATTCTATCTTTGTCAAACTGCAGTATGCATCAACAAGACCATCGAGACAGCCTTTGAGCTTCAGGAAAACACTCTGCGTCCGAAGAGTCAGCGGCACAGCCTGCTCTTTTTTGGATTCTTTAATTTCGCTTTTCTTTGCCATTTTTATGCCTCCTCACTTGCTTCTTTGGCGGCCCATTTTGCTTTCATACTGCGAATGCCGGCCAGTATTGCCACTATTCCAAAGCAAAGCACCACAAAGGGCACGATAGTAACCAGTATATCCTTGAACATATACCAGTTGCCCATTATCCCCCACAGTCCAATCACTATCGCGATGATTCCTACAATTACATGCAACATTTTTGCTCCTTTCTTTTAATTTTCTTTCATTTTTTTAAATATTTATTCTGCCATCGCTTGTTTCTACGGCATAATCCCACGCCTTTATTCCACCTATCTGGTTTACCACGTCCTTAAAACCGGCATTTACCAGTATCTGGCAGGCAACCTCACTTGTTACACCGGTAAAGCAGTACACGATTATGTCCTTTGTTTTATCCAGGCTGAACACGCGATAGCCTAACTCGTTCAAGGGTATGTTTATAGCCCCGGGTATATGGCCTGCGTCGAAAGAGGCATCATCTCTGATATCGATGATTATAAAATTGTCGTCGCGTTTGTCGTCAATTCTGTCTGCCAATTGGTCTGCTGTAATCTCGTAGAAACCGCTCTCGTTTGGCAGCTTAAATACAAAACCATCATTGCTCCTTTCAGTTCCCGCGATGTGTGCATACACCAACCCCCCTGCTATAGCCAACAGAGGCAAAAACGGTATAGCAATCAAAACAATAATAATAACAATAATATTTTTTTTTGTAATCACGCGATAATAATGTTTACTTCCCGGGCGCCCGGAATCTTTTCCATTAACTGTACCTTGACATGTCGTGCAATTCTGTCGGCTTGTTCCATACTCAGGTCATTATCCACGCTTATCCACATATCGATATGAAGCAGTGTTCCAATGTATCTGGCCTTTATGTTTACAATGTCCTTTACCTCGCTTACTTTTTGTGCATACGCCCTTATTCGTTCCAGAATTTTGGGCGATGGGACCTTGTCCATAATTCCGGCAAAAGCCAGGGAAACCATTCGCAGTCCCACGAAAAGTACAACAACGGAAACAACGGCAATTCCGGCTCTTATAAGATATCCTGCGCCGAGACCGGCAAGTATTAAAAGCAATAAAACAAAGGTTGAAATCCAGGCGCCGATACGATTATACCGACCGCTCATAGCAAGCATGCCGTTTGACGATCTCTTTTCCTTTTCTCTCAGGTATCGGTAAAGAACCTCATTGGTTATTATTGATATAAGAGTTACCATTACCGCCAGCGTATAAGAACCGCCCATTTTAAGACCAGCCATCACCACCAGGCTGTAGTAGAGCATATGAACTGCAATAACCAGGCCAAGCAAACCTACAACGGCCATACTTATAAACAGTATCTTGCCGAGACCGTAAGGATACCGTGCGTCGCCGCTCCTTTTTTCTAAAACCTGTGCCTGCCACGGAATCAAAAAGGCCGCCGCTGCCATAAGTGAGAAAAGACCGTCCATCAAAACCAGCTTACTGCCGCCCTGTAGGACAAAGCCAAGCTTCAAAACGGCAAGTGCCATGTTCCCAAGCAATCCCGCAAGAACCGCTGCGATAGACTCATCGACGTCTAAATATCTCTTACTTATGTTCACCCTGTTAGAAATCTTTCCTTTTCCTGGGATGTCCGGCTTTGTAGAATTTCTAACGGGGTTCATTTGAGGATGATTTACTTTCTGTGATTCTTTGAATTCTTTATAATTCCTACAAAATATGCGGTGCCATAACCGAAAAGAAAACTTAAAGCCAAAAGAAAAACTGTTCTTATCTCGAAGCCTTTTCCAAAGGGCAGATTTACCTGAGTCGTGTGCATGTTCCCGACTATAAACAGGAAAATAATCAAAACAACAGCTATAACTAATATCGTTCGCCACATCTTTATATGCTGGTTAAATGGTTACCGGTTACCTGATGATTTCTTTTACTATTGGTTTTACTTTGTTAATCGGGATTGCGAATCCCACGCCAGTGAATACGCCGGTCGGAGCGTAGATGGCTGTGTTTATGCCTATGACCTCGCCGCTTACATTAACCAGTGCCCCTCCGGAATTGCCCCTGTTAATGGCTGCATCCGTCTGAATCATGTCTTCATACGTCTGGCCGTCTATTACAAGGTTTCTTGAATCATCACTTATGATGCCGGCGGTAACTGTCTGCTCCAATCCGAAAGGTGCACCAATTGCAAGAACCGCCTCAGCAACTTTTATCATATCCGAGTCTCCCAGAACAGCAGCCGGCAAAGGTGATTCGGGTTCGATCTTCAAAATGGCAATATCATTTTCCAGGTCTTTGCGAATGATTACCGCCGGGTATACGGTCCTTGAAGAGCTGAAAGTTACAACCTTTATATTCACGGCATTAGCTACTACGTGAGCATTGGTTACGATATAACCCCTTCTATCAACGATAACACCAGAGCCTAACGACGCCTCTTCAACAAATTGTATCGATGGATCGTCGAAAGCTACTGTACTGGCCAAAGCCGGTCCACTTCTTCTTGGTGTTGTCTTGTCGGCAGTAATATTGACAACCGCAGGCCTGACAGAGGCAAATGCAGAGGACAAATCATCATCAGAACACGTTAACACAAGATTGGTACTTGAAACAGTACCTGGACGCTGGCCGGGACTTGTTAAGTTGGTGCTGTCGGCTGCCGCAGCTTGCTCCTGGACGAGCAATTGCTTGCGCCCGAGCAGATTCCATCTAAAAAGGGAGTCCCGGCCGCCATAGATTCCAAGGTTGACGGTACCCCAATAGACTATAAGGAAATTAATCACTATAAGTGCCACCAGCACCCACAGGATATTTTTTGAAAGCCATTCTTTAATATTCATCCCGTTAGACATTTTCATTCCTTTTGCAATCTTTCCCGTTAGAGATACTCGGCCCCTTTCTTGGGAATGTCTAACGGGATTCATCTGCGCACCTTTTGGTAGGGGCAGGCCCGTGTGCCTGCCCTCAGGGCAGCCACAGGGGGTCGCCCCTACGGTTCGTAACGTTCTCCCGATTCTTCAAGCCGTTTGCATACCGGCTTTTCGTAATCATCTTCTTCGTTTATATGTTCTGTAAGTATCACATTATCATCGTCGGTAAATATGGAAATTAACCTGTCTACGAGGTTCGGTTGCCTCTGCTGGGCCACTGCGGCAACGGCCGATGTTTCCAGTGCGACAAAACGCAGTTGGCCTTTGCTGTAAATATCCAGAAGTGCGATGGAGCCGGCGCCGGATTCAATCGCTGTGAAAAAATCGTTCATACTTGCTATTGGTGTATTGTCGATGCCGGTAATCACATCTCCGGACTGTAAGCCGCTCCGGTCAGCCAGGCCGCCCGGCATTACCGATAGAAGTACAATTCCATTTATATTAGCAGGGATACGAAGCGAGGTGCGTAAATCCGGGCTAAGAACAGCCAGTGATACGCCCCAGTCAGATTTGCTCTCTTGAGCAGTCTCCAAAACAGCAGACGAATTGGCGAGTGTGGCATAGGCTGTATCCTTTTGTCCGTCTCTTATATATATGATTCTCACATCATCACCTGGATTCAGTTCAGCCATAATTTCTCTGAATTTGCCTGCATTCTCTATGGCAATATTATTCAGCGAGAGCAAACAATCGCTTCTTTGAAGACCGGCCCTTTCAGCAGGCGAATTGTCAACAACGCTGTTTACAAGAACGCCGCACACCTTTGGCAGGCCGAACTGTTCGGCAATAACAGTATCCACGGATGTAATCTCTACTCCGAGAAAAGCCGACGACGATACAGTTTCAGCTGCTGTCAGGCTGGCCTGCACAATCGATTCATCAACAGTAACAGTCTTTGGATTGCCTGCACCGGCAGTACCCAAAAAACTATGGCTGCCTTTGGTTATGTATTTATATGCAAGGCAACCTACAAAACCGGCCACCATCCCGCTGATAACAAAGGCCGACCAGCAGTACCTTTTCAGGCGTTTAGAAGACTGGGTATCTTCGATACTCAAAGCCTTTGTCCTTATTTATTCGTCGTCTTTGCCTTCCAGTTTATCGATTCGATGTTCTGTCTTTTTCAGCTTGCTTGCAAGCCAGAATACTACCACTATCAATACCAAAAGTAACAATTGTCCGAGTGTCATACGATAACTCCTTTTATTGATTTACTGTTCTATCTTCTTCTGTTTATCCCCAGCAGGCTCAGGAATTGTACGATTGCAAGAGCCGTTGCGACTACATAGGTAAGAACTGCGGCCTTGAGCACTTTTTTGACGCCTTCAAGCTCTTTGGCATCAACGACATTGTTTTCTTTGATAAACTTAAGTGCTCTGGCTGAAGCTTCCAGCTCCACGGGCAAAGTGACCAGGTAAAAAACAACTATGGCGAGGAATAAAAGCAGGGCTATGTGTATAAAGAACGACGCCAACGCTACCCTGGACAGTAATATCCCCAAAAGCAAAAGCGGCAATATAAAGTATCCCGCCTTTTCCACGATTGGGGCGATATTATTTCTGAACTTTGCCGGCGGATAATCTAAACCGTCCTGTATGGCATGTGCTGCTTCGTGTGCAGCGATTCCTGTCGCAGCAATAGAGGAGTTTCTCGCAACACGCCGAGAAAGCCTGACCGCCTTGTGGCGAGGGTCATAATGGTCTCTGAGATTGCCGCCAATCTCTTCGATAACGACCTCGTTGAGTCCGGCGGAATTGAGCATTGTCCTGGCAAGACGGCTGCCGGTAATTCCTTTTTTAACAGGTTCCTTCGAATATTTCTCGTATAAGTGTCTAACCTTGATGCGGGCGTATAAACCGCAAATAACCAAAGGTACAATCAAAAAGCCGGATATAATATAAAGTCCTGTCAATATACCCATTTTACCTAACCTCTTTTTGTATGTATCACGGGCTTCCAGCCCGTGATACCACGGCCAGGATGGCCGCGGTACTTAACTGTTCTTGTATGCAATCCCGGTTCCCCAGGCAGGATTTGCCCACTCTATCGCCTCGCAGGCTACCCGGCACGCACCGCATTCAAGGCAGTTTTCATACCTTACATCGATTTTCTTTGCAGCCTCGTCCCAAACATAAACCTCTGCCGGGCAGACATAGGTACATATTCTGTTGAGACACTCGCTGCATAACCGTTCGTCGAGCGTGATATGCGATTGGTTAAGGGTCTTCCTGCGAACAGTAAAAAGCTTATCATCCAGACTAAGCTGGTTGGTTTCTTCTGTCGCCATATCAAATCCCCCCTCTCATCAACGCCATGACCGTCCTGGCAGCCTTAACAACACTTACCCTGCTGCGCAGCATACGACTAATGTCACGCTTGACTGTACTCTTGGGTACATCACTTACTTTGAAATAGCTTGTTATCACATCTTGGACAAGATGCGGATAGTTATTGAGTAATTCTTTATGCGTGCGTAGAATGTCTATAAAGTCCCGGCTGTTTTTCATGTTTTGCAGGACAAAAGAATTTTTCAGTCTATGTTCGTACTGCCGAAGTGCCCTGGCGTCGTAACGTCTTTCCTGCCTGTTTGCCAATATTGTCTCAGCAGCCATTATTCCTGAAGCCATTGCCATATTCACGCCTTCGTGGCAAATACTGTTGTTCACGAAACCAGCAGCATCACCAACCAACATAAGGCCATCGGTATAAAATCTCGGCAGATTTCTGAATCCATCCATCGGAATCATATGAGCGGAATACTCCAAAGTTTTGCCGCCCTTCACTAAAGGCCGAATACACGGATGGTTCTTAAACCTGTCCAGCAGTTGATTTGGCGAAGGAGGATTTCTGCGTCCGTACAGCTCACTGATAACAACGCCAACACCCACGGATAGTGTTTCCATGTTGGTATAGATAAACCCATCACCCAACATGCCCGGTGTGGCATCCGCAAAATACTCATAGGCCGCCCCTTCCCTGGCGGTTAATCCAAATCTTTCGTCAATTACGTCTTTGCCCAGCTCTATCACTTCCTTAACAGAAATACATCGAGCACGCATCGACAACCTGTTACGAAGTCCCGCCTTTTCAGAGAGCATGGAATTGGCGCCCTCGGCACAGACAACAACATCAGCTAATAAGACATTGTCATCGTCATCGGCGGTGTCGGCAGTTACGCCGATAATTCTTCTGTCTCTCCATACGAAATCCGTTACCGCTGTGCCGCAGATAATCGTGGCACCCTGGGCTTTCGCCTTTTCGGCAAACCATTTATCAAACACGGAGCGCCTGACAATATATGAATGATTGTAAGGCGGCTTTTTATGTTCTTCTGAATCGATGTTCAAAGAAACCTCCGAGTCGTTTATCAGCAATGCGTAATGCTTTTTGGCAACGAATCGTTCGACCGGTGCTTCGGTATAAAATTCCGGAATCAGTTTGTTCATCTGGTCGGCGAAAAATATCCCCCCAAACATATTTTTGGCGCCTGGATATTGTCCTCTTTCGAGAATGATAACGTCCACGCCGGCTTCGGCAAGAACATACCCACAGGCAATTCCCGCCGGTCCTGCACCTACAATAACTACTTCACACTTAGTCATAAGATGGAATTGACTCCGAACATTTTTATTTTTTCAACTTTGCCGGACACCGCTCGAAACAAGCTGACTTTCCAATTCACCGTCCGTTACGGTAAGCTCATCTTGTTCGGCAAGTCGTATCTTTTCTATTTCTTTGGTCAAGGCAGGAACTACTTCGAGTACGTCACCCACAATACAGTAGTCGGCAACATTAAAAATCGGTGCCTGCGGGTTTTTGTTAATAGCAACGATAATTTCCGAAGACTGCATCCCGACAAGATGCTGAATGGCGCCGCTGATGCCACAGGCAATATACAGCTTCGGACGTACGGTCTTACCTGTTTGACCCACCTGGTTAGGCAGGGATACCCATCCTGAATCTACGGCTCGGCGCGAAGCACCCACCGCAGCTCCCATCGCTTGAGCCAGTTTCTCGATAATTTTAAAGTTCTCGGCATCTCCCAGACCAAATCCGCCGGCAACTATTATTTCTGCTTCCGCAATGCCGCCTGTTTTCGCAGCCTCTTTAACTACTGCAAGCAGTTGAGCCCTTTGCGTTAAAGTGTGATTTTTATAGTCATATTTGATAATCCTTCCCATACGCAGTTCGTTGCGCTGGACGGGCTTGAAAACTTTCGGACGGACGCTGGCCATTTGAGGACGGTGGTTCGGACAAATGATAGTAGCCATCAAGTTGCCGCCAAAGGCCGGTCTGGTCTGTAATAAATCTTTGGTTGCCGGGTCTATCTCAAGGCCGGTACAGTCCGCGGTCAATCCGGTTTCCAGTCGGCTGGCTACTCTCGGCGCCAATGAGCGCCCGATTGAAGTGGCGCCAAACAAAACAATATTGGGCTTATGTTCTTTAATCAGGCCGGTTACTACTTCTGTGAAAGTGTCCTCGATAAAGACTCCCAGCTGCTCTGACTCGGCCAGGTACACCTTGTCGGCTCCAAAGCAGATTAAATCGCGAGCGGCCGAGGCAACCTGGTCGCCCAACAGCATCGCGCAGATAGGTTCGGCGAGTGAGCGCGCTAATTGTCGCCCCTTTCCGAGAAGCTCAAAAACAACATCGGATATCCCCCCCATTTTTTGCTCGGCAAATACCCAGACTCCTCTATATTTGCTCTTATCAACAGTCTGCACATTCTCGTATATCAGCTCGATAGCATTAAATTTCTTACAGGCTTCCACGCAAGCCCCACAAAAATTACATTTAGCTATATCTATCCTGGCTAATTTTTTCGTAACCGTAATGGCCCCAAAGGGGCAGGCTTTAACACAAAGTTTGCAACCACTGCACTTTTCAGCGATTACGCGAATACCCATTTTGTACTCCTTTACAATACTTGCCGCTCCCGCAGCTTGGAAACCAAATCCGCTACCTGCTCGCCAACCGGACCTTCCAGCATTTGCCCGGCTCTGTGATGCTGTGGCGTTGTCATTTTGACAACCCTCGTGGGAGAACCTTTCAATCCGATTTTACTTTCATCGGCGCCGATATCATGAGCCGACCAGACTTCGACCCGCGTTCTTGCCGCATTTATTTTCCATTTCAATGAGGGAAAACGTGGCTCGTTAATACCTTTGCAAACTGTTATTAAACCCGGAAGTGAAAGCTTTACTTTTTCTTTTGCATCCTCAGTTATGCGCTCCGCGATCATATATTCTTCCGTTACTTCATGTATTTTTATCACGCAGCTAACGTGTGGAACACCCAGCTTCTCGGCCAGTGACGGTCCGACGTGTGCCGTATCACCATCGACAGCCTGTCTGCCGCAAATAACTAAGTCGAAATGGCCTATTTTTTTCACTGCCTTGGCCAATGTATAAGAAGTAGCGAGTGTGTCAGCCCCGGCAAAGCCAATGTCGCTGAGCAAAATACCCCTTTCGGCTCCAAGGCTCAGTCCTTGGCGTAAAGTAGCAATTGCCTGAGGAGGCCCCATCGACAAAACGTACACCTGTCCGCCATATTGTTCCTTCAGACGCAATCCCTCTTCGACCGCATATAAATCAAAAGGATTGATAACACTATCTACGCCTTCGCGAATAAGTGTATTAGTTTCCTTGTCAACACTGACCTCAAGAATATCGGGGACCTGCTTTACACAAACAATTATATTCATCTTTATCCTAACAATTCAGCTTTCCACCACTTCTGCCACTGCGCAATCAAACGTTCAGGTGAAGTCCGGGGTGATGACATCTTTTTACCGGTAACAATTTGCAGGGTATCAAGAGCAGCAGTGTTAACGGCAGGCTCCTTGAGACAATGAATGAGAGCAGAAATCACCTGATGAAAATGATGATTATCGGCCCGGCTAATTTGTCCACCTAACCAGCCAATGCAGGTAACAGCTCTTCGGCGAACGCTTGTGTCTTTGTCGGAAAGCATACGTGTAAGTGCCGGAATACTTTCTGTGCCGGCTAAACGGTATAGCCCCCACACCGCAGCCAGACGGACGGAAGCTGACTCGTCAGATAAGGATTGTTCAATTACGCCGAGACCTTCCTTGCTCCCAAGTGCCGTTAGAGCTTTGATACATTCCTGACGCACATACGCCGACGGTTCGTCGGCTATATGAGTAATAATAAGCCTGGGCGATAACTCATGATGAATACCGCCTATTGCTGCCGCTGCATCTGCACGCGTTATAGCGTCCCGGCTGCCAAAGTCAGAAAGGGCTTTTAGAAAGAGTATTCTTTCCGCACCGTTTTTGAAATCAGCCGCGCGGCCCTCTTCGGCTGTTACTTCTGCTGAGTGGGCGGTGGCAGCCTCAGGCTGTGACCGGGCTTCTGATTTTAATTCCCGCTCTTCAACATTTACATCTATCGCCTCTCCTTGAGCGGTTAAAAATTCGGGACTGCCAACGGTTTCCTGGCTGTCCCTGAATTTTTCTGTTTGTGGTGAACTAATTGCTTGCAATGGTAACTTCGATATCTGCTTGGCAGCAACTACCGTCTCGGCAGGCTGCTCTTCAGTTCTTTCATTCATCTCGTTGTCTTTCGGCCCGGCAGCGGATTCCATTGAAGATTCAAACTCCTCGGTACCGGCCGGTGCTGTTGACGTTTCCTTCACTTCTTCCTCCGACTCGGAAAAATCGGTTTGCTCATCAGCGCCGATAGCATTATTGTCCGAGTTGCTTATCTCTGCTTCGGCTAATTCACTGCGAAGGCCGGTCACCTCTGATTCCAACGCAGCGGCCTTCGTCTTCATCGCATCCTCCCGGGCTTTGGCTTCATCAGCCCGGCTTTGTGTAATCTGGAAATCAGATTTCAGTGAATCGTTCTCTAACTGTAACTTCTCAAGCTGCTGTCTAAGCTCGGCCTGTGCAGATTCGGCCTGGCTTCGCGCTTCGGTTAGTTCCTGCCGAGTTGCAGCAAGCTCGGACTCGAGGGCGGATAACTGCTCCAGCAAGGCATTGACCTGATTGTTTATTCTTTCAGCCTTAGCATCTTTACGTACTGCTTCCAGCTCGGAGAGCAATGAGTCCTTTTCTGCCTGCATATCTTCAAGTTTCGATTCAAATTGAGACTGAGCTTTCTTTGTTTCGTCCTGTATTTCTTGCTTCTGTCGCCTGGTTGCTGCAAGGTCAGCTTCCAGCTTAGCTTTAGAGCCGGTCCTCGCAGGAGGCTTTTTACCTTTTGTATTGTCAGCTTTGTTGTTGGTTTGTTCCAACTGTTGCCGAGCGGCATTAAGTTCGGATTCCAGTGCAGCCGCTCGCGCCCTTACCACACCTTCGCCGGCTGTTATTTCTTTAGCTTCACTAACGGCTTGTTCCAGTTCGGAAATCAGGGAATTGTTTTTTTTCTGCAGAGTCTCGAGCTGAGACTCGAGTTGAGACTTTTCTTTTTCTTTTTTTACTAACTGCCGCCGGACCGAGGCAAGGTCAGACTTCGACCCGACCGCCTTGGTGCTGTTGGATTTCTTTTCCGGCACGCCTTTAGTATCTTCACCAGCTAAGCCAGGCATTCCCTTTCCAGCCGATACACCACCAGCAGCAACCCCTGCGATTCTTTTGCCAAGAGCTGCTGCTGTTCCAACAAGATTGCCCGCACGTTCGGATGCGGTCCCAACGATTTCTACGACCTTTGCTTTGTCCTTTTCCATAATTCCGCGATTTCCTTAATTAGTTCCTGTTGCGGAAACAGCATTTGTCATTCCCGCGAAGGCGGGAATCCTGTTTTTGGGTGGTAGGCCCCTGCTTTTGCAGGAGTGACATTGTCGGCTTTCGCTTTCCGCAACAGATACTAATTAATCGGCTTCGACACTTTTCTTGCCGGAGGAATTACCACTCGATTGCTCTGCTTCAGCTCTCGGCCCTTGAGTTTCAGGTGTTTCAACTGTAATCTTTGTTTCTGCGGATGCCCTGGATCTTGGATGGCGACTTTGGCCGCGGCTCGAATTCTTCGGCTCTTCCACTTTTTTCTTTACCTTGGCCCGTCTGGATGTCGTCTTTTTCTTCACTTTCACCGCACGGCTGGTTTTCTTTTCTGACAGACTATTTACAGGTTTCTCAGAAACCTTTGTTGACGCCTCAGGTTCCGGTTTTGGGCCCGTGTATTCTTTGACGCGGATTGCCGTTTCTTTGCAGCCAACCACCAATGCTCCGACAAAGGCTCCCGCAATTCGCGATACTGATTCGACAACTCCGACATATTCTGATTTTTCGTTCTTCATTGTTCTAACCTTCCACTCAGGGGCTCTGATTTCCTCCCTGTGGCATCTACACGACGACAACTGTCATTAATACACCAACGGCCTCGAACCTTGCAGGCCGTCCACTAAAATCTAAGCGGTAGACAGCTTGGCTCTCGTAGCATTCTGATATCCGTTTTTGAAGGATTCTTTCGCCTCCGAGGTTATCTGGCGGGCTTTTGCACGCATTTTATCCATGGTGTCCGGATACTTCTTGCGAACAACTTCTGCACTTACAGCACCGACGAACACACCGCCTATCAAAATTCCTAAAGTCTTAAGCATGTCATCTCCTTTCTTTCAAGATGTGTACACCACGACCAATACCGTAGCCGAAGTTATACAGAAATTTTTCCCTTTTACCCTTTTGGTGCTTATTTTCTTCATCGTCTGATAAACAATTTCTACATTCCTCATCGCTGCTCGTCTCTTTCTTCTCTTCGAAGGTTCTAAGCAGGGATAAAGCTTCCGATGCCGGTATCCGGTAATGCCTTCCGGCAGTCCTTATTGATTTAATCCTGCCTCGTTTGGCCCAATTGATAATAGTGAAACGCGAAACCCCGAAGAGCTTGGCAAACTCGGTTGTTGTCAGATAACCGCTCCGCTGCTTACTTCCATCACCTTTAACGTTCTCTTTCCGCGTACCAGAAGTGGCGCTCATTAAATTTCCCTTTTATCAGCTAAAACCTGAATGTTGAAATTACTCTGCACTCCGTCCCTGTCGGCTGCAGTAGTATCTTGCTTGGCCTTAAACGTTTTGCACAAACTCGTTTTGCAGAAACTTTGGCGTTTTGTTTTAAGCTTCCGCAAAAAACCCGGAATTATTAAAGTTTTCACCCGACAATCGCCGAGCTAACATTCGGGAATAAAAAAAACCCAGCCGGCTATCCGTCCATTTGGATAACCAGTTGGGTCAAACCATCATACTTTGGTTCATTGAACTGGGGAAGTTCCAAAAAACTCCTGCAGTCCATTGCTGGTACTCTATCCACGACCGATATATGAGGCTACTCATATATCAATGGACAGCCAAGCATCATCCGCTGAGCTAGTTTTTCATTCGCGTTTTAGAACTAACCGCAAGTTTTGAGTCTGTCAACAAAAAAAACAATTTTGTCTGCATTTTTTTTAAGAATTTTGCAGGAAATGCTTTCAGCCTTAAGCATATCGCCGTAGGTCCATTCCAGGCGGAGACTTGCAACATTTTACACATTTTGCACAACCTGCTTCTCTGGCGAGGAAATTCTTGTGTTCTGCAAGTTCTTGCAAAATATGGCATTACACTGATTTTAAGGTTTTCGCTTGAAAACCGCCGGAGGTCTGTCTCTGCAAAAATGGGCATGTTGTAAAAAGGAATAACGGATGGGGAAAAATCCCCTGATAAGTGGCGATGTTAAAAATTACAAAAGCGGGAGGAATATTACAATTTCCACATTTACAATTTCCACATTATCATTCTACCCATGAACAATAAATCAGGTTCTCTCTATACGCACCGAGCATCATTTTGAATCCTGATATGCAATTTTTTTCAAATACTTGTTATACCATATATAAGCATCTTCAAGGGCGGCTATTTAGTCTTCTTTTTTGGCTTAAAATGCCTCTGGCGGACACGACCGCTGGTTTGGGTCATCTCACTGCGTATGTCCCGCAGGGCTTTCTTGAATGTACCGACTTCATTCTTGGCAGCCTCATAGTTAACATTCAACATCTTAATTTCGTTTTCAAGGATTGTATTGGCCGCCATACGTTCTCGATTGGTGGCGGCTTCGCCTTCGAGCTGAATACACAAATCGGCTATTCGATTGTCGGAGACAATAGCTTTTTCTCGAAGCTCTTCCACTTCCACTCGAAGAGTTCGCGCGTTTTGATGGGTTCCGGCCAGCTCTCTTTCAAGGGCATTCTTCGATGCCGTCGTCGCTTCCAGACGCCTCGTCAGGTCATCAACCTGCTCACGCGAACCCCGATGGGCCTCGGTTATTTCCGCAAGTTTCTTCTGTAAGCGGTCGGAATCGGTGATATTGTCCTTGAGATTCATCACCTGGGCCTCAAGAGCCGTTTTCTCGCCTTGGACTTTCTTAACATCCTTCTCGGCAGAAGCCATCTTCTCAGCAAGCGAATCCCGCTCGGCAGTAACCTCCTCAAGTTGTGGCTGAATCTGGGCGAGCAGGTTGGCAAACTTGTTCCGTTCTTCTTCGACAAAGGAGATGTCTTCGCGTAATTGCTCGGCCAGAGCAGCACGTGATTCGAGTGATTTGACCTGCACCTCTAACTGAGTGCGGGCATCCAGCTCTTCTGCAAGTCTATTCTGGGCCTTATCAAGTTCAGCTTCCAGAACCTCTTTTAGCTTAAATGCTGTCACGATTTGTCCTTCGAGACTCTTGGCAATGGAGATGATACCGGCCCTCTCTTCAGAAGCATCAGCCAAGTCTTCTATGCTGCTGTTTACCGCAACTGTGTTGGGTGCCTCCTGGTCTGCGGTCGATTCTAAAAGAGGCCTATTGGTTCTTTTCTTCCTTGCGGTCGTCTTCTTTTTTTGCGGTTTTGGTTTCTTTTTTTTCTTTACACTTGTTTTTTGTTTCCGACTTTTTGGCATCAGATGACCTCCTTAATTTATTGTCAGCAAGGCTCTCAATTAGTAACTCTCTTTGGCAAGAACCATAAGACGAATTTGTTGTTCAGCCCAATCAATTTAACATATCTTCCTCCCACCACTGTCGCCACCGTGCAATCAGCCGGTCAAGTTCTGCCTCATTTCCTGGGAAGGATTCCCCTATTTTCTTGCCGGTTATTTTTTCTATGGCACAAAGAACAACCTTCCTTGTTGCCTTGTCTGGGTCTTTCAAGTGTTCAATCATGGGCAAAACCACTTGACTATTGTTCAGGTTGCCCATTGCCTCTGCTGCTGCCCGGCGAACCAAAACACTATCGTCATCCAGAAGTATAGTTAAGTCTGCCGCAAATCTGCCTTTACCCAGCCAGCCGATACAAGTGGCGGCTCTACGCCGGACCTCTTCGTCTTTATCGGCAAACATACGTATAAGGGCAGGGACACTTTCTGGCCCGGCTAAATGGTATAAGCCCCACACAGCAGTCAGGCGGACAGAACCTGACTCATCCGTCAAAGCACGTTCGACAGCAGGGAGTGATTCCTTCATCTCCAGTGCTGTCAGGGCCTTGATGCACTCTTGTCGTACTTGTGTTGATGGGTCGGACGCCACCTGGGCGACGAGAGCTTTGACTGATAACTCATGACCAATACCAGCCATTGTCTTCACGGCATCTAATCGCACAGGAACATCCTGATTTACAATATCAGAAACGGCCTTGGCGAAAAGTATCTTATCGGTTGCCTTGTCAAAAACAGCCGCCTGAACTTGCTCGTCCGTCACAGCAGCAGGACTTGGCATCTCAATCTCAGAAGCAGCCTGAGATGGCTGTTCCTTGGATTTTACACTTACCTCCTTATCAAAATGGGGCACAGCAGTTTTTGTTGAGGAACCAATCTTTTCTTCGCCTGCTCCTATTACAACCTCTTCAACCGGTTTGGGTAACTCAGCCTCTTGCTCTGTTTGAGCAGGGCTCATCTCGGATGGCGGCTGAGACTTTGCGTCTTCGGCTTCTTTTTTGTGAGGCATTTCTAACCGACGTTGGGCAGCAGCAAGGTCGGATTCCAATGCAGCTACCCGCGTCTTCAGCTCAGCTTGGCGAACAGATGTCTCATTGGCTTGGTTTCTCACCTGTTTCAGTTCAGAGATCGACGATTCTTTCTCTGCTTTTAGATTGCCAAGCTTCGATACGAGTTTAGAATGTGCTTTCTCTGCATTTCTCTGTGCTTTTTTCAACTCACGCCGGGCTGCGGCCAGGTCCGATTCCGATGCACTGTTCAGAGATTTGGCCGGTTCTTCCTGCTCTGACCGCGCTTCTCTGCCTTCAATGTCAAGTCCCTCGGAAATAGGTTCAGTTTGCTCGGCTGCAATCAGTTCTGGTGTATCGATAGGCCGGCTAAGCAAATGTCCTGCTGCCTTCACACCTCTGGTCACAACGCCGGTAATTTTTTTACCGGCTGCCGCTGCCATTCCTACACAAGTCCCGGCACCCCTGGACATACTTACCGTAATGCCCGAAAGTTCTTCATTGCCACAGCACATTGTCTTAAACTCCTTTTTAAGCTTTTTAAGCCATTTTAAGAAACCACGGCTTGGTGCTTCTGTTTTTTGCCGGAGATTGTGCAGGTCCCTTCCTGGATTTTGTACTCTTGCCCGTAGGGCCTGTACTTTTTTCTTTACTTTTTGGCACTTTCTTTTGACGGCTGCTTTTTCTTTTTCCTTTTCTGGCTCCGGGCCCGTACGGATTTTTTTCTCGGCTTGGCCGAAGGCTTCTTGTCTGTCTGCGCAGGGGGTTTAACGATTCGCTTGCCCGTAACCACTGCGGTTCCAACCAAAGCGCCGACAAATTTGGATATAGCTCCAATGACTTTCGGAGGTTCAACTTTCTGGCTCTGTCGTGCGGCCATACGCAGTTCTCCTTCATTCAAATTTCATTTGTATTCAACACCCTCACCACGTTAGAGCCTTTTTCCTTCTGGCCTCTAACGGGGCTCACAGAGACGCCCCGGTTGATTATCAGGCACTTGCCTGTGCGGGCGGCTTCGGCTGGACAGCATTAGAATAGCCCTTCTTGAATGCCTCTTTTGCACCCGACGCCGTCTCACAGCTTTTTGCATATAGCTTCTCCAGAGATTCGGGGTACTTCTTACGAACAACTTCCACACCAACAGCGCCGATAAACACTCCGCCTATCAGGATTCCGAAACTCTTTAACATGGCATTTCCTTTCTCTTTTTTTTCTCCGGAAAAAAGAAAACGTTATCTACTTTTATGTTTTTTCATCAATAGAATCCGATTTTGATGGACAAACCGAATCTACAAAACGTTTTGCCGCATCTTCGATTTTCTCAATTAGTTCCGGTTTCTTTGCGCGAAGAACTTCAGCTCCAGCCGCACCGAGAACCACACCCAATAATGTTAATCCAATTACTCCCATTCGGTTTATCTCCTGTAAATAAAAAACCCAGCCTGCCATCCATTGGGATAACCAACTGGGCTGAATCTTCCTATACGTTTCTATCGAACTGAAAAGAAACTCTAACAGGCTCCCGCAGTCCATTGCTGGTATTGCATCCACGTCCAATATATGGGGTTCGATACCTCTTGTGAGCGAACCGGCTCATATATCAATGGATAGCGCAGCAATACTTACTGAGCTACTAATTTTCAAAAGGCCTTTTTATGAAATTATTATATGGGACTCTAACTACACCGTCAACTTTTTTTATATGCCCTGAACCTGTCGAAGGGAGAGCACCGATAATACTATTTTAACTGCCGTTTTTTATCTATATACCAGATGTGTTATCGGAGCAAAAGGACTATTTTCTTGAAAAAAAATGTGTTTTGAGCGGCAAACAATAATACAGGATATACTGCCGAAAGAGTTGAAGACGGATACAGGGCTCTTTGAAATGCGGGAGAATAGCCGCTTTTTAGCTGTTCGCTTGGTTTCGCTTTCCCGCCAATCCTCTTGAGATAGCAGAGAGACTTTTCACCTGGGCCCAAATCAGAAGCCTGAAGTAAGAGATGGGAGTCCCATAAGTATTTGTAGTAAATGGGATTACGACTCAGAACAATTGTGAATCGATGGGAGTCCGGGAAAAACACCCAAGTTTGAATAAAAAATATGTTCGTGGGTGTGTCATCTTAAGTTGAGTAAGAATATTGCCGAATATAGGAGTATTGCCGAATATAGGAATATTGCCGAATATAAGAATTCACCGAATATAGGAATATTGCCGAATAGGTGACAGCTATAATATTGATGCCAGCGTCAAAAGTGTTTTTTGTCAAAAAAATATCATAACTCATTGTTAATTCTTGTACTTATGTTGATTTTTGGGTTGACATGCGTATAGACTTGAATATAATGTAAGCTCT
>DUZJ01000029.1 GCA_013349615.1 Planctomycetota bacterium | reverse complement strand
CTAATTTCCCCTCTACAACTGTAGAGAGCGCACTACAAATCGCTCATTTTATGCAAAACAAACCCAATTTCCGAAAAGCCCAAATGAACGTAACTAAAGCATTAACAAGGGATTATGAAAAAAAGACACTTGGTCAACGCGGGAAAAACAAACCCAATACAAAGCCAATTCAAACCCAATCAAACCCAATTAAAGCCAATAAAATGCCAAAACAAACCCAATACAAACCCAAACAAACCCAATTTGCAGTGAGCTTGCCTGCCCTGAGTGTAGTCGAAGGGTCGAACCTATTTCAAAGGCAAAAAATGCGGATGCGTTTGACGATTAACGGCTGGTGTAAGTCGTTTGGTTACTTAAGGAGTTTTTGCGCAAAGAAAAATGGGGTCGTCCCTCCTCCGGTACGACCCCGTATATTGTTAACAAAACCGGCTCTGCCAAATTTTCAGTACCGGCAACACCGATTCTGGAATCTTCCGAAATCGGGCGGACCCATCTCCTCCTCCTCGTTTTTTATTAGGTTTTAGGATGTTCCGCCCAATATCGTTACCCTATGGGCAAAACGAATTAAATTGCAAAGAATATGCCAACAACTAAAAATAAAAATAAAAGACATCGGCACTTTCACCTAACAGGTCGCATCAAAAACACTTACGTTTTTATATGCCGTTTCAGGTTCAATAACCGGCAGATGTCACATTTTAACAACGCGTTGTCTTTTATCAACGTCAACTGTACCCAAACATCCTATTTTTACATATTTAGTGCCCGTAAAGTGTTAGATGACAGAAGGATTTGCCTGATGTTTACAAAAAACAACGTATCTGTGACCAAAATGAACAAATGCAGAACATTGACAGAATATGCGAAGATGGCTTGATAAAGGATTGTATGCACAAAAGAGACAGATTACTTGCGCTCTCTCCTGCGATATTTGACCGAGGAAACCCTGTTGGTCCAGCGACAAAGCCAGGAGTCAAAGAGCACCTTCTTGCCGGTCCGCTTCCGGTCGAGCCGAAAAATGCTGTTTTTCCGCCAGGCAATAATGTCATCGGCAATTTCCTGAGCCTTCTGCTCAGCCAGCTCGATTCTAACTAACTCAAATGGGTCGCTGCTGAGGCCATACACACTGACCTTCTTGTCCATCGGATTGTATACGTACTTGCGATTACCTTCTACAAAACCTGCGGGACCCTGCTGCATCCAGCCGGAGAAATATACCGGGCGGTCATCGGGAATATGCCCGAGCGCATCTGTACCGTCAAAACCAACGCTGTTGGTATCGAAGCCAAACAGAGTTAACAGTGTCGGGACTAAATCGATGGAGCTGACCGGCTCTGTAACCTTGCTTTTCGGCTTAACCAAAGACGGGGCCCTCATAATCCATGGTATGCGCAAGGCCTCATCGAAGGCTATTCGTTCATGGCCGAGCAGGCCGTGCTCGCCAAACGCTTCGCCGTGGTCTGCGACAACACAAAAAATAGTGTTGTCCACGAGATTTAGCTTTCCAAGCTCGGCGTCCAGTGCAGCTATAAATTTGTCGGTATAAGAAATCACCTGTCGATAACGCTCTACCGGCTCTTTGGCCGGCTCGGCAAACCACTCGGGGACCTCGTAAGGGTCGTGGGTAACCGAGCAAAGAACCGTCAGAAAAAATGGTCTTTGCTCAGATTTTATCCATTCGCTAATTGGTTGTAACATTGAAAACTCATCGCAGGCCAGGTAGCCGATAAAGGCGTTGGGGTCGTTCAAATCATCTCTTGTCCAGAACTTATCGAAGCCGAGATTATAGACCAACCCGGGCCGGGCTTCGAAGCTGCCTTTGGCCGATTGAAAAAACGCGGTCCGAAAATTCAAATTCTTCTTTAGAATCGTTGCGATGCCGGCATAGGGCTTTGCAGCGGGAACCGTCTCGGCAATGTCCTGGGATGCGGAAGGAAATCTGCCGGTCAATAAAGCAAACAATACCTTTGTGGTGTGGGTAAGTGTCGAGCGGGCATTTATAAATTCGGCACCCTGCCCGGCCAAAGATGCAAGATATGGTGTCAGGTTACTTTGGGGCTCTGCCAGCGAAGTGTACCTGTACTGAACTCCCTCAAGTACAACTATAACTACGTTATGGTTTATCCGCTGCGAGCGGGGTGACATGTCAATTTGTACCTGGTCAAAAGCGGGTATTCTACGTTTGGCATTTTCAAAATCAGCTTTAGCTAACTGCCCGGTACCGGAGAAAAAAAGGCTTGTTATCGCTCTTAAGTGACAATTATAACGCATCTCTTCAGAAATTGTTTGTGATGAGCTTTGCCTTACAACCACATCTCGAAGCGAAACTGCGGTAAGGATAATGACGATACAAATAATCGTTCTCTTAATAAAGCGTTTGTGGCTGTAAGCCGGCAGCCTCGGCTTTGCCAAAACATAAAAGAAAAAGGTAAGAGCAACTGCGCTTGGGCCAAGCAGGATTACGGCTGCCTTCGGCATCTTTATAAGATTAACGCCGACCATACCCAGTGCGATTAAGGGGTCGCGGATTAACGACAAAAGGACCGAGGGCAGGATTTGTCTTCCTGTTCTTATGAGCCAGCCGGCATTCATAACCGACCATGTGCATACAATAGCAGCAAAAACGGTGGTTATGCGGACAACTAATTTGCGAGGCCAGCCAAAACAGACCAACGTTAGGATAACTTCGATTCCCAACAGCACCGATATATCGGCAAGAATCCATCCACCGTATTCATTGACCAGGTCGTTACGCCAGGAATGAAAGAATTTTACGGCCAGGGTGCAAAAGAGCGCACCAAACATAATGATGCTATAGGGGCGGGCAGCTAAAAAACTATACAAGCGGCGAATAGACAAGTAGCTTGCGAGACTGGAACTGGATTGCGAACGTTCGTTATCCATAACGCGTCAAAATACTAAAAGTGCCCGCAAATGGCAAGAGGATACCTATTTTTGTGACATTATCCGGCTGACCTTGCGGCAATGCGAGACAAGCACATAATTACTCTTGATTTACCGAGCCATTCAGACTAATTTTATATTGTTATTTCGGCATTATTGAATTAAATGCTTATGACATTGTTGCCAATAAAACCGCTTTTCTTCTCTTTACTCAGGAGGCAACAGAAATGGAAATGTTAGCATTTCTTGCACTGGTTATACTAATGTCAGCACTTCTTCTGCCGGTTATAATATTTTTCATTGTCATCAGGATGAATAACCGGCTCAAAGGCATAGAAAAGAGACTGGATTCCGCCGCGCCCCAGCAACCCGAACCCCCCCGCCACGCAACCGAGGCTGAATTGCCCCCACCCAAGCCGCCACAGGCAAGCGCAAAATCGGAACCACCAACGCCGAAAGAACCGCCTGCCAAAGAGAAGCAGGCCGTTGGCGAACAAACACCGGCGGTTGAGGGGAATCCACCCGAAGCTGCAATGCCACCAAACTCTTCCCCTGCTTCCGGGGACAAGTCCAAACAGTCCGGCAAAAAACCTGCAGATAGCGATGCAGAAGTTAAACAAAAAGTTAAAGCTACAAAATCGTCTCTTGAACAGCGTATCGGAACCAAATGGGTCAACATCGTCGGTATCATAACATTTATCGTGGGAATATGCTTCTTCCTGAAATACGCTTACGAACATTGGGTAACGGAAATCGGCAGGGTTATCATAACCACGATTACCGGTCTTCTGGCAATCAGCGTGGGCGAATTAACCAGATTGCGCGGCTATGGCATTGTTGCCAAGGGTGTTACTGCGCTGGGTTTTGCCATACTTTACGCCGCAGTGTTTTCAGCCTATGGGTTTTATGGATTAATTGGTTCGACCCCTGCTTTCGCCCTTTCAATAATTATAACCGCGGCGGCGCTTCTGTATGCGGTCGGCCTTGATGAGATAGTGATGGCTTTCCTTGCGCTTCTCGGCGGATTCCTGTCTCCTGTAATCCTGTCAATACCTGTAAACCGGCCATTTGCGCTGTTTACCTACGTCTCTATTCTGAGCGTTGGGACGATGTTATGCTCGTTCTTTAGAAAATGGCGTGCGGTCAATATCCTCGCCCTTACAGGAACCTTTATTCTTTACACGAGGTGGTTCGAAAAGTTCTATGTACCTGCCGGTCGTGGGCAACTGGCAGTCGCACTTGTTTGGCTGGCTGTGTTCTTTACCATATTCCTGATACTGCCAACCCTTTATGAGCTGGTTAAAAGGACTATCGCCCAAAGGGAAGCGCCATTGTTGACGCTGGCAAATGCAGCGATTGTATCCTACTATCTGTACAGGATTTTGTATGTCGACCATAAAAACGCACTCGCGCTGTGCGTACTGGCGATGGCTATTGCACATCTGGTAATGATGCAAGCGATAAGAAAACGCTGCAGAGCTGACCTGCGACTGCAGGTTACCTTTCTGGCAATCGGCTTGTTCTGTATAACAGTTGCGATACCGCTGTACTTTAAAATATATGCAGCGGTGATGGCCTGGTCCGCCCAAGCAGTAATACTTGCTCTTATTGGTAACGTATATGACAGTAAGTGCACAAGAATCGCTTCTTTTGTCGCCCTGGCGTTAAGTGGTCTGGCCATCCTCACTAAGCTGCCTCTGCACTCGGAACCTTTTGATATCATTCTGAACATACCCTTTGTGTCCTGTCTTTTTGTGGGTGTCGCCTTTTATCTGTTCCATCTTATCTACCGGCGAGCCGGGCATCTGGATGCTGGCCAGCGTGAAACGTCTACACAATTGCTCCACATGGGCTTTGTCCTGACATTATTTGCCGCCTGTGTGATGGAATGGCACCATCATATAGTCCTGAATCTCGGCGAACGTTTGAACACTCCATACTATCAGTATTTTTCCGAGGGATTCACTGTCATATTGACCGCATCGATGCTGGCCTTTGCCGCACGGCCATTCAGCCCGGGAGGACAGATATGCAAAACCTTCGCATTGCTCTTTGCCGGAGTCGGTTCGGTATTTGTAATGATTTTCTTCTTCGGTTTCCATCGCGAACCGTTCATTATCTTCGCTAATCCTACGTTCATCATCGCACTCATTTTCGTCTCAGCACTTCCGACATCCGCCTATCTGCTCGAGCGTTACGAAAAAGAAGCTCGACAAAAACAGTACCTCGCTTTGCTGTCTTCACTAACTGCCGTATTTCTCTTGTGGGTTCTGCTGACGGGGGAAATCTACCTGTACTGGTATTATCGGGGCCGGGGGCCGGAGCCGGTTACAAACTGGGAATTCTTAGCCCAGATGTACATATCCGTTATGTGGGCACTCTACGCGGTCGCCTTGATGGTAATAGGCTTCTGGCGAAAAGTTGTTACGCTCAGATACATAGCACTGGGCCTTTTCACCCTTGCCTTGCTGAAAGTGTTTACATACGATATGAGTACTGTAGAAAGTGTCTACCGGATTGCGGGCTTTATAGTGTTAGGAGGAGCACTGATAGCTGTTTCATTCCTGTATCAGTATTGCAAAAAGAAAGGTTTCTTCAAAGCTCAATCGTCGGAACGCTCCAAAGACAAGGACTAACGACCGGAAAGAAAAATCTTATATCGTGAACCCCGTTAGAAATCTTAGCCCGGCGTATCAGCTTACACGTTGTGGAATTTCTAACGGGGTGAACGCTACATTTATAAATTCAAACCGTCGAGGATTTCTTCCAGGGACAGCTCCGCATAGCAAATAGTAGTGTCGGCGGCGCCATAATAAATCTTGAGCTTATCATCTTCAAAGAGCAGGCCGCAGGTGAATATCACATTTGAAAAAAAACCACTTGTCTCATAATCGGCCTGCGGCTGGAAAATTGGTTTCTCCCCCCTTGCGATAATTTTCCATGGCCGGCCGGCATCCAGAAGCACTGCCCCAAGGCAGTAGCGATTGTCGCGGCCCACACCGTGATAAACCTCCAGCCATCCCTGCTCAATCTTAAAAGGCACTGCGCTTGGGCCGACCTTTATCTGGTCCCAGCGGTTTTCATCAGGGGCGCACAGAAACCGATGACTTCCCCAGCATCTCAGATCGGGCGACTCCGCGAGCCAGATGTCCTGCTTCTTAAACAGGGGCGAAACCGGCCTGTGCAGGGCATAATATTTGCCGTTAATTCGTTCGGGGAAAAGTACAACGTCCTTGTTCTCCGGACAGAAGATAACGCCGAGACGCTGGAAGGACTTGAAATCCTTCGTAGACGCCAGGCAGGTTGTTACCCCAAGAGGACAAACCGCAACGTAAGTAATATAGTATGTGCCGTCAATAAGACTAATCCGTGGGTCCTCAATGCCAAAGCTTTCAATATCATTTGCCGGGCCAAGAGCAGGCGTATCTTCAATATCAAAGTTGATGCCGTCGGCGCTGCGTGCCAGCCTCAAATGTGAAATCGATGTCAGATATGTCTGGTCAGGCCTTATTATTAACCTCGGGTCGGAAAAATCGTTCTCCGGCTCATCTCTCGAAAACTCTTTCAAGACGATTTCACCCAGGGCGACATCGTAAACGCCGGCTAACACGATGTCCGGGTGTGTACTAATCGGGCGCTCGGCCACTCGAAGAAGCAAAATGACCTCATCATCGAAACGGGTAACGCCGGCATTAAAAACGCCGATGACTTCAAAGTCTTTGCTGGAAGGCTTAACATCCTTCGGCCCAATTATAGGATTATGTGGCGAACGAAATAGCGACATTCTACGATTCCCTTAACCGGCGTTAGAATAACATAACTGGACACTATGCGGTAATAATAGCTGCTTGCTTCCTCAGATGCAAGCCCCGTTAGAAATTCCATAGAAGGGCGTAAACCGCAAAAATGCGAGACTTCTAACTCTGCCACAGGTAACGGGGCAAGTAATCTCGCAGACAAAACCCGAGCGTGACGAGGCTAAATTCGAATAGCGTATTTTATCTGATTCGAATTTGCGATTTTGCCTTCAGGGTGATTATGAGATAGCCGTGTTCGCTGTAAAACTCTTTCTTAGCGGGTTTGAAAGGAGACGGTTCGGTCGATATCTGAAAAACTTTTCGCACGCCGACGTCCTTCGGTTCTTTTTCAATGCCTGAAATCAGCACATAGTAGGTTTTATTACGCCATCCATCCGCTGTGAAAGTAACTCCACCCCTGTCTTCCCGAATGTCACTTATCACGCAAGGCGTATGAACGAACCAGCCGCGATTACGGAGTTTCTTCATATCATATATTTTGCCTCTCCCATAAAGCTCGGCTAAATGGGCCTGGGCCGTCCCCGGATTTATGGCGGGACCCGCGCTTATCTGCTGCCGCAAATTGAAAATATCCGGCAGCAATCCCTGACGCTTCTTATCTGTTACCGGCCAGGTCATCTGCAGGCCGGCAGTCGTGATTCCTTTGGCAATTTTTTGCCATTGGCCTTCCGCATCGTATTCGCTTAGCAGGTGCAAAGCGGAGCAGTAAACAAGGCCGCACCATTGCACGGGAAGCCCAATCCACAAAGGCGCCTGCCAGTTGGTCGCGCCCAGGACTGGTATCGTTGCATAAAGACCCACTTCGCCGGATGTGGGCGGGTAAAGATAAACGAACGGAACGCCTGTCCACGCCCAATAGCGCGCCTGTTCGAGATATTTTTCTTTTCCTGAAATAATATAGCCGAGAACGTAAGCCTTAATCATGTGGGCCGAGGCCAATATGTCCGGTGTGTGCAGGGGCACCTCCCAGGTTTGTGCTCCACGAGGGACGGTGTCCGCATACAGAACGGTCTGTTTATCAAGCAGCTCGAGAGCTTTGTTAATGAGTTCTTCATCAGGCGATAATGCCGCACCTTCAAGAATTCTGACCATGTCCCGGCCTGAAAGACCATTAGCATGTTTTGCGAAATGGGTTTTTGAGTAGTCCGTTCTGCCCGGCCGATAGAGTTTTATACCATTTTCCTCAAAGCTCCTGAGCAGCCGCAGAGACTCGTTATGTCGGTGCCGCACGTATTCATAAGCGCGTCCAAAGATTAAAGGAGCCGTCGGCAGGCGCACGTGCGAGACGGCACTTGAGAAAGGTTGTGCCGAGGGGATTCTGTTCAGTGCCTCTTCCTCGCCAGTTTCGAGTCTGGCGCGGAGTTGAGCATCGCTGGTATGATTTGCGAGCCAGTCGATGAACATCGCGGCATCGGCGGCTGCAGTTGGCCCGAAACTGTCACCCCAGACCGCGTGCCTGAAAAGGCCGTTGTTATTGATTTCAGAATCCATCCAGCCGTGAGCAAGCAGGTTGACGGCAGCGCCGAAGCCTCCCTCGAATTCGGGCAGGTCAGGCAGTCCCTTTATATCCACGTAATGCCTGACCGCAGGGACAACGCTTTTCCCCTTACCGCCGATTATCAGCATAGAGACTTTCAACGGCTTGTTCGCTTCGAGTCTGAAAGGGCTATGGGCAAAAAGCTCATTTTCAAAACGCAGCTCTCCCACAGCGGGCGCCGACAGTGCCATAACGTGGGCGCCCGAATCGTAAATTCTGTCCGGCGAATCGAATGTTGCCGCCACCATATCAGACGGCTCCCAGATTAGGCCGATATAATTGCCGTTATTTGCAATTGCCATAAGGGGAAACGTCATCTTGACCGGGTCGGGGACACGGCGGACATGCTTCGGCTTGGCTATGTCGGCGTCACTGCTGCTGGGCTCATCACAGAGGTACTCTACGCCGGCGAACAGGCCCTGGTATTTGCTTTCGCCGAAAGTGCCGAGCCCCGGAAAGAGTGTCAGCCACGGTATGTTGAGGATGTCCCTATCCTTATCTACTTTCACTTCGACTTCTACTATTATCGTGCCTTGCTGTCTGCCGGCGGTTATACGTTTTTGTATCTGCCAGTTGCCACCTCTGCTGTCTTTAATAACGGCCTTGATTATGAATTCTCTACCTTGAGAGCGACTGTCAAAAATAACTTTTGCTTTTGCATTTTTGAGATTGAGCCATTCGGGCTGGTCGTAAAACAACAGGCCGATCAGCTCGCCCTCGTATCCCGCAGCCATTTCCACGCCGTCCACTTTGAAAACAAAGTTTCCCCATCTCTTTCCATAATGCTCAAATTCAAGCTGTCCGGATTTGACCGATACGGGACCGCGCTGCGTTTTGTCAGGTTTTTTTGGCTTTCCCAATGGTGGAGCAACCATTTCGCTTAGCGACTCAATTTTGATGAAGGCAACCGCAATTTCTCCCTTACCCGTACACGGGTCGAGGCGAAAACGTGTCCCTGGGCCCAGCTTTTCTCGGATAATAAGGGAATAGTCGTGCCATTGGCCGTCGTTTCGGGTAGTGAATCGGACGGAACGTCCGGCTCGAAACGCCTTACCGTAAAAAAGCTCCGCATGTTGGTCTGCATTCGATTTCATGCGTATCTTTACTCTGACCATCTTGTCGGCTGGCAAATCCACCGGCGGACCTTCTATCCACGGGTCCTCTCCTGTTGATTTGACAATCAGGCCCTGCGCCGAGGAACGCAGATTTTCCACCCTGCTATTTGCTGTCCAGCCGTGAGCTCCTTTGCTGAAGTCCCACTCGGCCACCGTTTTGCCGGAAGCCGAAAACGGCGTCATGATGACTATTAAGACAGCCAATAGTACCCGTTGGACTCTTGATGTCGGGGCAGAGAAAAAATGTTTTTCGCCTATGTTTGCGTTTGAGTTTTTACTGAGTTTGATAACAGGCATAATAAAGCTCCTCCGAGTTCTGTTCAAAACTGCCATAACAAAAATGGATACAGATCGCTTATTGAAAAAGTCCTCTGTGCTTTCAATCATCAATCAAAAAAAGCCTGCACCTAAACAGAGCAGCAAAATTGCGGACGGCTCAGGTCTGTTCGTCGAAAACGTCTTTCGGCTTTTGTTTTACCTTATGACGCATTAGAGGTTTTTGTATTTGCCGAAGGCCCACAAGAACAAAAAATGCAAGGAGCGTCAATATAAGTGCCAGCTCGTACAAGCCTGCCCCACAAGCCATCCCAAGACTCGCCACGAACCAGATTGTCGCCGCTGTGGTTAAACCGTGTACGCCGGCCCTGTCCTGGATGATGGCGCCGGCACCAAGAAAACCAACGCCGGTAACAATTTGAGCGGCTATCCTTGTAAGCGAGTCATTTTCGCCGGCCATTCGTTTGGAGATTATGGTAAACGCCGCCGCGCCAAGGCAGATTAAGACGTTTGTACGAAGTCCGGCTGCCTTACCGCTGAATTCTCTCTCTATCCCGATTGCCGCACCAAGCACGACGGCCAATACTATACTGAAGACATCACCTGGCCAAACCATAACTCTACCTTTCCTGCTGTATTTGTTCGGCGCCAGTCCCTGGCAAGTCTTTCAAAAACAATACTAAATTCTATATTACTGGTGCCAAGATGTAAATCAAGAAATAATCTGCCAGCCTCTCGGCACAGATTTCAGCGATTCCTTCGCAACATCATCTATAAACTAAGATTCCCACCATGACGTTTTGGATTTATTTTTTGCTATTCAATAGCCGTTGCAGTCGCGTATAATCAAAGCCGTTATGGAGCGTGCGGTTTACAGAATTATCGATGCCAATTTCAATCGCGGGCGCGAGGCCATTCGCGTAATCGAGGATTTTTGCCGATTCGCATTGAATTCGACATCGCTGACCGGCCGGGCAAAGCAGCTTCGCCACGAGCTTTCAGCGGCTATCGATAAACTCGACGCCGGCCGGCTTATCGCAAGCAGAGATACGCCCGGCGATGTAGGTGTCGGCAAGACGGTCGATAAACAGCTTCAGCGTACGGACCTGCAAAGCAGTTTTACAGCCGGCTGCAAACGCCTGACCGAGGCGCTGCGGACGCTCACCGAAGTGACGCAGACGATAGATTCCGGCGTTGCGAGTACAATCGAGAAACTGCGATATGATGCTTATACGCTTGAAAAGGATATTATTCTTATCAGCGAGCCGGCCGAGAAGTTCAAACGGGTCAGGCTATATGTGATAATTACCAGCAGTTTGCCGGCGGATGTCATTTCTTTAACTCACAAGAGCGCAGCCGGTGGTGCCGATTGCATTCAACTTCGGGCAAAGGACACTAACGATGATAGACTTTTTGCACTTGCCACAGAATTCGTCAAGATATGCAGAGCTGCCAACGTTCTTAGCGTAATAAACGACCGGGCCGATATCGCAGTTGCCGCCGGTGCGGACGGCGTGCATCTTGGTCAAAATGATTTGCCCATCGAGCAGGCCCGCAAGCTCGCGTTGGCGCCGCTGATAATCGGCAAAAGTACACATTCGCTCAAGGAATTGGAGGCCACCTGTAAGGAGACGCCAACTTATGTAAGTCTGGGGCCGGTTTTTCCCACACCCACAAAGCCGAATATCGAGGCTGTCGGTCTGGATTACGTTACGCAGGGAATAGAGAAACTTGACCGTCTCGGCATCGGGCATGTTGCTATCGGTGGCATCACGCCGGCCAATGTCGAAAAAGTGTTAAGTGCCGGCGCTAAATGTATTTCAGTTTGTGCTGCGGTTACCGAAGCCGGCGACCCAACGGCGGCCTGCCGGGCAATAAAGGAGAAAATTGCCGCTTTCCAGGATTAACCATTTACCAAACTAAATTATGAGAACATAGGAGACTATAATGCACAGGAACAATCAGCTATCCGCAACGTTATTTGTGCTTATCACTCTGGCGATGGTATTGCAAGTGAGTATGCCGTTAAATGCCGAAGGCTTGCGTGAGAGCACAATTTCCCGAAAGGTCCTGACTTTCTATTATCCCTGGTACGGTACGCCTGACGGGCCGGGAGGTGCCGGCAAGGAAGTGCCCGTGCACTGGCGCCGGGTCGATGCAGCGAATAAAGACATCCAGGCAAGTACCCACTATCCAACACTCGGCGCCTATGACTCGCACGACCCAAAGGTGATAGACCAGCACTGCCAGTGGGCCAGGCGTGCCGGGATAGATGCTTTGATTGTTAGCTGGTGGGGCCACAACAGCTACTGCGACCGGGCGATGGACAGGATTCTCGATGGATGCCGGCGATACGGACTTACCGCTTGTATCTACTACGAAACCGTGCCGAGGCCCCGGACGCCACAGTCGGCGGCTGACGATATCGTCAAGGTCCTCAGCAAATACGGAAAGCACCCTGCTCACCTTAAAGTCAACGGTAAGCCGGTGGTATTCATATATGGCCGTACTCTCCAGGAACTTGGGCTGACGGACTGGCTCAAGGCCATCGAGCTGGTCAACAAGGAATATAAAGAAGGCTTTACGGCAATCGGCGACCAGTTTAGCTACGGTGCGGCCCGCGTTTTCGACGGCGTTCATACCTATAACACCGCAGGCTCGCTTCGAGGGCAAAACCCCGCCGCTGCACGCAAGTGGGCTGCTGAAACCTACCGGTCGTGGGTGCAACTGGCCGACCAGGCGGGGAAAATAAGTACTGTAACGGTGATTCCAGGCTATGACGACACGAAAATCCGCAAACCCGGCCTTGCCGTGGAACGCTACAACACTAAGCTCTATCGTGCCCAGTGGGAAGAAGCCATCAAGGCTGACCCACACTGGATACTGATTACCAGTTTCAACGAATGGCACGAGGGAAGCGATATCGAGCCATCCGCGGAATACAAAGACCAATACCTTGAACTCACCGGCAAATATGCTAAACGCTTCAAGGCAAAAAAGCGTTGTGTCCATCGGCAGACAGCTCCAAAAGAGCTGTCTACTGAAGAAAAATCTCTATTGCGTAAAAAGTTCGGGAAACTGCGCGTCGGCGTCCTGCCGGGAGCAAGTTCGATGGCCTTTTGGTGGCTCCTGGATTTGGGCGTGGCAATGGAGGTTCTGACGTGGGATAACGTGGTGGGAGACGATTTTACACCCCAAAAATACCCTGTTTTGCTCTATTGTTCAGGGGAAAACTATCGCCGTACCGTCCATAAAACCGGCGACGTCGATGATGCCATAGTCAGCTACTTGAGAGCAGGCGGCTGCCTTGCGGCTCTGCCCGGACTTCCGTGGCCTTTCTACTACGATGAAAATGGGCGGGCGGTGAGCCGCAGCGGCCGGTTTGGCTTGAACATAAAAGGTGCATGGAAAAGGCCGCAGCAAAATGCTAAACTGCACTTCGTGCAGCCGCAGCGGTATCTGTGGCACGTACCTGAGCAATTTCCATTTCCCACATCGGCAGACCAGCGCTGGAGGCCGTTCTTTGCCGGCAAGGACGCCAAACATACGTCCCTGCTGCAATTGCATGATGGTGACGGCAAGTACCTCGGCGATGCCGTTGCTTATGCCAAGCTAAAAAGCGGGGGCAGTGTTGTCTATACTTGGTTCGGCCTGCTCAGTGGCCCCCACGCCGAGGCCCTGCTGTACGATGTCTTTGACTTCGTGGCGGCGCGAAGTCGGCAACAAATCGATTAGATTATAGGACGAAGGAGGAGGCTATGTCCCTCAGAATCAAACTTGTATCGGTACTGTTATTGTGTGTACTTTGCGGAAACCTTGCAGCGGATAGCAGGCTGCCTAAACAACCGCCCGGAAAATATTTCCCATTACAGGCCAAAGACCACAAAGTAGCTGATTCATTCAAATTTGGTCAGCCGATTGTCGGAACATCATATTTCTATTGGTACGATATCGACACGAAGAGTCATATTATTGACGGTGATGGTACGGACGCACTAACTACCCACCCGGCTGATATGAATGACATCAGCTACAAGCGTATGTCCTGGCATAAGCAGCAGTTACAGGATATGATTGCAGCGGGGATAGATTTCCTGATGCCGGTATTCTGGGGTGTGCCGGGGAAGTACAAGGGCTGGAGTTTTGTGGGGCTGCCGCATTTGGTTGAGGCGCATAGTGCTTTGCAGAAGCAGGGTCTGAACCCGCCCGCGATTGGCCTGTTTTACGATACGTCAATACTCAAATGGAACGGTTTCAATAAAAACGGGAGCAGCTATCACGTCGATTTGACAACGGATTTTGGCAAAGATTGGTTCTATACAGCGATACGCGACTTTTTCAGCGTGATTCCTCCATCGAAATGGGCGCGTGTGGACGGCAAGCCGATTGTTTTCCTTTATGCCTCTGCCTTTGCAAAAAAGCAGGGCCCGAAACAGCTTGACTACGTAAGAGGCAGATTCAAAAAGGACTTCGGCTCAGATTTATTCATAGTGAAACAGCCGGGCTGGCTGGGCGAAGCCGATGCAACGTATTCCTGGGGCGGCGCGGTAAATGGGCCGCTCATTTACAGGCAGACCGTCTCTCTTGGCCCGGGGTATGACCACAGCGCGGTGCCGGGCAGAGCACGGCTTGTCGCCGAGCGCCACGACGGCAAAACCTATATTGAGCGATGGTTAAAGGCACTGCAGCTCAATCCGAAACACAGGCCCTGGATGGTGCACGTCGAGACGTGGAACGAATGGCACGAGGGTACAGATATAGCTGATTCCCGGGAGTATGCTCGAAGTTATATTGTCCTGACACGTCTTTTCGCAGATATGTGGCGGGCAAAAACGAAGCTTAATCCTGCCAGCCTGTATAACGATGGCAATTCTGTTTCCTGGGAGCCGGGCCAACCCAAGGGCCTGGAGCTTCGCCAAAGTGGCGGCGATGGCGTCTGGAAGGCCAAAAAGTTCGGAAATGTGGAAGCGATTGTGTCCGATTCCAATCCCCATTCGGACAATAGCCGCTATCTTTACTTCAATGTAGATGATGCATTCGCTTATGAACTTTTCGGCCAAACAGTCTCAGTATCCATTATCTATCTGGACGCAGGCTGTTCGTCCTTCCATCTGGAATATGACAACGCAAATCCCCAAATTGGTTCGCATGAAGGCACTTTTCGGCTGGCTGGTAATATCCCGGTCGGCACGACCGGCAAATGGAAAACGGCCAAATTCACGCTCCCACAATGCCGCTTCATGAACCGGTGCAACGGAACCGACTTTCGTATTGCCATTTTGGGTGGCGATTTGGCGCTGACCATAACTAAAGTCAAGCTGCTAAGAATACGATAGGGTGTCGGAAATCAGCAGAAAAAAAACTGCCTTTTGCTGATAATCACTCAGCGGGAATTTGCGTTTTTCCTGCACCTTGAGGTGAGGTTTTCTACGAATTATCCACTAATAATGCAAATTTCTTAGAAAATCCTACAAATTTCGAGGAGTTTTGGCATAAAGTTTGTTAACAAATCGGCCAAGAGATACAATCCCGGCACCTGTTCCTTGGCGGCAAACGTAACTCGTTTGTTATAAATAACTTGCGAGGCACAATCTCCTGTTTTTGTTTGGTTTGGACAGGTGCAGCTAATAAATGACATAGATTTCCAAAAAGGCGATTCCCAAAATCCAGAAGAATACTGGAGCACCAAGCCTGAGTTTTCAACAGGTTGTCCACAAGACTGAAACGCCTTTAAGGACAGATTTGGCAGGTGTTCTTCGCAGCAATGTAGCACCAAAAAAACTTAAGTATTATATAAGTCTTTGTAAATACAGGCCATAGACAGTCCCGGACAAATACCCTATGGAAAAAACCAAAAAATTGCTGCAGAAAAGAAATTAAAACCAACATTGGATGTCTTAGTTCCGCCAGTGAAAATATAGTGATTGTTTCTTGTCAGAAGACGTCAGTCTTTGTACAATGAACCGCTAATATTTGTGTAGGAATTATCATATTGTGAAAACTCACTTGATTACTATTGGCGAATCAATCCATGCTTCAATCCCGAAGACCGGCAAAGAAATGACGCAGTTGGCGGAACTCGGCCCAGACGCTTATTCTGCGCCCAGTGAGCCGCTGGAGCATATCAAGGCTCTGATTGAATCGCAGGCAGCCGAGGGCGCTGATTACATTGCAGTTAATCTCGACGCCTTTGGCGAGGATGCCCCCCAGGTTACTGTTGATATGATGGTCGAATACGTCAGGATGGTCCGCAGATGGGGTAAAGGCGTGCCGATTTGCATCGACAGCAGTAACGATGATGTTCTGACAGCCGGGTTGAAAGAATGGTACAACACCGAAAAGCAGGTCAGGCAGCCGCTTATAAATTCGGTCAAGGCATATACAATGGACGGTCTGCTGCCGCTGAAGAAGGATTTTGACTATGCGTTCATCGGCCTTTTGGTCAGCGAAGACAGACCCACCGGCCCGGGCGGTTCGCATTCGGTTGATGAGCTTTATGGTCTGGCAAACCAGATTTTTGAAAAGGCCGTCGGCGAATATGGCTTTAAGCCAGGCGAGATTTTCTTCGATTCCACCGTGTTTCCGTTAGCGATAGATATGCCGATGGAGCCGGGTGTGCCGGGCTATACATACCGGGCGTTCGAGATAATAAAGAATATCAAAAGCCAGCCGAAGATGGAAGGGGTGCACTGTTCGCTCGGTATAAGCAACAGCGTCCGTGATTTGCCGGGCCGAAAAATCGGCGTCTGCAGGGCCTATGCTGCAAAAGCAATGGAGTACGGCCTTGATGCCGCCATTGTCAACATAACACATCATTATGGGCAGGTTGAGCCGGACCCGGAGTTGTTGGAATTAGTTGACGCCTATGCAAAAATGGACGGCTCGCCTGAAAGAATGAATGAGGCGATGACATTGATGAGCAAATTCTGCCAGTCTCTGCGAAAGTCTGCAGAAAAAACACCAAAAGCCGAATAGAATGGCCAAAGGAGGATGAAATTGATGAAAAGATATCTTGTTTTGATGACAGCCGGCGTCCTGCTGGGTGTTATACCATTGCTCAGCACGGACGAATCGAGGGCCTCTAATACCATTACAACCAGCGCTTTCTTCGTTGCTCCGAACGGCAGTGATTCGTGGTCGGGTCGGAAGCCTGCGCCCAACGCAAAGCGGACGGATGGCCCGTTTGCTACGCTCGCAACTGCGTGTGCCGCGGCGCGAAAGATGGGTACAAAGCAACCTCGAAAGGTCATAATTCAATCCGGGCAGTATTTCTTGAACAAGACGCTGGTGCTGACAGACAAAGACGCAGGGCTAACGATAGAAGCGGCGGCCGGGGCCAAGGTGTATCTTTACGGCGGGCGGAAAGTTACCGGCTGGAAAAAAGATGGCGGAAAGCTCTACTCTGCTGCTTTACCCAACGTAAAGCAGAGAAAGTGGGACTTCCGAGCACTTGTTGTAAACGGGCGCTTTTGCCGGCGTGCCCGGCTGCCTGAAGAAGGCTTCTTCACACACCAAAGCACGTTCAATGTACCCTGGATGACCAGCACAGGCGGCGGATGGAAGCGCAAGCCGACCAACGAGGAGCTGACCAGCTTGAAATACCGCCCTGATGACCTCAGCGGCTGGCTGGACATCAACAACGCAGAACTGACCGTTTATCATATGTGGGACGAGTCACTGGTCGGTGTGTCCGCTATGGATGAGAAATCCCATACCCTGACCTTCGCCAATCCTTCCGGTCATCCGCCTGGTGCGTTCGGCGTCAAAAAGTACGTTGTCTGGAACATTCGCGAGGGAATGACGAAGCCGGGGCAGTGGTATCTCGACCGCACAGCCGGCAAAGTTGTGTACCGGCCACTTCCCGGAGAGGATATAGCCGATTCGCCGGTTTTTGCTCCGACCATCGAATCCATCATTCAAATTAAGGGCACCAGGAATAAACCGGCCGGGAACATAACTATTCGCGGCCTCGCGCTCTCGGTGACGACGACCCCACTGATGGCGGGAGGTTTCGGCGCGGGCAGGTTCGATGGAGCGGTCTCTATTGTCTCCGGCCGGAACTGCCGTCTTCTCGACCTCGAAATCTTCAATGTCGGCGGCCAGGGTGTCAAAGTTTCGGGCAGCAACCTGCGTATCGAAAGATGTCACGTCCACCATACCGGCGCCTGCGGTATCAAGTTCAGCGGAGCCGGCTCTGTAGTTACAAATAATTACATTCACCACGTTGGCCTTACCTACCCCAGCGCGATTGGGCTCCAGGGAGGCGGCAAAGACAACGAGATAAGCCACAACGAAATCCACGACACGCCTTACACGGCCATCAACTGGGGCGGAGAGAGAAATCGAATCGAAAACAATCTGATTTATCGAGCAATGCTGGAATTACATGACGGCGGCGGTATCTACTGTTTTGCAGGCAGGGGCCTTGTGCTGCGGGGTAATTTTATCCGGGACATCCCCGATACCGGCGGCTATGGCTCGTCGGCCTACTACCTCGACGAGCGGTCCGAGAACTGTATAGTCGAGCGCAACCTGTCGCTGCGCGTCGGCAGGCCGACACACAACCACATGGCTAAAAATAACACTATTCGAAATAATGTTTTTATTTGCGATGAGGATGCGAGATTTACAT
This sequence comes from Planctomycetota bacterium, assembly GCA_013349615.1. Taxonomy (GTDB): domain Bacteria; phylum Planctomycetota; class Phycisphaerae; order Sedimentisphaerales; family Anaerobacaceae; genus CS2-K091. The sequence goes on along the minus strand of DUZJ01000029.1, from coordinate 18,696 downwards.
TTCCGAGGTCTTCGGATTTTGTCTTTGAGAGAAACATCGTATATGCAAAGGGTAAGATTGTATTTGACAATACCAACGCCCTGAGTGCATTCAAGAACAATATCCTGTATAGCACCGAAGGCAAGGTCCAGGGAAACAAGATGAGCAGATACAGCCGAACGGGTTCTGAACAATTGCAGCCGGACGACAATCTGTTCGCTGACCCGCTTCTTGTCGAGTTTGAGAAAGGCAGGGTGAGCTTCGCTGTCCGCTCACCTGCGGTCAAGCTCGGAATAGAACCGATTGATGTAAGCGATGCCGGTCCGCGTCCTTAGAGTAAGGCTTGAAAATCATGCTGCAGGAGGACAAATTTTGTTCTTGACCCTTTAGCCGGCTTTTGTTAAAAAAGAACCAGTTTTTCAAACAAGTTTGTCCTTAATGGAAGGGAATTAGACTATGGCAGAAGTAAACGAAACTCCAGAAGCCCCGGAAACACCCGGTGGCCAAACCGGTGCCGAGCAGCCCGCCAGCGCTGAACCCGCCGCGAGCGTTGAGCCCCCCCATGATGCTGCACAACCTGCAAATGTCCAGCCGAGCGAGGCAAGCAAAGAAATAAATAAAGACGCCCGTATGTGGTCAATGTTCTGTCACCTTGGTGGACTTGCGGCACTACTACCTATAGTGCCTGTCGTTGGCGGCGTCATCGCGCCTTTAATCATCTGGCAGATAAAGAAAGATGAACACACATTTGTTAACGAGCAGGGCAAAGAGGCGGTGAACTTTCAGATTTCGATACTGATTTATGAAATTGTGGCAGGTCTCCTTATTTTTGCGTGCGTTGGAGCTTTCTTACTGCCGGCAGTGATGATTTTCGACATCGTATTCTTAGTGATTGCGGCAATTAAGACCAACAATGGTCTCCACTATCGCTATCCGCTGTGTATCAGGTTCATTAAATAGACATTTGACGGCACGAAAAATAAACATCAAATGCGATTTGCTATCAAGTTATTGATTAGCGTGTGCATTATCCTTTTTTGCACTTGGATAGCTGACAAGCACAAGCTCCCGACACTGGCCGGTCTGATTACAGTAATGCCCCTGACCAGCCTAATTGTGCTTCTCTGGCTGTATCTGGACAACCCGGGCAATTTCAATCTGATGACCGATTATACCAAAGGGGCTTTGTGGGGTATCTTGCCGACTATCTTGTTTTTCCTTGTGGCTTTTATATGCTTTCGCAAGCACCTGTCCCTCTGGATTGTTCTTTGCGCCGGCTTTGCGGTCTGGCTTACCGCAGCATTTATTCATCAGTGGCTGCTCAACAGATAGCGGCGGTATCAGCTCAACTTGATTACTTAAGAAAAATTCGTGGAGGTGTCCTTTTATGAAATCTGAAATGAACCGAAGAGATTTTATCAAAGCTACAGGCCTGGGAGCAGTGTCACTGGTGGTTCCCGGATGCGCAAGTGCCGCTCAATCGCTTGCGGGAAAGGGGAAACCGCCAAACATCGTCCTTATTATGGCTGATGACATGGGGTATTCAGACATAGGCTGCTACGGTGGTGAAATCCGCACGCCCAACCTTGACCGGCTCGCCTCCGGGGGGCTTCGCTTTACGCAGTTCTACAACACCGCACGCTGCTGTCCGACCAGGGCATCACTAATGACCGGGCTTTACCAGCACCAGGCCGGTGTAGGTCACATGATGGGCGATAAAGGTTACGACGGCTACCGCGGAGACCTTAACAATAAATGTGTCACCATTGCCGAGGTGCTCAAAGCAGCAGGGTACAGCACCTATATGTCCGGCAAGTGGCACGTAACCAAACACCGCGGGCCGGACGGTCCGAAGCAAAATTGGCCGCGACAGCGGGGTTTCGACCGCTTCTTCGGTACTATTCACGGTGCAGGCAGTTTCTACGACCCCTGCTCGCTGACTCGCGACAATACGCAGATTCCGCCGGACGGTGATGACTTTTACTATACCAACGCCATAAGCGACAACGCGGCCAGGTTCATCGCAGAGCACAAATCCCGAAGTGCGGACAAGCCGTTCTATATGTATGTCGCCTATACCTCACCGCACTGGCCAATGCATGCCCGGCCCGCTGACATCGAACGCTATAAGGGACGCTATGACAAAGGCTGGGATGCCCTTCGGGCCGAACGGCATAAGCGAATGATAAAAATGGGAATTGTCAAAGGTAAATGGAAGATTACGGAGCGTGATTCATGGGTGCCGCCGTGGGAAGAGGCTGAGAACAAGCAGTGGCACGCTCGACGGATGGAAGTCTACGCTGCGATGGTCGATTGTATGGACCAGGGCATAGGACGCATCGTTTCAGAATTAAACAAAACCGGCAATCGCGACAATACCCTGATTTTCTTCCTGGCTGACAACGGCGGCTGTGCCGAAGAGTACGGCAGCCGAGGACCGGTCAAGCCGGACCCATCAAAAGAGGTCATCTTAAAGCCGATGGATAAAAACGAGTTGCAGCGTGATATGCAGCCGAAGGTCACGCGGGACGGACGTCCGGTACGCACGGGTAAGGGCGTTATGCCAGGCCCGGCCGACACATATATCGCTTATGGAAGGCCCTGGGCCAACGCAAGCAATACGCCGTTTCGCCTCTACAAACACTGGGTCCATGAGGGCGGTATCTCAACACCTTTAATCGTGCACTGGCCGGAAGGTCTAAAGGGACGCGGCAAGCTGCGACATCAGCCCGGTCATCTCGTCGATATCATGGCAACGTGTGTCGATGTCGCCTGGGCAAAGTACCCTCACCTCTACAAAGGCCACAAGATAACATCGATGGAGGGCAAGAGCCTTGCACCGGCCTTTCGGAACAAACCGATTGATCGCGAAGCACTCTACTGGGAGCATGAGGGCAACCGTGCCGTGCGCAAAGACAGGTGGAAACTCGTCTCCAAACATCCCGGCGGATGGGAACTGTATGACCTTGAGGCCGACCGAACCGAGTTAAATAACCTTGCCAAAAAATATCCGCAGAAAGTTCAACAGTTAAAGAACCTGTATGAAAACTGGGCCGCGAGATGTGGTGTCCAACCCTGGCCCGTGAAGAAACCAAAACAAAAAAGATAAGATATGGAGGACAATATGAACAAGGGCCTTAACAGACGCGATTTCCTCAAAGCAGTTGGTATTTGTGCGCTGTCTTCAATTCCCGGCTGCACCAGTGCCACAGGGCAGCGTTCCGGCAGGGCGTCTGTGGAAAAACCGAATCTTGTTATCGTATTCTGCGACGATGCGGGCTATGCCGATGTTGGTTGTTTCGGAGCGAAGGGATATGAGACACCCAATCTCGACCGCATGGCCGCCGAGGGCGTGCGCTTTACTGATTTCTACGCTGCTGCGGCGTCGTGCACTCCCTCTCGCGCGGCGCTGATGACCGGCTGCTATCCCCAGCGGGTGGGCCTGCCGCACGTGCTCGGCCCGAATGCGAAAATCGGCATCAACAGTGAGGAACAAACGATTGCGGAAATCCTCAAGCCCCGCGGTTACGCCACCGCCTGCTACGGCAAATGGCACCTTGGACATCACCCTCAATTCCTGCCCACACGTCACGGTTTTGACGATTACTTCGGGCTGCCTTACTCGAATGATATGTGGCCGCACCACCCGGAGCGACCGGGAGGATATCCCGACCTCCCGCTTATCGAAGGCGAAAAGATTATCGAATACAATCCCGACCAGACGAAATTGACGACCTGGTACACGGAGAGGGCTGTCCGGTTCATCGAGAAAAATAAGGATAGGCCGTTTTTCGTTTATCTGCCGCATTCGATGCCACACGTGCCGCTATACGTCTCGGACAAATTCAAAGGCAAATCGAAGCAGGGGCTGTTCGGTGACGTGATAATGGAAATCGACTGGTCCGTTGGGCAGATTCTTTCGACGCTCAAACGGCTGGGCATTGATAAACAAACGTTAGTGATATTCTCATCTGATAATGGGCCGTGGCTGAGCTACGGCGACCATGCCGGCTCGGCTAAGCCGCTTCGTGAGGGCAAGGGCACGACTTTCGATGGCGGCCAGCGGGAACCGACAATCATGCGCTGGCCGGGCAAAATCCCTGCCGGCTCAGTCTGTAAAGAAGCAGCCTCGACAATGGACATCCTGCCAACGATGGCGAAACTGGCGGGAGCAAAATTGCCAACACACCGTATTGACGGCAAGGACATCTGGCCGCTGATGTCGCGCTGTCGGGGGGCCGGGAGTCCGCATGAAGCGTTGTTCTACTACCGGGGCTGGGCGCTGGAGGCGGTGCGCAGCGGCAAGTGGAAACTTCATCTGCCGCACAGCTACCGCACATTAGCCGGGCGGACCGGCGGTACAGGCGGTAAACCAGTCAAATATGAACAGGGCAAAATCGGATTAGCTCTATTTGACCTTAAAAACGATGTTGGCGAGCAGCACGAGATTAGTGCCGGGCATCCGGATGTGGTCGAGCGGCTTTTAAGGCTCGCTGATAGGATGCGTAAAGACATCGGAGATTCAACAAGGAAAATGACTGGAAAAGGCAGAAGGCCGCCCGGCCGGATATAGAACAGGGAAAGCCCGGGTAAAACCCAGCGCTAAATAGATTGCTTTCCTTGCAATGGTAAAGGGTAAGCCTGCTTTTGCCCTCTTAGAGACTTCTTGCATCGTGTCGAACAGCATTGCCGAAGCCGTCTTGTGCTGCGGAAACTGTCTCTAACAGGGCTTGCAAAAATCCTCTCCTGCCGGTATCATACCGTAAATGGCGGCAAAGAAGGAAAAGAATAAACGCACGCAGGCCCCCAGTGCAGTTAATAAAAAGGCCTACCGAAATTTCGAGCTTATCGAGAAGTTCGAGGCCGGTCTTGAACTGCTCGGCTCCGAGGTTAAATCGCTTCGGGCCGGCCAGGCCGACCTCGACGGCTCGTACGCGAGGATTTTGGACGAGCAGTGCTGGCTCGTGGGTGCTACTATAGCCCCGTATCAACAGGCAAGTATGCGCGAAACTGAGCCGACCAGAAATAGAAAACTATTGCTCCATAAGGGCGAAATCCACAAAATAAGAGTAAAGCTTGAGCAGCGGGGCTTTACACTTGTCCCCCTGAGGATATACTTCAGTAACAGGGGCTTTGCAAAGTTAGAGCTGGCACTGGCCAGAGGAAAAAGACAATACGACAAGCGGAAGGCAATCGCCGAGCGCGACCAGAGGCGGGATTTAGATAGAAGTATGAAAAAGTATCGCAGATAATTAAAAAGGAAAAATAAGAAGGCGAAAAGTGGATTCCCGTTTCCGCGGGAATGACAAAAGGGCCGCAAATGACACTTCGCAATAAGAAATGTACAATACGAGACAGGAGTTTTTAGAATGGCTGAAGAAAAAAAAGAAGAGAAAAAGATTATAATTGACGAAGACTGGAAGAAGGAAGCTCAGAGAGAGAAAGAAATATTGGCTGCACAGGAAGAAGCTGATAAAAAGAAAGATGAGGACGAGACTCGTCGCGGACCTTTGCCGCAAGGCAATTTCGCTGCGCTGATAAGCATGCTTACTACCCAGGCATTCTTTGCTCTGGGTGCGCTGCAAGTGAAAGGACAGGAAAAAAAAGAGCCGGATTTGGAATTGGCAAAATACAATATCGATATGCTCGAGACCGTCGAGGAGAAAACAAAGGGCAACTTGACCGAGGATGAAAAAGCGGTTCTTGAAAATACACTTGGACAGGTTCGTATGGCCTACGTTCAGATTGCAGAGCAAGTCCCACCACAAACTAAATGAGCAACGCTGCAATAAGCTAAATATGATACAAAAAGAGAAGTCTCTAATGAGGTAAGCCCTATTGGCAAATATATTGGATAAAATCATTGCAGACAAAAGGGCGGAAGTCAGCTATCGGCAGTCACAGAAAAGTCTTGAGCAGCTAAAAGAAGAGGTTCGGTCGCTGCGCAAGTGCCGCAATTTCTACAAAGCTGTCACCAGGCCCAACAGCCGCGGTATAAACGTTATCGCAGAGGTCAAAAAGGCATCGCCGTCGGCAGGCCTTATTCGCAAGGATTTCGAGCCGGTTTCAATTGCGAAAACCTACAAAAAATGTGGTGCCGATGCAATTAGTGTCCTCACTGATGAAAAATATTTTCAGGGCCGGCTCGAATACATAAAGCAAATAAGCGATGTGGTGGATTTACCTGTTTTGCGAAAGGATTTTATTATCGACCTCTGGCAGCTCTACGAATCCCGCGCTGCCGGCGCCGATGCGATACTCTTAATCGCGGAAGCGCTAAAGCCCGGCGAGCTAATGGATTTGATGATAGCCGCAGCCGAGCTGACGTTAACGGTCATTCTGGAAGTTCACCGGGCCGATACGTTGCTGGCCGTTCGCAGTCTGATAGGATTTCCCAAGAAAGGATACAGCGTTCTCGGAATCAATAATCGCGACCTGGCCACAATGGAGGTGGACTTGAATACCACCACCCGATTGGCGGAACTTCTGGATAATACAAACGAGCTGGTTGCCGAAAGCGGGATAAAAAGCCGAGCTGATGTCAAGAAGCTAAAGTCCGTCGGAGTAAGGGCCGTTCTGGTTGGCCAGGTGCTGTGCGCGAGCGCCGATATAGAAGAAAAATTTGCCGAGCTGTTCGGCTGAAAACTAATGCTTTATCTTATTTGCTGCTGGGCTTTTTGGATTTTCGCCCACCGGTCACGCAGCGTTACCGTCCGATTGAATACGAGCTTTCCTTCGCAGCTTTCCGAGGCAACGCAGAAATAGCCCAGCCTCTCGAACTGGTATCGACTCCCCGGTTTTGCCTGGCCTAAAGATGGTTCGACACGGCAAGAAGATAAAATTTGCAGCGAGTTCGGATTCAGATTGGATTTGAAATCCTCGCCCCCGCCTGCATCGTCCGGATTCTCCCTGCTAAACAGATGCTCATAGAGTCGTACTTCAGCAGGCAGCGAATGTCCGGCCGAAACCCAGTGCAGCGTTGACTTGACCTTGCGTCCGTCAGGGGCGTCACCGCCTCTTGTCGACGGATCGTATGTGCAGCGAAGCTCGACGGCTTCGCCGTTGCTATCCTTAACGACTTCTGTACAGGTGATAAAATACGCATATCGCAGGCGGACTTCACGCCCGGGCGCCAGGCGATAAAACTTCTTCGGCGGCTCCTCCATAAAATCTTCGCGTTCGATGTAAAGCTCACGCGAGAAAGGTACCTTCCGCGTGCCGGCGCTTGCGTCTTCCGGATTATTGATGGCCTCCAGCTCTTCGACCTGGCCTTCCGGATAGTTTTCGATGACAACCTTGAGAGGCCTGAGTACAGCCATCACGCGGGGAGATGTCTTATTCAAATCTTCCCGAACGCAGTGTTCCAGCAGTGCGATATCGACGGTGCTGTTGAATTTGTTGACCCCGATGCGTTTGCAGAACTTTCGGATGGCCTCGGGCGTATAGCCACGCCCCCGCAGGCCGCAGATGGTCGGCATCCGTGGGTCGTCCCATCCGCTGACCAACCCATCCTGCACTAATTGCTGGAGCTTCCGCTTGCTCATTACGGTGTAGCTCAGATTGAGCCGGGCAAACTCTATCTGCTGAGGATGATGAACGCCCAATTCGTCAAGGAACCAGTCATACAACGGCCGATGGTTCTCAAATTCCAGCGTACAGACCGAGTGGGTAATCCTTTCGATGGAATCTTCAAGGCCGTGGGCCCAGTCGTAAGTCGGATAGACGCACCACTTATCGCCGGTACGGTGATGTTCTGCGTGCAGAATGCGGTACATAACAGGGTCTCGCATGTTCAGATTTGGAGATGCCATGTCAATCTTCGCCCGAAGGACACGCAAACCCGCCTCGAATTCGCCCGCCCTCATTCGCTCGAACAAATCGAGGTTCTCCTCGACACTGCGGCTGCGATATGGACAATTTTTCCCCGGCTCGGTCAAGGTACCGCGATATTCTCTGATTTGCTCCGGCGTCAGGTCGCAAACGTACGCCTTACCCGCTTGGATAAGCTGGACAGCGTATTCGTACATTTGCTCGAAATAATCTGACGCATAGAACAGGCGGTCTTGCCAATCGAATCCAAGCCATCTGACGTCCTCTATAATCGAATTTATGTATTCCTGTTCTTCCTTGATTGGATTGGTGTCATCGAAGCGCAGATTGCAAAGTCCGTTAAACTCGCCTGCGATACCGAAATTAAGGCAGATACTCTTGGCGTGTCCGATATGCAGATAGCCGTTCGGCTCAGGCGGAAATCGCGTCACGGCCTGGCCGCCCCATTTATTAGTCTTTAAGTCTTCGGCAACAATCGCACGGATAAAATCGAGCCTGGTTGTAGATTCATTTGTGTTCATATTAGCGACACCTTTCACATTTTTGGTGTTGTTATCTTGTAATTTAGCACATTACAGGTATCCCGGAAAGACAAAATTGGCGATTACATCGTGATGCGAACTTGTGGACTTCGTGTGGTATGATAATGTTTCCTTCACGAGTTTGTTTTTGAATAGACCCCTCGGCTGCGCTCGGGGTGACTGTCCTTCTTTTCCCCTGTTTGTCAGAACACGATATATATTATAAAAAACTTGACCGCCGGTTTTTCTTTTGCATAATACGATATAATGTGATATATTTGACCTTGTTGAGCCGGCTACGAAGACCGCTGAAAGCAGCGGTGTTCGTAATCTGCTCGCAGGGCTTTTGTAAGGGGCTGCATTTTGCGGTTCTCAACTAAATGAAAGCCACAAAAGCAGGACAAAATTAAATGAACGAAGAAACTCAGCAGCAAATCGAGCAGGTAATAGATTATAAATTTTCCAACCGCGATCTTCTAACCAGGGCATTCACCCATTCCTCAGCGGCCGACGACCGCTTTTTGAGTAATGAAAGGCTCGAGTTCCTCGGCGACTCGGTTTTAGCTTTGGTTACTTGTCAAATCCTCTTCGAGCGCTTCCCAGGTTACCTGGAAGGTGATTTAACGAAGATAAAGAGTATGCTTGTTTCCCGCGACACCTGCTCTGAGGTCGCCGGGCAGCTCGGCCTTCAAAGGTTTCTAAAAGTCGGCAAAGGACTGGCCTCAGACCGGGCTCTGTCTGGTTCACTTGCCGCCGGCCTACTGGAGGCCATTATCGCAGCAATCTATATTGACGGCGGACTTGACCACGCCCGCAGTTTCATCTTAACAACTTTTGCTCCACTAATCGACCAGGCCGATGCAGAACAGACACAGGGTAATTTCAAATCACTGTTGCAGGAACACGCACAGCAGCGGCTTAACGCCACGCCTGTTTACGAGCTGCTTGATGAAAAAGGACCCGACCACGACAAATGTTTTGAGGCCCAAGTCTTTGTCGGAGATCGGCATTTCTTAAGCGCCTGGGGCAGAAGCAAAAAGGAAGCAGAGCAAAAAGCCGCTCTCAACGCCCTCGTCGAATTAGGCTTGCTTGAAAGCGCTTTGCCGGACCATAACGATTGAAACGACGGTTGGGTAAATGGTATCTGGTAATTGGTAACTGGTAAATAGTTAAATGATTACGAATCTCCAATTACCAATCACCCTGTAATCAACCACGCCACACTGTGCAAGGCCAAGGCAGCTATAACTATGAAAACAATAATTGAACCGAATAAAATCGCCGTCTCTTTGATAAAATTGACTGCCGTGATTTTTGGAAGTTTCGTTACTTTATAGATGATCGCTATCGCCGCCGCTAACGGAAGCAGCCAGAGCATAGACTGTGGATTCCCCCCCAACTTTTCCGGTGCGGTAAAGGTCGCAATTAAGAAAATAGCTTTTACCAGGATTTTAGCCTCCGGCTGTCTGCACGCCTCGCAGATAAGCCAAATAAACAGCGTTGACAACACACAAAAGATTGAGCAGGCCCGCTGTGCTTGTGTATATCTGTCCGATTTCGTTCGGCCAGCCATAGACAGGATAAGCTCCGCCCCTGGTCAATTGTCCCAGCGCCAGCACAATCGGAGAATTCATAATCTGTGCTCCTACCACATACCACGGAGTCGCTCCGAACAGGTTAATTACACCAATTGAGCCGATATATATGCCAACGCAGAAAGTCAGCATAATAGTTGTGAATATGATTATCGACCGTTTGTTCTCTTTGAGCACGAAATGTCCCGCACCCGGCACCAGCCAGGCCAGCAATCCAACAGCCAGTAAGAACAGCGTTTGTTTTTGTCTCGCTACCAGTACCATTATGACGCTTCCTCAGATTCCGGCGGTTGATTGCTATCCGCCGCCTGCTCCTCTTCTCTGACCCATCTAAAGTTCATACGTTTTAATATGTTTTCAGGATTAAAGTGCACCGCCGCCAGGCTCTGGGATTGAATATGCTCTTGAGTATATACTTTCAGAGGCTTGCTCTGTTCGTATTCGCCCTGATGAACTCGTTTCACGAAAATTTCTTTTACACAATAATAGCTCATATCCGGCTTAAATTCCATAATCACAGGCACAGTATCAACGGTGTTACTATCCTGCGGCACAAGCGAATAAAGGCTGTCTATAAACCGTCTCTCGATTTGGGCTTCGTTTACTAATAACCATTTTTGGGCTTCGGTAACGAATAACCGTGCCCCCGGCTCATCCTCGCTTTGAACAGATAACCTGGCTATGGTCTCTCGTGAGATTCTCTGTAAGTTTGTCGAATTTACAAGATTGAATGTTTCATCGGGAACATTTATTGCGTTTGGGTCTGCGGATACATTCGCCTCGTTTGAGTCCTCCTCTTCTTGCCGACCATAAAGCTCATTAAATTTCTGGAGAGTGCTCTCCCAGCCATTTTTCACCGCAAGCTCGATAAACTCTTCGGCGCACTTTCGCGTAGTCTCCATTGCCGCAAGTCTTTTTAAGTCTTCGGTAGCTTTTTCTTGTACCGAAAAAACATCCTGGTTTTCCAAATCCGGCGAGGGCACGCGGTTGGGCTCTGCTTCATTCGCCTGCTCGTCCCCTGTCTCAAAGTCGAGCGTCCTTGTGCTAAAGCTTTGATTTATGCTTTCAGGCTCAGATGCCTTTTCAGCCTCTATCACCCTCACAACGGCCATTATTCGCCCTAATATGTCTCTGACAGGCCCAATATTTCCATACATTCTCGGCTTTGACATATCATGGGGACCAAGCTCGCTAAGGCCCAGCTCGTCGATTGCAAATACTATTTGAGTCAATCCTACAAAGCTCCCTCCGTAGCCACTCAGGTACAGACGGCCAAGGTACTCATCTGCCATCATGTCGGCCGCACCAAGCTGCCCTGTTTGCCCCGTATATAATGTGACCTTGTATTTCTTGATTAATTCCTCGGCGGCAGTTTCATAATCACCGACCCTTTGTTTGAGCTCCTCGGCACTGAGGTCATCAGACGCTGTATCTATATCCTGCAAATCCGCCTCTGTAAGTTCCTTTGCCTCATTCAGAACACTTTTTGCCTTCGAATTTATTTTATTTTGCAGCAGCCCTTTTGAAATGATGGCCGCCACCTCGGCATAGCTTTTAATGCGCTCGGTTAACGGCGAATTCGGGTCGTTCGGGTCGGAAGCCACTTCTTCAGTGAATTGTGCTCTATTTTTTTGGTAATATTCTTCTGCCTCTTCATGCGTAGGCGGCGTTACTATTTTGGAAATATCATCGAGCCGGCACGCAATATATTCAAGCTGTACCCTGTCGGCCAGCTTATATCCGAAGCCATAGGGGTTTTCCTCGCTCACGACACCGGCAAAGAATTTTTTATATCTGTTAAAATGCTCGACTATCCTTTCCTGGTTGGGTTCGCTTTGAGTCTCGGCAAACACCGACGAATCGAATTTCACAAAATTAACATCAATTGTCTCCCTCTCACGGCTCACCCTATGCATTATCTGTGAGCTGGTAATATCTTCACTTGAGCAGCTCATCTTGGCGTACTCCAATATTGACAGCAATTCGCCGAACGTTGTCAGTATCTTTTCCTCCGGAATCCCCGAATGCTTTACAACCGAGCCGATTAGCTGTGAATAGGTTGCGCCTCTAAAATCCGGTATCTGCGGTATTGCTCTCGCCAACAGTTTACCGGTATTCTCGTTTGATATCCTCACGCCCGCGAACTTAGCCTCGTTTGTCAAACAATACCAGTATATCTCGCCGGGCATTGAGCGCCTGTAAATATCGTTGATTTGGCTTTCACTGATACGATAATCGTTTGTTCTTATCATTTGCTGTATCTGGTTGACAAATGTCGGCGAGGTCCTCTGCTCGCTTAACAGCAGCTCGCCAAGCAGAAGCGGGTGCAGGTCCGCCGTTTTAAATAATGGAACTCCTATATTTCGCAGCAGCGCATCGGCATCCGCCATCCGCAGAATCCTTAATTGTTCCTGGGCCATAGTCAGGTCATACCTCGTTACTTCTCTGTTATCTGCGAAGTGTGCAACAACACTATGCAGTCCCGTTGCCCTGCGACTCAGATATTGCAGGAAAGTACCGCCGCCAATAAACCCAAACAGTATGACGATGACCACAACGGCCATCACCTTTTTATTGTTTTTGCGAAACCATTTCACTAAATTCATATCTGTGCTCCGTGCCCACTGACCGAGTTTCAAAATCCCAAAGTATAGGTAACATTCACTGCTTTGCAAGAAAAATAACACTTTCCTCAAAAACCGGGATTTACAATATACGCAGCAGGCAATACGATATATGCAATGAACGAGCGAAAGACTAATTATCCGAAATCAGGGCGGGCCTTCAACGAGGCTGTTCGTTCAATCCCCGGCGGTGTCAATTCACCCGTGCGGGCCGCGGGCGGGGTGGATATCAGCCCGCTTTTCATCGAGCACGCAGAAGGCTCAAAAATCTACGATATTGACGGCAATGAATATATCGACTACGTCGGCTCCTGGGGGCCGATGATTCTTGGACACGCCCATCCGAAGGTATTACAAGCCATCCAGGCCGCGGCGGAAAAAGGGACCTCGTTTGGAGCGCCGACCCTGGCCGAGACCGCATTGGCCGAAAAAATAATCGCCGCTTTCGACTCCATCGAAAAGGTCCGCCTCCTCAGCAGCGGCACCGAAGCGGCAATGACCGCCATTCGGCTGGCACGCGGATTTACCAAAAAGGATTTCATAATCAAAATGACCGGCTGTTATCACGGCCACAGCGATTCACTGCTCGTGGCTGCGGGTTCCGGACTTGCCGAGAGCGGCAGCCCATCGAGCGGCGGTGTCCCGGATTCGATTGCGGAGCTGACCATCGTAATCCCGTATAATGATATTGATGCAGCCAGGAAGGCCTTTGAAATGCACAAGGGCAAATTCGCAGCGGTCATTCTCGAACCTGTCGCCGCGAATATGGGCGTGGTGCCGCCAATGAAAGATTACCTTCAAACGCTGCGGAGCTTATGTGACGAAAACGATGTTCTTTTGATATTCGACGAGGTAATAACCGGCTTTCGCATTGCACTTGGCGGTGCACAGGAGCTTTTCAGCCTGACCGCTGATATTACGTGTCTGGGCAAAATCATAGGAGCAGGTCTGCCCGCAGCCGCGGTCGGAGGCCGAGCGGACATTATGGATACCCTCGCACCTCTCGGCCCGGTCTACCAGGCCGGCACCCTCAGCGGCAACCCAATCGCAACCGCAGCAGCAAATGCAACACTGGATATACTGGCGAAAGGAAACTGCTACCAAAAACTCGAATCTTCGGCAGCCCTGTTAGAAGCAGGCCTGACCAAGGCCGCCAAAGACGCGAATATTCCCCTTACAATCAACCGTGTCGGCTCGATTATGAGCTGTTTCTTCACCGAAAGGCCGGTACGAAACTTCGCCGATGTCCGGTCAACAAATATAAAACAATTTAAGAGGTTCTTTGCAGAAATGCTAAAGCAGGGTATTTACCTTGCCCCAAGCGCCTATGAAGCAATGTTTGTTTCTTTAGCTCACTCGCAGCAGGACATTGAAAAGACCATCGAAGCGGCACAAAATACTTTTCCCAGGCTCAAAAATTAAAACCTAAAAGCACCAATTATTTTGCGAAAGAACGCTGCTGTTTGAAGAGGACAATAAATGAAAAATTATTTCACTGCGATTCTGCTGACGGCAATTTGTATCGGCTGTGTGCCGCAGGAAAACAAGGCCAATACAACCAAAGACCGGAACGCCGGTAAGAAACAAGAGCTGAGGGACATAATAGGGACAACACACGTTAGCGGTAAATATTATTTGACGGACAAAGATTTTCTGAACGAAGGTGCCGAGCAGATTTTGGCCCTGGGCTCAAGGGTGATTAAGGTCTGGTTTGATAATCCACCGCGGTCTTATCCTTTTAACTCCAAATGGCCAAAGATGGACTCAATGGTTGAAATGGCACAGTCGCCGTATTTTCAAAAGCTTTTCAATAAGCCTTTCAAAACGTTCATTTTAATGTGCTTCTCGGTGGGACGAGGCGGCGGCTACTGGAAAAACGGCATCACAGAACAGCAAAAACAGGATGAGCAGCGGCAGTTTTACGAACTGGCTAAACATCTGCTCACTACTTATAAGAACACAGGCAAGACGTTCGTTTTGCAGCACTGGGAAGGTGACTGGCTGATTCGCGGCAATTTCGATGCAAAGAGCGACCCAACGCCAATAGCAATCAGCGGTATGATAGAATGGCTGAATGCGCGACAGGCGGGAGTAAATCAGGCTAAGCAGGAGGTCGGCCAGGATGGCGTTCGGGTTTATCACGCCGCTGAGGTGAACCGTGTCGTTGTTTCTATGAAGCAGGGCAGGCCCAATATGGTCAATGCCGTCCTGCCGCATACCAATCTGGACTTGGTTTCATACTCGGCCTGGGACGCGGCTACTGAACATTTTGAAAATCCACAAGTTCTGCGCGATGCGCTGGATTTTATAGCCGACAACATGCCGGACAGCCCGGATTTCGGCGATAAGAATGTGTATCTGGGCGAGTTTGGTATGCCGGAAAACGTTTATTCTGTCGAGCAAATTCAAAAGGCGATTCCAAACGCAGTGCAGACTGCCCTGGACTGGGGATGTCCCTATGTAGTCTATTGGCAACTGTATTGTAATGAATTAAAGAAGGGAAAAGGGCCGCCGCCGGTGCGCGGTAACGATGATGTACGCGGCTTCTGGCTTATCAGGCCGGATGGCTCCAAAGCCTGGACCTGGGACTATTTTTATCAACTGTTGAATTCCGCCAGTCAAAAATAGCAAGCTAACACCATGGAGGACAAACTGATGTTAAGAATGAAAATGATTATCCGTGCAAAGTGCATCATCGCAGCCGGATTTTTCTGTGTCCTAATCGTAACTTCTGTATTTGGCGTAGAGAAGGCTAAAACCGAGCCTGGGTCGCAGCCACAGCCGCGAGGTTACTCCATTCCACTTATCGACCTCGCCGGCCAGAAGCACCGGCAGATAATCGTCGACGCCGAACCCAGCCAGTACCTCGGCCATCCAACAACCGTGCTGCTGGAAGACAACAAGACCATTATTACGGTTTATCCGAAAGGTCATGGCCGCGGGGCAATCGTTATGAAAAAGAGCACCGACGGCGGATTGACCTGGAGCGACCGATTGCCGGTGCCGGAGAGCTGGGCCACATCAAAAGATGTCCCGACGATTCACCGCGTGATAGACCCAAAGGGCGTCAAACGGCTGATTATGTTCTCCGGCTTGTATCCAATCCGGATGGCGGTCTCGGAAAATGACGGCAAAACGTGGACGCCGCTCAAACCTATCGGGGACTTCGGCGGAGTTGTCGTGATGGCCAGTGTCGTGCGCTTAGCCAATGGCGATTATATGGCGCTGTTCCACGATGATGGCCGCTTTTTGCGCAGGATCGGCAAGAGAACGAAGTTTCAGGTATTCAAGATAATTTCCAGAGACGGCGGCCTGACGTGGGGCCAGCCGCAGGTGATTGTCGAGCACCCGAGCGCGCATCTTTGTGAGCCGGGCGCGGTACGTTCGCCGGACGGCAGACAACTGGCCATACTGCTGCGGGAGAACAGCCGAAAATTCAACTCCTTTGTCTCATTCACCAAAGACGAGGGCAAGACCTGGTCGAAGCCGAGGGAATTGCCCGGCGCTTTGACCGGCGACCGGCACGTGGGGCGCTACGCTCCGGATGGTCGCCTTGTGGTTGTCTTCCGTGACATGACCCATGAAAGTGCTACAAAAGGCGACTTTGTTGCGTGGGTTGGAACGTACGATGACATCGTTAAGGGCCGCCAGGGCCAATACCGCGTGCGTTTGCTGGATAACAAATCCGGGCGTGGCGACACCGGCTACGCCGGCCTTGAGCTTTTACCTGACGGTACGTTTGTCGCTACGACCTATTGTGTGCTCAAAACAGGCGAAAAACCGCTGGTGGTTAGTGTCCGCTTCAAATTGCGGGATATCGACGCCAAAGCCGCTTTGCAGCCCAAAAAAGCTCCCACAAAATAAAAGATAATTAATAATTTTCTGGCCAAAAACTAACTAATCTGGTAGAATCTTATAAGGCTTTAATTGTTCACTACACTCTTATTCGGAGGAGTCAGAATGAACAAGAAAACAAATCTAAAGAGCTTCTTGCTGATTTCGGTATTTTTGTTGGCGATAGGAACCACGGCTGCGGGGAAAATCATTTTTGTTGATGCGAACGCTCCAGGGCCTACTCACGATGGCTCAAGCTGGGCTAATGCCTATAAGTACCTACAGGATGGACTAACCGATGCCAATTCCTCAGCAAAACCAGTGGAAATCCGGGTGGCTCAAGGTATTTATAAGCCAGACGAAGGGATAGGAACTATGCCCGGCGACCGAACCGCCACATTCCAACTAATAAACAACGTAACTCTCGAGGGCGGCTACGCCGGCCTCGACCAACCAGACCCAAACGAACGGGATATAACCAAATACGAGACCATCCTCAGTGGTGACCTTAACGGCAATGATGTTGATGTCGGCGTCCTTTATTACTTATGGAGTCATCCCACACGAACTGACAACAGCTATCACGTCGTAACCGGCAGCGGAACAGATGAAACAGCAGTACTTGATGGGCTTACAATCACTGATGGCCATGCGTCCTCATCGGGCGGTGGCGGGATGGTTAATATCGGCGGCAACCCAACGCTGAGAAATTGCAGGTTCAGTCGAAACTCCGCGATGTACTCGGCCGGTATGTACAACTGGTCCGGCAGCCCTGAACTGACTAACTGCGTATTTAGTGGTAATTCAGTGGAACACTTTGGCAGCGGGATGTTCAATAGCCAAAAAAGCAGCCCGAAACTGACAAACTGCATTTTCACCAGGAACGCGGCCGAGGTCATAGGCGGCGCAGGCATGTCCAACCACAACAGCAGCCCGACCTTGAGGAATTGCACTTTCAAAGGCAACTTGACGCTAGGTTTGGGCGGGGCGATGTGCAACGAGCGAAAAAGCAGCCCGACGCTGACCAATTGCACATTCAGCGGCAACCTGGGCGGGATGCAGACCGGCGCGATGAACAACTACGATAGCAGCCCTACGCTTAACAACTGTATTCTCTGGGCCAATTCACCTGGACAGGTCTGCGACCATAATAGTACTACCTTGATTAGCTATAGTGATGTTCAGGGTGGCTGGCAAGGTGAAGGCAACATCGACGCTGACCCCTGCTTTGTTGATGCAGGTCATTGGGAGGACCCTTGCAATACCCCAGATGATCTCTGGGATGATGTTTGGATTGATGGTGACTATCATTTGAAATCGCAGGCGGGCAGGTGGGATGCGAACAGCGAAAGCTGGGTTAAGGATTATGTGAGCAGTCCGTGTATTGATGCGGGAAATCCGGGGTGCCCGGTAGGCGACGAGCCGGCTCCCAATGGCAATAGAAGAAATATGGGGGCGTATGGCGGGACAGCCAAGGCAAGCAAGTCGCCGGCCAATTGGCGAAGTATTGCCGACCTGACTAATGACTGGGTAGTAGATTCTAACGACCTGAAAGTGTTCGTTAACTATTGGCTCGAAGCGGGCGAGTGTATCCCAAGCGACTTTAACCGAAGCCAATCCGTCGATTTCAACGACTTTGCTATCTTTGGTATGGAGTGGATGGGGGGGAATTAAAGGTGTCCGCCCGCCCCGCACTTACAGAGTTAGTGCGGGGGTACTTTTTTGGCCTTTTTGCTAAAAAAGACAGAATCAACAAATCCGTTTACCCCGCCTGCCACGTGAGATAGTGAAACGTTATCTCACTGGGGTCAGCCTTCATGCCTTCGTGGGGCGTTAATAATAGGTAAAAAGACGCGACCAAAAGCGCACATAGTAACCGGCCAAATCCCAAAAAAATAAAAAATTTTAACTCCTTTGTTACCAATAACTTAATCCTGTAAATCCTGTCAAAAACAAGCCGTTTTTCGTATCAAACGCGCACATTCGTGCATTTATAGAGGCGCTTCTTTTTTTTGCAGAAGCCCAAAATTAAGGAAATGGTGATTGATATATGGACAATAGTCAACTATCAACTATGAACTACGAACCACGAACTATGACAAACCACGCAAACCGCCTATCCAGCCCAAATTGCCAACTACCAACGGAGCTTGTCCTGAGCGAAGCCGAAGGAAACAATAAACTACTCATGAGCATCGAGAATCAAACTTTAGCTCACTTTAGGCACTTTAGCTCACTTTTCACTAATTTCCCCTCTACAACTGTAGTGAGCGCACTACAAATCGCTCATTTTATGCAAAACAAACCCAATTT
>DUZJ01000028.1 GCA_013349615.1 Planctomycetota bacterium | reverse complement strand
CACGCGGCGGGTAATATCTGGCCTGAGCTGGGTAAGCCTTTAATCAGGGTGCCGTACGTTCATACATTTGCGGTTTATTGTGATTTTGCCGCGCCTCCGACACTTCGTATGCGCACGCCGATGTCATACCTGGAAAAGAAACTCAAGGCAATCTCAGCCTTTCGTTCGCAAAAGCAGATATCTTCGCTGATCGAAAATGTCCGTCATATCGGCCCTGAAGAGTACATACGAGCGATAGAATTCAAACTATACCGTCCTGCAAAATATCATAATCAGTTCGAGGAGAAAAAGGCAATAAGGATGGTCCGCTGACAAACTGACGGCAGTATTGCTTTTTGACTCAAAACAATCTTTTTTATCGTATATTTTCGATATTAATTACCTTAGTACCGGCAGAGCAAGTGTGGCGGTAACCGGGAAGTGGTCGGAAGGGTAACGCCCATCGATGTTGTCGTACAAGATTCGTGCCTCGAGTACTCTCACATTCGGCGGTGTGAAAACATAATCGATTTTATTGCCTTTTCGGGCTCCCCGGAAGCTGTGGCCGGTTCTAACATCTTTGATGTCGGGATGCAGCACACGAAACGTATCGACCATTGGAACAAGAGTGTTGGATTCGCGCCCATCTGCTCCGCTGAGTGAGGTCTTGCCTTTCAAATAAGTTACAACCGGATTGTTCTCGCCGGTGTTGAAATCACCTGTCACGACAAACGGGTCTTTGTGCTTTCTATGGTGAACACGCTGAGCCAACAGGACGGCACTTTTTTCTCTGGACGGCTGGGAAACATGGTCCAAATGAAGATTAAAGACATAAAAAGCCTTACCCGATTTCTTTTCGACAAATCTTGCCCAGGTGCAGATGCGGACACAGGCATTGCCCCAATGATTTGAGCCGGGGACTTCCGGAGTATTAGAAAACCAGAAGGTTCCCGATTCGTCCACGTCAAAACGGTCGAGACGATAGAGGAGGGCGGAGTATTCACCGTCGGTCTTGCCGTCCTCACGGGCAACGCCTATCTGGCCGTATTTGGCAAGTGCTTTGCGGATTTCGGCAATCTGAAAATCCAGAGCCTCCTGCAAACCCACAATATCGGGTCGATGGTCGCGAAGGACGTCAAAAACCATTTCGCGGCGATTTTTCCAGTGATTTTCGCCATCATTAGCGGAGCCATAGCGAATATTGAAACTCATCACGCGCAACTCCAGAGCGTCTGCTCCTGTCCGGTTTAAATCGGCACCTGTGAGGTCCTGACAGGAACATAAATTGAAAAGCGTCCATAAACCTAAAAGAACAGCTAATGGTATAAATGCTTTCGTCGCAATGGAAATTTTTCTGTAATACATAGTTTGCTCTTCAACTTGTAAATTTGGTTTTAAAATTCCTGAGCCTGTTTGGCTAAAGACTCCTTCGTTTTTCGTCGTCTGAGAGCGGTTCGTTCAGCGAGCCGGAGCGGAAGCCCTGCAGGTCGACGGTTATGAACTTAAAGCCGAGCGATTTGAGTTTCTCAATTATTTTCGAGCGGTTCGGCTCTTTCGTAACTTTGTCAATATCCTGCGGATTGACTTCGATTCGAGCGATGGTATCGTGATGGCGAACGCGGAATTCAACCAGGCCTAATTGTCTTAGAAATTCCTCGGCCTCATCAATCTGCTTTAGCCTTTGCTCGGTCACCTCCAGCCCATAAGCGATTCTCGAAGCCAGGCAGGGAGACGAGGGCAAATCCGCAGTGGGCAAATTCATTTCTCTACTTAGCTGCCGAATATCGTCCTTGGTTAGTTTGGTCTCTGCCAGCGGCGAACGGACACCGAAGACCTTCATTGCGCGGTTGCCTGGCCGGAAATCGTCGAGGTCGTCGTAGTTGGTCCCGAATACAACGTGGCCAAAGCCCTTCTCTTTGGCGATGTCCAACAGTATCCTGCAGATATGCGACTTACAGTGGAAACAGCGGTCGGCCTTGTTGGCGGTAAATTCGGGGTTTTCAAGCTCGTCCGTCTCGATGACCTGAAGCTCGGCGCCAATACTCTTTGCCTGGTCAGACGCCCTCTTGAGTTGGTTACTCGGTTCCGCGACACCGGCACTTATACAAGCTAATACATTATCCGCCCCCAGAGTATCGACAGCCGCCTTCAAAAGAAAGGTACTATCCACCCCTCCGGAGTACGCAACCACAACTTTGGCCAGCTCCTTGAGGATTTCCTGAAGCGAGTTGTATTTTTCCTGGAGATTCACACAGCCGATGGTGAGAGTCGAACTCACAACCCCAGCTTTACGAAAGCTGTGCTCTACCATTGAGCTACATCGGCATTTACGCCGGCTATAATACTGTTCATCGGCTGTTTTGTAAACTCCGTTAGAAATTTCGGATGGAGTATTAAAGAACCCCCCATTTCTCAAATTTGTAGAGAATATCACCCCCTTCCTAAAGGCAGGCTTTCTAACGGTGTAAAGCGGCAACATCGGGTCAATCAGCGGGCGCGGCGAACGATTTTTTTCGTCTCGTTCGTGGACATAGGACGGAGGGCCGAGGGCAGATATCCGACATCGGACTGCTGTTGCAGGCTTTTGGGCGGAGGTGAAATTGGCTTTGTTTGGGTTTGTATTGGGTTTGAATTGGGTTTGTTTTGGCATTTTATTGGCTTTAATTGGGTTTGATTGGGTTTGTATTGGGTTTGTTTTCACCAAGTGTCCAATTGGCAATATTTTCATATTCCACTGTATAGAAAGAGTTTACGTTCATTTGAGCATTTAGTAAATTGGGTTTGTTTTGCATAATTAAGTTCATAATTGGTTGACAAACCGGGCTGGATAGGCGTTTTGTTCATCGGCGCCGTTGGGATTTTCCAGGTTTCGCATGAGGTGCAGTCTTTGAAGCTCGAGTACCGTTTTGTACAGGCTGTTCTCAATTCGTCGTTCATACATCAGGAGGCGGTCGAGCACCCTTGCATTTGAGAAATCCTTTATTGCCATACGACCAAGGGCCAGATGGGGAGCCGATTCGGAGGGATCGTGCTGCGGCAGGTCCCGTCCTTTGAGCAACAGGGATTTTTTGAGTTTATCTAATGGGCTGGAGGTATTACGTGCTTTCAGGGCATCGATGGTCTGGTTCTGGATGCGGCCGACCCGTTTGAGCCGCCATGAAAGACTGACAATGCGTTCTGCTAATATAGATTCCATAGGGCCGGCGGGGGCCAGCTCGCTTAGTAAGCGGTCGCGGTATAGACAGAAATCGGCCTGGCTTTCTGAGCTGATTACTGCCTGACGTGCCCAAAGGCCGTGTTTTACGGCATTCTGTGAGACGACGACCCTGCCTTGGCGGGTTAGTGGGCCGGTCGATTTTTGGGCGTTTAGGCGGTTTGCGAGGATTTGTGCTTCGGTTGCCATTGGGAAAACCTCCTTTGTATTAGTTCATAGTTGGTAATTGGTAGTTATTCACATTTCCTAACGATTAATTTTGAACTGGGGCGGCTTGCCCTAAGACCTTGCCACACCGTGGCTTATAGACATGCAATGTGATATGCCTATCTGTCGCCTGCTGGCGTCTTCCGTTTACCTTCTGGTAAACATATAGGCATATTAACATATTATCAAACAATAATCAACAAAAAAAAACCAAAAAAAACCACTTTTTTTGGCTTCCCTGAGTGTAGTCGAACGAATCAAACCACTGAACTTATGCTGCCATTATAAAAAAGTACCGAACACCTTTAATTCCCGCAAAAAAATGGCAGGCCAAGAGAAATCATAAGCCCTTTAGTACAGGCGGGTTATGCGATTGAACCCAAGAAAATTCACTGCCACCTCAAAAAAATTTATTTTTTCCCTTGCAATGAAAGTTTTTTGCTCTATACTACAGAGTACTCTGTAATATATGAATTTAGTAAAGGAGTTTTTAACTATGGATATATCGAAACAAGAGGCACAAGGTTCTCTGGATCAGATTCAAGCAGCCGTTAGTCAGACAAGAAAAAGAATCGCTGCAGGCTCGACCGCCCCTCTTCTGATATTGTGGGGTGCAATCTGGTTCGTAGCATATCTCGTAACGTATCTAAGCTATCCGTTCGAATTTGAGCTCTACTGCTTAAGGCTAACACATCGTGTCAGCATTGGTATTCATATTGCTGGTCTGTGTTGGCTGGTGTTAGTCCTAATTGGCATGGGTGCTTCCTGGATAATTGGCGTCAGAAGAGCCCCAGTAAAAAGCCCCCACAATAAACGTTGGGGCTTTTGCTGGCTGATTCTGTTTGTTTATGCAGGGGTATGGCTTGCCT
Source organism: Planctomycetota bacterium (assembly GCA_013349615.1). Lineage (GTDB taxonomy): Bacteria > Planctomycetota > Phycisphaerae > Sedimentisphaerales > Anaerobacaceae > CS2-K091. The sequence goes on along the minus strand of DUZJ01000028.1, from coordinate 33,494 downwards.
TGCTTTGGCCCTGGAATGAGTATCAAATAAACGCATTTCTGGCATCCCTCCCAATGTTCGCCTATGTCGTAATGGGTTTATGGGCAGACCGGGTTCTGCTGTGGCTCGGCATCGTGGTGACACTATTGATAATCGCCGGTTTCTTCCTGTTTCTTTTCCAGCCGGCGTTTTGGCTCTGGATGGCAATACTGGGCGGCGGAGCACTGGCCGGAACAGGTCTTTATATTCGTAAAGCCTGGAGATAAAAAATGCCGGAAATCGACACAATAATCCATCAACCGGTAAGACTGAAGATTATGGCCTCGCTGATGACTATTGAGCCCGGCGAGCAGGTCGATTTCGTTTATCTGCGCAAAATCCTCAACCTTACCGACGGCAACCTCGGTGCGCACTTGGCCAAACTCGAAAATGCAGGTTACGTCAAGATTGAAAAAACCTTTATCTCTCGCAAGCCCCGTACCTTTATCAATGTTACGGGAAAAGGGCGTGATGCCTTTGATGAACACACCACCGCACTTAAAAAAATAATCGGAGGCTCCAAAAAATGACCGACCAAAACTACAAACATAGAAAGCTGCCCCCATTAAAAATAATCTACGCGCTCACAGAGGTTGTCTGCGTACTTGGTTTTATCCTGCTTTCAGGATGGGGACTGCGGGCGATTAAGAGTGCGATTAATCTTAGAGCTTTGCAAATACAGTTCTTCGGGGAGCCAATCATTGCAAAGGCCGTATTCTTCATCTTGTTTCCTTTGATAATTATAAAACTTAAGGGTGAAAAACCGGGCGAATATGGAATTAATTTCAATAACCTTTCATATCATTTGAAAATCGGATTGAAGTCTCTTGTGGTCATTTTACCAACGTGCGGAGCATACCCTCTTGTTACTGCCTTAGGTATGTCATACAAGGATTGGGGTGGGGCGCTGATTTTGAGCTTCTCTAACCTTGTAGCTTTGGTCCTTGTAGCGTTGTTCCTCAGAAAAAAACCAACATCCCAGGAGCAACCCGCATCAGCTCATCGCATCTTGTTCTTCTTCTTGATATTTATTGCCTTAGCTATCCTCTCAGTTGTTACGCTACCTCTTGGAAAACAGGTTTCGGGCTTTACCTTTGGTTTGTTTACAACCGGATTCGGCGAGGAAATCCTTTGTCGGGGCTATATCCAATCAAGACTTAACCGCGCTTTTGGCAGACCTTTTTCCTTTTGCGGCGTTCGTTGGGGCTTTGGCGTCATTACCGCAGCAATTTTATTTGGTGCGATGCATTTTTTCCACGGCACTGGGACATTGTGGAGGGGCTTGTGGACAATTTTTGGAGGGCTTGTTTTCGGCTTTTTACGAGAGAAGACCGGCAGCATAGTAGCCCCGGCAATCGCTCACGGGATACCGACAGCTATCGTATATGTTTTCATGGGAGGTATTAACTGAATCTTATCCCGACTGAGTACAATGAAATTTAGGATTTCAAATACCTAACAGTTAGCACTAAGCACTAAAGGATACAGCAATGGTTGGACAATCTAATGCGCATGGAAAGCTGGAACGGATAACGCGACGATGGTGGTTCTTTGGGCTGTTCGTGCTAATGCAGTTTACTATTCCGCCGTATGCATCGAAAGGCTACAAGATAGAGGATTGGGGAAACGTAATACAGCAAGCCCTTGGCAATGCCATCGTTGGCCAGCATCCCGAAATCTATCCCTTTTTCAAAGTGATACCAATTATATTACTCGTTTGTATTATCATTTTTCGTAACAAAGTCGGCCGCTTATTTGCCATCTATGCCGGCATTACGTATGCGCTCTTTGCCATGGGACAAAGTATCGCCATAACCGAACAATATGGAGTCACAATCTGCACAATTAACGTAGTAATGTTTCTGATAGTTGCTGCTTTCTGGGCCTGGGAGGCGGTGGTGCCGCAGAACGACTACACTTTGAAAAAACTGCCCATCTGGCGATACTGGGTCGTGCCGTTGGCAGTTCTGGCGTTCTGGTACCCGGCAAGCAAAGGCAGGCCTGATTTCAATCCGGTTTATCTGTTTACAAACGGCGCCGGGCTGGCCTTTTGTATGATGACGCCGGTTTATGTGGGACTGCTCACTTTATACTGGCCGAGAGTCAATATGCCGGCTATGCGAGTGACCAGTCTCGTTGGGTTCATTATCGGCTTGTACAATATTTACGCCAATTTCGGCATCAATCCCGGCAGAGGCTGGTGGAACGGTATTCTGCATATTCCATTACTTGTCATATCCCTGTACGGCTTAATCCTTTCTCTAAAACGCCCAAAGGTTAAGGAGCAGGCTGAGGAGAATGCTGAGCCAGACGAAGGATGAGAAGCAGAATTATCTAACTACCACCACTTTGGATTTTTTTCGAGGAATTCGAGGACTGCCTGATACTTCGGAGCGGCGCCGGCCGGCTGGCCGTGGTATTCCATAATGCCCCAGCTTCCCCACTTGGAGAATCTGCCCGTCGAAGAGAAGATGGCCATCATAGTTCCGCCGGACTGTTTCCATCCGGCCAGGTATTCAAGGTAAAGCTGCTTCATCCGCGGATGCCGGTTCGCTGTGTGAAACAGTTGTTCCATCGTCTTATTGTTCTCGGCGCCGCCGTGTCCGACAAGGTGCTGTCCGCCCTCGTACGCAATCAGGCGAAGGCCCCGCTCCTTGGCCTGCTTGGCTTGTTCGGCGATGGTCTTATTGTTCTTCTCTATGTATCCTTCGCAGGCCTCAAGGACCTCATCCACGCTCATCTTGGCAGTTTTATCCTGGGTTCTGGGATTACCCAAAGCGTGGCCGAAGTAAGGAGCTATCCCCAGAACGTCAGCGTGCTTGTAGGCCTCCTCGAAATCCATTACCTGGACACTCGTCCACGGATTTGCGCTCTGAGCAGCTAACACGCGTACCAGTCGCTTTGTCCCGCCGAACACCTCTTCCCACAGCTTGAATATCTGCACCGACCGTTTGGAGTAGAAACGCAGTTGCGCCTGATAGTCATTGTTACTCAGTCTCAGCTCTTTGCCCTTGTCCTTACAGTATCGGGCCTGGCCGAACATACTGTTCCAGCATTCGTTGGAATATTCGATATAGACTTTGAGGTTGGGCTTGAGCTGCCGCCTGACCATCTGTGCAAATTCGTGGACGTAGTCGTCAGTGGCCAGATGCGGCATGCAGAACCACGGGTCGGCGTTGAGTGTGTTTGCCAGTTGGAGCATATAATCCAGCGCGACGCCGCCGGGTCCTCCCTGCGTTTGCATCGCGGTCGTGGGACGGTCGGAGAAGTCGGCCTGCCTGGAATTGTTGGTGCGCTGAAAGTCCATAAAACGAATGACCTTGAAATTTTCCCAGCGTTTAAGAAAGTCAGGATGGAAGGGCTGTGTACCGTAAGTCTCTTCGAAGCCGGGCAAAATGAACCGGATGTTTCGCACCGGGTCCTTGGTGTTGGTTTTGGTGATGGCTAATGTGAGCAGATTCTGTTCGGGCTTTACCTGCACTTTTATGCAGCCGGTCTTTTCTTCTACTATGGTTGTCCCGTAGGCAAACTTGAGCTGTCCCCGACCATCATAAATGCAGGTATAGACTCCACCGGGATAGCGGCCATTGATGCTGCTGAGTATGATGGAATCGGCAAACTGGCCGTTATCGGCCAGTGAACTCACCCAGCCGTCCTCGGTTAGGTCGAGCGGGCCGCCCTGGCTGTACTTCCTGCCCGGTGCCTGGCTCTTCCATAATTGGGAGTGTTTGAAAAGGTCAACAAAAACAATTTCTGTTGACCAGTATGTAACGCCGCCCAGGTTGATACCGAATGCCGAGTCCTCGTTGGGCCTACTTTCTTTTTCAGCGGTCCCCCCGATTTCCACAGGCCCGAATAAGGCCAGCACTATAATGAAAAACGTAACAAAATGCCGGCCCACTATTATTCGATTTCCTGCCCACCACCGCGTCCTCTTGTAAGCCATCGAGTATTCCTTGAACGACCATTATTTGTCAGTAGTCAATTGTTTTTACCTGTTCCGCCGTAGATAAACCTCATCTGACTGACATCTGGGATCCATCTGAACGAGACTAACCAGTACATCACCGCCGACAGGCGATTCTGCCAACTGTTCTTTAACAGATATGCCTTTAGCTCTCGCGGCCAGAGGAATTCGAAGCCGCTGGGCCAGTAGACGAACACCGCTTTGCCGACCAGGTAGTCGCGTGGCACAATCCCCGGTCGATACACACGTTGGCCGTTGATTCCGATACCTTTATTGGACCACAGCCGGCTGTCAAGGCTTGCCGGACTGTTGTCGCCGAGAACGAAAAACTCGTCCGCACCAAGCTTAAATGGATGGTCCGTCGACGCAAAGCACGCTTCACCCATCTGCTGGACCGGCGTTGTGTAATAAATATCACGGGAAATAGCTATATGTGAAAGCAAGAGCTTGCCGGAGCCGAAAATCCTCACCTCCGGCTCAACATTGCCATTCACCTGCCCTGCGGCCTCGGGGTCGCTACCTAAATCGTACCTCAGTACTTTATCACCGAACTTAAATACCAGTTGATGGTCGACGTTGGTAAAGCTAAATAGCGTGCCTTTACGTGTAGCCTGCCGGACAGGTTTCATACGTATTAAGTCTTTATATTCTTGCCCCTGTACTGATTTAGCTATGGCCATTTCACAGGTCAGAGCCTCACCTTCCCCGTCTTTTTGGAAATCGACCCATGCCCTGTAACGCGTTTTGTATTTACTCATACCTATACCGACAGTTCCATCTGATTCATTGAGATTAGCGTAAAATCTGACCATTAGGTCGCTGCAGTACGGCGGCCCATTGTGCCTCCTGCTCGGGTTGTACGCGCAGTTCTCAGCGCCGAAGTCATTGCCGAGCTTCGTGTCATAAAACATAACGTGGATATCATCCGGATTGCTTTCCAGTCCGAATACCGTCGGTCCGGCTGCGTTGAAATCCCATTTTGAGCCCTGTATGTTTCGGAAGGGCTGCCGCCATCGGTGACCATTGAACCGACGCATTTCGGGCTGGACGGGTTGATAGTCGTTCTCGTAGACCGTCATCCAGAGCTCCTGCTGGATTTTGGTCGGCTTTCGCGATATTTCCCCATTGATATAAATGTCGCCGTCGATTATCTCGACCTTCTCCCCCGGGCGCGCAATTAAACGTTTGATGAAATTCTGCTCCGGCTCGCCTGGGTTCTTAAAAACAACGACGTCCCAGTGTTTAGGTTCGAGAAACTGATAAATACACTTCAGCACGAGGATTCTGTCCCCGTTAGCCGGCGGCATCCTTGTACCGTCAGGCAGAAAAAAACCGCAGCTCGGGCAGCGAGGCGAGCCGGGTTCGATATAGACATCGTAATTCGGAACCTGCTCGCGACCGTAATTATACTCGTATTCGTAGCCGCACTGAGGGCAGCACAACTGAAAATGAGCGCCTTTGAGCGTATCGGCCATACTGCCGGTAGGTATCCGGAATGCCTCCATTACAAAGGCACGGAATACAAAGGCCAGCATAAAGGCCGTTATCAGCCATTCGAAGGTATTTGCAATTTCAGCCGCTCTTTCTTTTCTTTTTTCAACGGCCTCTTTGCTGCTGCTTTTGTCGGTCTTACCTGGAGACATAAACACTTAAAAAAACTATCTCAAAACACAATTTCGAGATATTTTCTTTGAAAATTAAATCCTTTTCCTTTTCACTTTTATCTTGTTACCTTTTCCTGTCGGCCTAATTATGCCTATAAGTTCCTGTCTGGTCAATAAACTATTTGCTATTGAAGCTATTTTCCAAACTGCCGCCAGGCATTGAGGACCGCCCAGAAGCTCAAAAGGGGCTCTCGCTCGGCTCAATGGCCGAACTTTATCCTGGCCAGCTTGTTTTTTTCAGCCCGGCGGAGGGCTTAAACAAGGACTGTATTTGTATAACAGCTTGCCAGTAAAGGCTTTACACACATTTCTTTGCAGAAAACTTTGCTTTTCAACGCTTCGGCTTTTCAACATCTGCCGATGGTTTTGCCTGCTTTGCAGCCGTTCTTATAATTGACACTATGTAAGCAGTTCTGCCTCTTTTTGTCTGTGCTTGAGGCAGGCTTATTTTTTTTAATAAGTTGGAAGATTTTATTTGAAAATCGCTTGCAGCATAGAAGTCTCGGCTGTATAGTAACTTGCAGTTGTTTAGAGTTTCAATTTTGCGAACCTGTTTTGTGGCGAATTAGAAAAAAATGTTCAGCGGGCTTTGGCAGAATCAGCTTCGAGGGCAGTTGCTTATTGATTTATAGTTTTGCGGAGGTGTGTGGTGGACTGTTGAGTAATCCAGCAGGTAAATATGTTAGAGGGTTCTGTACGGCGGCTTTCCTAATGTATGCAGAATTCAGTTTACAATCTTTCCTTCTTGAAATGAGGTGACTTATGGCGACAGTTACGAAGAAAGAACTTATCGATCGGATTGCAGATCGTACCCAGGCAAAAAGAGTTATAGTCAAGCTTATAGTCCAGGCGTTTCTCGATGAGGTAACGAGGGAATTGTGCAGTGATAATCGTTTGGAGTTCCGTGACTTTGGTGTCTTCGAGACGAGGACCAGGGCCGCAAGAATTGCGCAGAACCCCAAAACACTTGAGCGAGTTGAGGTCCCTGCAAAGCGAACAGTTAAATTCAAAATGGGACGGCTCATGAGAGGGAATCTTAGTAGTGTGCCCGCTGCAGAATCAACTGAAGCAAAGTAATTATCTATAGGAAAAAAAGCCGCGCATTCCATAATCCCTCTTCGGCGAACCGGTTTTGAGCTGTGAACTCTCAGTTGTAACAGAGTGTGGGCCGTGCAAAAAATAGTGTGTCTTGTTAAAGTTGTTCAAAAGGAGCGTTTTATGTCAGAGGGAACAGTTAAATGGTTTAATCCACGGAAGGGCTATGGATTTATCTCTACCGAGGACGGTAAGGATATCTTCGTCCATTACGCAGACATCGCAGGTGAAGGATACAAAACTCTCGTTGAAGGCGACCAGGTTAGTTTTGACGTCGTTGAGGGAGAGAAGGGGCTAAGGGCTGAGAATGTAGCTCACAAATCAGCCCCGGAAGCCGAAGAAGATGCGTAAAGCTGTCTTATTGTGGGCGTGAGGACAGGTGAAACAACTCTTATTTTCCTCATTCCCTAATTGCCTGATTTGATATTCAAGTAAGCGACAACAGCAGTAGGGGTATCTGGGATGTGTATCGGCCTGATGCGCGGTGATATAAGAAACGATATATGATTGCTGACCGTTATCATTCGGGATTGGACTGTAATGTCCTTGTGTTGAACAAGCACTATATGGCTATCCGCATAGTGAGAGCCAGACGTGCATTTTCGCTGCTCTTTCGCGAGCTTGCGGAGGTCGTTTCACTTGAGGAAGGTAGATATTCGAATTATGATTTCGAGAGCTGGTGCGAGGCAAGCCAGTTCAGGCGTCACTTCGAGCCCGATAGTCACGATTGGGTGTCCACCGTCAATTTTCATATTGCGGTGCCGCGCATTATTCGCCTGTTATTTTATGACCGTCTGCCGCGCGGCGAGGTAAAATTTAATCGTCGAAACATCTTCGCCCGCGACAAAAACAGATGTCAGTATTGCGGCAGGCGCCGGCCAACCAGTGAATTATCGCTTGACCATATTATCCCGAGAAGCATGGGGGGCGAATCGGTTTGGGAGAACATAGTTTGTGCATGCACCGAGTGCAACATTAAAAAAGCCGGCAGAAATCCCCGGCAGGCCTCAATGAAACTTGTTCGAAAGCCTGTAAAGCCGAGGCACAATCCGCTCGTTCACATTTACTTAGGCCATCAGCGTTATAGCAGTTGGAAGCAGTTCCTCGACCACGCCTACTGGTCGGTCGAGTTAAAATAAATTTACAGGTCCGCTCGATTGACTCAACTTGCTTTTCGGAACCGGCGGAAAACTCGTCCCCGGCTGTTAAGGCATCTTCAACTTTACTTACCTTTTGTCTAAATGGTCATTTTGCAGAAGTTTTTTACTGTCTTATTCCACAACCTCAAATCCAGTCAAAGCTGCAAACTCCTTGATCTCTTTTCTAAGATTGCCATAAAACATTACTTGATGGCATCCCCAACTCCCAAACCACTTGTTACCCCTGAATACTCCCTCGTCTGGACGGGAAGGTAATAGATAGGACTCTTCCGGATTGTCAAGTCGAATGACTGCCTTGTTTCTACAGATCGCATCCCGAAAATTGCGATAGAGAGCATTCCCATCGAGTATTGTGCCGGTATGGATTGATACCTTTTTCCTATATACGTCAAACTTGACAACTGAAACGGCTTCATCTGCCGGCCAGGTTACTGTTGGAGCAACAAGAGTAGCCTCCGGCGGAATGCTCTTAGGTCGCGCACCCGTATTCATGATATGATCTCTGATCGTATAAGGAATTCTGTCGTCCCCATGAGGAGTGATTGGAGCCCCACAGTGAGCGATAATGATCACGTTCTTGGGTCGATTACCAATCGGTTCAAAACTCCAGTCATTTAAAATGTCCCCATCAAACCCGGAATAGCCTCCCGTTATATACTGCCCAATCAGCATCGTAGCTAAGCAATCTATATGAGCCTGGCAGGAACCTGGTACGTGTTTTTTGCTGAACTCCATCCAAGCCATGGCAGGCAGCGCGCTTAATTTCTTCTGTTTCTTGAACATGTACCAGCTGGTTAATGTTACTGCCTGGGTATCGTATTTCTCATGTAATTCATTAAGTCCCAGGTATAACTTAGATGCTCTTATTACATCTTTTCTTTTGACGCCTCTCCTTACTTCTGTGGCCTCATTTATCCACACATCGGCCATTTTTTCAGCTACTTTTTCAGTGATTTTCTCGATTTCCTGATTTAGCTCCTTGAGCCTTACAATTTTTATATCTATACCAAGATATTCCTTTAATCTCTTGGGATAGATCCGATCATACTCCGATGGCTCTTCCGCCATGGTTACCGGCCAACCGAACTGGTCCAATGGATTGATTTTATCATAATCCTGGACGCTTAAAATTTTTGCGTCCTTCAATTGTTTTATAGCTCTTTCCACCGAATTATGCTTTAACTCTGCACAGCCCATACTTGCTAATGTCATAACACTTGCCATTAGCACCAAGCAAAATACACGACCAAATTTTTCTAATTTTTCTACCATGAGTTTTTGCTTTCTTTTTAGTAACCGTTCAGGCCTGATTTTTCAGTTCGGCCGATCAACACAACCAGCCGCAAAACAACAACTCAGAATCAGTCTGCCCATTCTCGGGCTGTTGTCAAGGTTTTTTTGTAACCGTTCACATCCTCTTTTCGCCCTTTCATAAAATTGTTGATATTTGGCGGTGCACACTATGCGCACCGCTACCTTTTCGTGAAATTTTGCAGAACCGACCTCATAGTATCGCGTTTTTCTCACCGCTCTTCCTATCGCATAACCATTCTAACCGGTGCAATTATACGCCCTACGACCTCAGCGTCAAGAAAAATCCGCCGTTAGAGGCCGGTTCTTTTTCGTGACATACCTAAGAGCGATTTGAGATAACTTTTTATCCAGCCCCAGTGCAGAATGATGTGGGCAACCATCAAAATGAGAAAAAGAAGTGCCAAATAGAAATGGATGTCACCCCATTGGTGACGGGTCATCGACCACAGCTCTTTTATCTGTTCTACACCGCGCCCTTCGTGCAGCACACGACCCCGTCCGCCGGTGCCGGGCGGCAGAATGTACTTCATAATAAAGCCCGTTAAAGCCAGACACACCAAGTCGATAAAGCTGACCAAATCGACAACAAAATTTAACGTTCCGCGTTTCATCATATCCAACAAGGCCGACCTGCAAAATCCTGCCGGTCTTCAATACTATCAAATAACACATTTTCGCATAGCTTTCGTTGAAGTAAAGCAAAATCGTGTTAAAAATGGTTGTTTTGGTGGAAAGGCCAGCAGCAATAGGATATAAAAAGGGGAAAGTAAAATTCGTTGTTCGTTGAACAAGATACGCAATTATTGATTATTTTTTTATTGTCTTTTTCAATAATCAATTATCAATAATCAATAATCAATTATTAAGGGGACAAGAATATGACGGCTTCAGCATTAACAATAATAGCTTCAGCCAATTCGTGGAAGAGTACCATCAGTTACGAAATCATCAAAGGCAATGCGATTTGGCGTTTCGCTCTCGTTTTACTGGCGATTCTGGTAACAATGGTACTGGGGCGGATAATGCAGTACGGCATTGAGTCGTACGCCCGGCGCAGAGAAGAAAAGAGAGGCGTCAGTGTTGTAACATTGTTTCTGAAATGTCTGAGTAAGCCGCTCTATGTGGCAATATTCGCACTTGGGCTGTTCGTGTGCAAGCTGTTTTTGTATTTCAACAACGAAGACGGCATTCGCACAGCTATTGGAACGGGCTGGATAAAGATAGCCAGAACCGTTGGAGCAATTGCCATTGCGTATGGTTTTTTTCGGCTGGTGGATGTAATTGAATACTATCTGAACCGCTGGGCGGCCAAGACGGCAACAAAGCTGGACGATATGCTTGTGCCGGTAATACGCAAGTCGCTGCGTATAACCATTGCTATTATCGCGACACTTTTCATCGCTGAAACTATCCTTGGTGCCGGCCAGATTAAGACAATTCTATTGAGTGCCGGTGTTGGCGGTATTGCCATTGCCCTCGCGGCCAAGGACACGATAGCCAATTTCTTCGGCTCGGTAACGATTTTTGCAGACAGGCCCTTTCAAATCGACGAGCTTGTAAAGATAGGCGAGCACGTTGGCCCCGTTGAGGAAGTCGGATTTAGAAGTACAAAAATCCGCACGCTCCAGGGACATCTCGTAACCGTACCCAACAGTGTAATTGTAAACTCCGCCGTGGAAAACATAGGAAGACGCCCCTTTATTCGCAGGACGTCTAACATCACAATAACTTATGACTCCGGCCGGCAAGGAGCAAAACGAGCAGTCGAGATTATTAAAGAAGTACTGTCCGGGATCCCGGAGATAAATACCGATCCCGCAAGGCCACCCAAAGTCTATTTCAGCGACTTCAACGATTGGGCCCTCAACATTTATATGAGATACTGGGTAAAACCGCCCGACTACTGGCTGTATCACGAAGTCAACGAACGCGTCAACTTCGAGATTATGAAGCGGTTTGAAGCAGAAAATATCGAGTTTGCATTCCCCAGCCAGACACTTTACGTAAAGAAAGACTGATTCTTTACGCGTGCCTGCGGCGAACCAATACCAGGCAGCCGAAGCCCAGCAGAGCTATTGTTGCCGGCTCAGGCAGCGTCGTAACGTAAACGGCATCGACGTCGGCGTTGTTAGAGAAGAGAGCTTCACTGAAGTACAAAGTCGCGACATCCGTTGTCGGATTGTACTCGACGAGGTCGCCATCTATGAAGGTAAGTCCGCCGAGCGTGGCGGCACCTACGGTTGAAAGAATAATATTGCCGTTTCCAAGGACGTGTACCGCATCAATGTTTTCACTGGCGCCGAACAGGTTTCCGTCGAAAAACAAGGTTGCGATATCGGTTGTCGGGTTATACTCGGCAAGGTCACTTTCACCGAAGCTCATCCCACCCAGCGTTGCCGCATCGAGCGTTGAAAGAATAATGTTTCCGTTGTCAAGGATGTGCACGCCATCGATGTCTTCATTGCCGCCGACGAACAAACTTCCATCTAAGTACAACGTTCCCACATCGGTGGTCGGATTGTACTCGATAAGGTCACCATTCTCAAAGGTCAGCCCGCCGAGTGCTGCTCCGCTCGCAGTCGAGAGAATAATATTGCCATTACCAAGAACGTGTACCGCATTGATGTTTTCATTGCTGCCGAATAAATTTTCATCGAAGTACAGCGCTGCGGTATCGGTTGTCGGTTCATACTCGGCCAAGTCGCCATCGTCGAAGGTCGCCCCCCCCAGTGTTTCCGTAGCATCGGTTGAGAGGATGATAGTTGCGTTAACTGGCGCAGCGAATACTATTGATAACAATGCTGCCGCGAAAATTATCAAAATAGGACTTGCAGATGGACACCAATTCATTCTTGTTTTGAGTGCCGCATGTTCTGCTTGGCGGCGAATTTTGTAGGCACAATCCCGGCACACGCCGGAGAGTATGCCGCAGCTACCCTCATCTGCAAGTCCGACTTCATTATTGGCAAGGCACATCAGGTTATTGGCTATTTCTAACGCCTTCGAAATGTGCTCATTTTTTTGAATATCCATTTTACGCCCCCATTTCACTTGAATGATTTTATCCTTATTAGTAATAAGAGCAATGGGCGTGCCAGAACATTGACGGGGACCACAAAAAGTCGTAAGTTGATAGATAACAAGCAGTTGCGCTGAATAATTTTTAGCCGGCCTGTCAGCAGAATGTCTCACTTGAAAGTCGTTAATGAGACATTGGGAGGCTGGGGCGGAAGGTTATGGGGCCTTGGCCTCGGCCTGTTGTAAGCTCTTATGTATTAAAATGTTATAGGTGAGTAAAGTGGAATGAAGTGTCCCATTTGGCGTAAATGAGACACTGACTATGAGATACATGAGATGTTCCAAGCCGGATTGGATTACAGAACCGGGATTTTGCTCTTTTTTTCGCTCTCCTGAAGGAACCGATACAGTGTGGCCCGTGAGACTTGCAGCCTGCGTGCTGTCTCGATTTTATTGCCGCCGGTTTCTTCCAGCGTTCGCCGCACTCTCTCTGCATCGAGCTTGTGTTTTCGCTGTCTTTTGGCGGAAGGTTGTCTCGGCGTGTCCCTGTTGAGGATATTTGAGGGCAAATGTTCGGGCAGGATTAAATTGTCCCTGCATTTTACGAGCGTATATTGAAGGGCATTTTCAAGCTCCCGAACGTTTCCCGGCCAGTCGTAATCCATCATAGCATCGACAGCTTCCGGTGATAATACAACGCCCTCCCGGGCCACCTCTGTTAGCGCTCTTTTCAAAAGGTGTTCCGCCAGCAGGCTGATATCGTTTCGCCGTTCACGCAGCGGCGGCAGATAAACGGGTACTACGCACAACCGATAAAAAAGGTCTTCCCGAAATCTTCCCGCGGCAATCTCCTCTGCGAGGTCTTTATTTGTCGCACTGATTACGCGCACATCAACCTTTACTGTTTCCTCCCCGCCCACCCGCTGAAATGTCCCATCCTGCAGCACCCGCAGCAGCTTGACCTGGCACGCTGCGGTAAGCTCTCCGATTTCATCGAGAAAGATGGTACCACCGTCCGCCAGCTCGAAACGTCCCTTCCTGTCACGAACAGCTCCGGTAAAAGCTCCCTTAACATGTCCGAACAGCTCACTTTCCAGGACGCCCTCCGGCAGCGCTCCACAGTTGACAGGGACGAAGGGCTTATCGGCATTGTGACCTTCATTGTGAATAGCTGCGGCGACCAGCTCCTTGCCTGTGCCGCTTTCTCCCTGAATCAGCACAGGGACATTGACCTCGGCAACTTCCCTGATGGTGTCAAATAATTCCAGCATCTTCGCATCTCGGCCGACAATCCCCGCAAACGACTGTTCCGTTTTCAACCGGCGCCGTAAACGGCTCAGCTCAGCAATATCCAATTCCAGCTTCTTTTTAACGGCCCTGAAAACATCTGTTTGAGTTACAATTCCGCAAAGCTGTTTGTCCTCCGTTACAACCAGCCTGCGGATATCAATATTGTCCATAATCCTGCTGGCGGTGAACACCGGGCAATCAGGCGGTACACATATCACCGGAGACGACATTACCTGCTCGGCCCTGACATCGGCGGGGTCCTTTTGCAGCCCGGCAACTCGTTTGAGCAGGTCTCTTTCCGTGAGAACACCCACCACCTCATCGGCTTGGAGGGTGACGATACATGATATATGTCGGGAGGTCATAAGTTCGGCCGCCTCTGCTACACTGGCCTTGCACTGTATTCCAGCCACGTCACAGGTCATTATCTCCAGCACATTGCTCCACATGGCTGACGATGTCAACAGCCGGGTCATCTCAGTTTGTGTTATAATCCCAACCAACCGCTTCTTCTCGAGGACCGGCAGGCGCTTGATGTGCCTGTCCTCCATAATTCTGCCGGCCTCAAGGATGGGCAAATTAGGCGATATAGTCTCCACCGGAGATGACATTATCTCCGCTATCGTTATCATGCTGTAATCCTTTTCTCCGGCCGCAATCCTTTTCAGCAAGTCTCTCTCGGTAAGGATACCTACGACACTGCCATTGTCTACGACCACCATGCAGGAAATGTTATTCTCGCACATCGTCTTTGTGGCTGAGACCACACTTTCGCCCGAAGAAATGGTAATCATATCTTTGCTCATCACATCTTGTACTTCAAGCTGGACCTGCAGTGAGGTCATCAAACAATCGGACGAAGCATCCCTCATCCTGGTTTTGATTAAATTGCTAACCTGCTCCTTGTTTTTCATCAGCTTTTCCTTCGCTCTATGTTAAGACTAAACGAAAACAGACATCCAATGCGTTATATCATTACATTTAAGAGTTTAGCTTCGGGGAGCCTTGCGAACCACGTCAGCTAATCCCCAATCCGGAGCGTGTTATAAATAGACGCTCGTTATTCATTTGCCTAATGAGCCTATCGGCAAACTAAAAATAGTGATTTAGAAAGAATTGCTGTTTACCTTTGCAAAGGCTTAATTGTCCGTCCGGGATGGGCACAGTCAAATTCGGCCTCGGTGCGGTGCCGGCACAGCGATTGCCAAAAATCTGTTGTCAGGCATTTATTATTAACTTAAAAGAACGGGTTATTTTTCGCTCGTCTCGGCCTTTTTCTTAGAGTCCTTCTCCGCCCTGGTCAAAGCCGGCTCTGGTCTGCTAAACTCGGTTTCTTTATAAGCCTGCTGCTCCGCTGCCGACAAGACCGGCTGGTCGATAATATACGGCGTTATGAAAACAACAATCTCGCTATTGACAGTCTCTTCACCCTCGAATCTGAATAATGCACCAACAAGAGGTATGTCGCCGAGCAATGGTACCTTGCTAATCTGTTGGGTAACATCCTTTTTTCGCAGGCCGCCTATAACCACCGTCTGGCCGTCTTTCACCAATGCTATTGTGTCAACTTTGCGGGTATCAACAGTTGGCGGTGAAGTGGACCCTACCTGAACACCAAATTCCGGCATGATGTGCAATCTTAACATACCTTCCCTTGTCACATGCGGTGTGACCTCAAGCTTAGTGCCGACGTCTTTAAATTTAATTGTATCCGTTATCGTGCTTCCCGTCGTGCTTTGCTCTATATAAGGGATTTCACGTACGATATCGAAAAGTGCCTTTTCGTTGTCAAGGACCAGTATTCTCGGATTGGCAAGAAGCTTGGCGTTGATATCTTCCATCTCAGCTCTCAATTGCACATCCAAATCAACGTGTTTATTGAAAAAACCAAAACGAAGAAAGCCTGCTGTAGTATCGGCTGTTTTATCTACTGCCCCACCGAAGCCGCCAAAGATGAATGGGGTGGCTTTCCCGGAGGTCGGATCGCTACCCAACAGGGACTCATTAAGTAGTGTTGTTCTTCTGTTCCCTGCCCATTCGATGCCCAGGTCCAGCGTGTCCTTGGCCGTTATGTCGTAGATTCTTACCTCGACTAATATCTGCGGCGTTATCCGGTCAATTTCCATGATGAACGTGTCCATCGCCTTGATTCTGCTTTCGGTGTCGGTAACGATTATATTGCTCGTGCTAATACTGGCCGATAACGAACCCCGCGGGGAAATAAATTTCTCCAGAGTTTTTTCGACATCCTTGATGTCCGCGTAAGTAATTCGGTAAATTCTGCTGACCAGCGCTTCGGCCTTTTGAGCAAGCTCCGCAACCGGCGCTATTCTTATCACGTTCTTATCGGCTACATAGCCGTAGCCGTGTGCGGCAAGAATATTGTCCAGCGCTTCTCCCAGCGGCACATCTGTAAGCGTGGCCGTCACGGTCCCGATGACCTGTGGGCTTTTGATAATATCCACGTCCGCTTTCTCGGCTATTGCCCTTATTACATCATCGATGGGTGTTTCCGCGAACGTGATACTTATCTTTGTTTGCATCTGCTGCTCAAGTGGCGTCAAAACCTCTTGTTTATCCGCCTCCTCATTGGCGTTCTCCGCGGTCACGATTCCGCTGGCTGCCAGGACAAATGCAAGAATCGTCAAAAACTTCAATCCGCCGTATCTTGTCATAAAGCTTTTCATAACAGCTCCTTTTCTAAATGTGGTAATTAGTTAAATGAAAATTGGTCAATTGGTTAAGTCCGATTACCAATCACCAATCACCAATTATCATCGGACCTTTTCGGTCCACCTTTTGCCGTTCATTTCGAACTCAACGCTGTCTTTATTTATTTTTACAATGGTTGCACCTGATACTTTTTCGCCCTCGTGTAATATTTCAGTACCAATAATTGCAGACGGGTCGTCCTCGCTGTAGACAATCCCTTTTACGTCTATTTTTCCGATTTCACCTTGAGTAGTCCTCGATACCGACCCTAATTGCATGGGGTCGCGAAGCGTTTTCGGATAGGGCGGCGGAATTTGCCAGTCGATTGTACTTGCAGCAGCGGCAGCGACTTTCGACGGCTTGAATGTTTGGGCCTGGGTCCTCTTACCCGGACCAACGCCTAACACTTTATAAAATGCCAGAACCATACCGATAAACATAATCGGCATCAATACCACCATTGCCTTTTGTCTTGCCGGTTTAACACCTGGTTTTGGTGCAAACAGCTTGTCTTTTATCCGCTGTATGGTCTGTTCCAACGCTCCCGGACGCTCGGGCTTTATGGCCTTGGGCTTTTCGGTAACCTTTTGTTTAGGTGCGGCTTTACGTTCTTGGCGCTGCTCAGCTTTAGGCGGACTCGCCTCCGGACGTTGACTTTTTGTCGTTGTCCCCGTCAGGTGGCTGGGAGGACCGTAACTGGCCGGTTCTTCCATAGCTGCCGAGCTGACGTGACCGGCGTCGTTGTCTTGTGAAACCGGCACACCATCAAAAATCGACGAGATGTTCTTGTGTAATCCTGCTTTATGTTTTGCCATTGATTATCACCTCTTCCAGGACCTTGTCGCTGAGAATTACTTCCGCCGGCGCCGCCTCATGGCTGAATATCTCCTCGACCAGAGCCACGTACTCTGCGGCCCCTCTGCTCTCGGGCGAGTAAGTCAAAACCGACTCGCCCGCACTTGGGGCTTCAGCCAACCGTACCGTTCGGTGGATGACCGTATCGAATACCAAATCCTTGAAGTATTCACGCATCTGCTGTTGTATCTGTCTGCTCAGAATCGTTCGGTCTTCGACAAACGTCAACAACAAGCCAAGGATTTTTACGTAGCAAGGCTTGAAGTTGTGCCTGATAATGTCCGCGGTCTCAAGAAGCTGTCTTAGCCCCTCCATTGCGTAGTAATTGACTTGGACCGGTACTATCACGTCAGTGCTGGCAACAAGCGCGTTCAGCGTCAGCAGACCCAGCGATGGCGGGCAGTCCATAACGCAAATATCGTATTTTTTGCTTACCAGTCTGAACTGCTCGCTCAACACGAATTCTCTTCTCTTTGCGCCGGCCAGCTCAAGCTCGGCGCCGGAAAGTAAGATATTGCTCGGCGCCAGGTCAAGAGCCTCAAGGTTCGTGCCTATTATCACTCTCGGCAGCGGAATTTGAACATTCGTAAGTGCGTGATAAATCGTTTTATCCAGAGTTTCAGCGTTATAGCCATAGCCCAGTGTTGTGTGCGCCTGTGGGTCGAGGTCCACTATCAGCGTTCGTTTGCCGTGCTTGGCAAACGCGGCTGCAAGGTTCACTGCCGTAGTTGTTTTGCCGCAACCGCCTTTCTGGTTTGCTATTGCTATCGTTCTCATTTCTTCTGCCTTGTCGCCGGCAGCTCCACGGTCCTCTGTTCACGACGAACTTCAACCGTCCTGCCGTTTGCGCATAATAACCGCCAGCTTCATATCCACTTTATGGCCCGACTTCTCCTTCTGTGAGCGTTTGATTTTGAAGTTATCAACAAAGACGACCGGCCGGTGTCTCTCAAGAGTATTCAAAAAAGTGGCAAACTGATTGAAACTTCCTTCGAAGCTGATGTTAATGTTGTTCTCACGCAGGTACTTGAGGTCAACTCCTGCTGAGCCCCTCCGGTCATCTGCGGTGCCGATGCTGAACGAATCAACCTTTTTCTCGTTGGCAATCTGGCTTATATCGAATATCAAATTAGCTGAATCTTCGAACTCAATGACAAAATCATTCAATTTATTTTGTAGGTTCTTGATTTCTTCTTTCAACCTGATTTTAGTGTCCTCCTTGTTCGCCTGTATGGCAGAATCGTATATCCGTTTTGTCTCAGCAAGCTGCCGTCGAACCTGTTTTTTGCTCTTTAGCTGCGGTGCAAGCGCTATCATATAAGCAAACACAAAGAGTATGAGGCATCCTGCCCAGATTAAACCAACTGTCATAAGATGTTTTCTATAAGTCTTTATGAAGGACATGCTATAATCCCGGCTTAAAAATACACTCTATCTTATAAGAGACAACAGGCTGTCCCCCAAGCACACTTTCTCCCTGAGAAACCCTGATGTCTTCGAGTTTTGGACCCAGCAAACTTGAAGAGCGGAGTCGCTCACTAAAATTCCTGATTGCCCGGTCGCTCTTGGATTGAGGCCCTGCCGCTACAGCCATCTGTAATATCCTTACAGGAATAGAAGTGATAATCATTTTTTTCGGGTCGTCTTTTTGCGGAACTTTTCTTTTTATCGAATGCTGCTTTACATCAAGCCCGGTCAACACCACCGAGTCCGGCATATTCTCAACCAGAGTCACCAGAACAGGGGACCATTGAGTATGCCTTCCAAGGGAGCTCGTAACTTCTGATAAGGAGTTGCTGTAAGCCTCTTTCTTTTTCTCGAACGATTTTTGAAGCTCTACAGCATCCGACAATTCAGCAATCTTTGCTTGATAATTATCTATTGTGTGCCCCTGAACCGATATAAAGATTTTGTTGCGCAGGTAAAAGCCGAACATCGCTATTGCGATAATAACGGGCACTGTAACGGCAGCAGAAGCAACAGCTATGCTCCCGGGAGTGCTCTTTGTCGGGACAGCCTGTCCCTTTAGCAAATCTATTGTAAACATTGTCTCGATTCTCTTTTCGGAATGATTATTGATAAATGATTCCCTGGTCCTGTCCGTCTGGGCGCCGAGCCTGGCCTTTTCACTAATCAATAATCATTTATCACTAATCATTTATCTTTATATTTATCACTAATCATTTATCTTTATATTTATCACTAATCATTTATCTTTATATTTATCACTAATCATTTATCTTTATATTTATCACTAATCATTTATCTTTATATCGACCTCATAGCAAGCCCGGCCGCTACCGTCATTGAAGGACCGTCTTCTTGCAGCATGTTTTCATACGACTGCCCTGCAGCGCAGCCAATCGTCTCAAACGGATTCCACAACACAACCTTCGCTGGAAGCCGCTTATCAAGTAACTCAACAAACCCTTTGACCGCGGCAAAACCGCCGCAGACAAATATATTTTCAACAAAGCTTGATTCTGGCTGAGCCGCGTAATAACGCAGCGTCTCGGTAACGTCTACAATCAATCCCTCACAGGCCTTTTCCAGACTATTATCAAGCTCCGGCTGATTGGTCGTCGAATCGCCGAGCACAATCTCCTTGACTATTTCGGGTGACATATCATTCTCGGCCGCAACAGCCTCAGCGATATCATTGCCGGCAAAAGCCACATCCCGGATAAACGGCAATACCCGTGCGCCGTGGCCATGCCTCATTATTGCAAGAGTCGTGTGAGAGTTGCCAATGTTCAAAATAGCTGTTGTTTGCTCAGTATCGCCTCTTTTGCATCCACTGAGGCAATTCAGAAGTGCCAGGCCGTCAACATCCATCAGGACGCAGTCAAGGTCAACTTGTTTTGTAAGTTCTACCTTGCTGCTTATGAGCTTATTCGTGGCCGCCACCAAAATGCCGCTGACAGTGTCCCTGCTGTTACTGAGCAACTGGTAATCAATAGTTGCATCGTCAGCGTTAAAAGGGCAAACCTGTGCGGCTTCGAGCAGGACCGCCGATTCTATCTCATCGGCGGACAATGATGGAAACTTAAAATCGCGGACCGCAACTTCCGGGCCTGATATGCCGCAGACCGCCATCCGGGTCCGAATACCCGTCAGCTCAAGGCATTCGTTAATGGCTCTTACCGTGTTTATCTCGTGGAGGTTCTTGACACCTTCGCTCGGTGAAATTTTGACCCTGCCGGCTGCCGTAACTTTCCAGCCGCCGCCCTTTTTCTGCAGTTGGACCGCGGCCACTGAAGATGAGCCAATATCCAGGCCAAAGACTTCCCTTTGCTCAATTTCAAGCCTGAACGACCGTTCCCATCCTAAATCCATGAATCCTCCGTAATGAAAATAAAAACCCTGAATGTGGTTATTGGTAATCCGAATATACCAGTTACCCTTTACCAGTTACCCTTTCCCAGTTACCAGAGCAGCTTTTGGCCTTCCTGTTTTCCTCTTTACGTTTCTTTTCATCGGCTCAAATTTGGCCCGGTTTTACGTAGAAATTACGATGTATGCCTTTCGAGTGGATATGCTTGAATGCCGAATGTCCGGTCCTATAAGGATTGTCGCCTGCGCGAGCAGGCAGCGATTATGAGTGCCCAAGAGGCTGCGGAGCCGCCGAAGGAGCGCAAAATGAAAGCGTCACAGATATTTATACGGGGCTTTTTAACGGTTATCGGCCTTGCGGCCTAAAGAGATGAGACATAAACAACTGGGTCATAGAGCATCGAGTATCGAGAATCGAGAATCGGGAATCAAGCATCGAGCATCGAGAATCGGGAATCAAGCATCGAGCATCGAGCTGTCTATTCTTCCTGCCAGCGGTCAACAACGAAGCTCACGCCTACGTCGGTTGTGGTCACATTTTGCAAAGCTGCATCATAGTAGATATAGCCGCCGGCCTTCATCTCAAAGTCCGCGCTTACGAAAGCACCGAAAATGTTAGCACCGGCTTTAATAGTTATCTCGGCGTTTGGAGCATAAATTACACCGAACCAATCGCTCTTTGCCTTCAGCTCAAATCTTTGGTCATCGCCCGTTCCATAAAGGGCAAAATTTGAAGGTGTCTGAGTTTCGTTAGTTATGCCGGATGAATTGCCAGCCGTCAAATCGCCATCAAGGTATATCGTTACCGAGGAGCCTTCCCTTATCAAAAATTCGGTCCCCTGCCCAAACCACATATCACCCGTTATGTGAAGGACAACATCTCCACCATCTATTACTATTTGGCCGTTGTTCTTCACGTTAATATAGGAATATTGTCCGCTCTGCTCAGGTTCCAGGTCCAGGGTTTCCTCCTGGAGATCAATCGCACCCATAGCCGGAAGTATCGGCGGAGTTACATCCGGGTAATAACCGTCAATGCCTAACAACATATCTCCGTCAACGCTTGCGCCGGGTTTCAGTTTTATGCTGCCCTCATCCTCACTGCTTGTGGCAATCTTGACCGGAACGTCACCGGCACTTGGGTTCGAGGAGTCGTACCCGTCGACCATTGTCCCGGTTTTCAAGTCGATAGTATTTTTCGCCGTAATTGCATTGTCAAATAGTCCCTGCAATCGCAAAATCGCACTAACGGTTTTTGTCGTCTGGCCTGAGCTTCCGATACATGTTACAACGTAATTGTTGCCCAGATCGCCCCTAACGTTGTAGCTAAAGGTTGCATCACAATTTGCCAGCGTCTCATCTGTTACTTGCGGCATGGTGTTGGAATCCCAGGCCGATGCCATCAGCTTCCGGTTCATATCAAACAGGGCCTTTGTCAGTGCCGCATCTGCGGCGCATCTGGCTGCAATCCCCGAGCAGGTCCGTGCCCCGAAGCTGCGACTATGAAACCCCAGATTCAGCAAGCCCGTACCCACCACAAGCAGTAGTACGATCGAACACAACACTATGGCCATTGCAAAGCCGCACCCTTTTGATTGTAACACCTTCTTTTTATACATTTTAACCTCCTCGTTTAGCAGTCGCCGGGATGGCGACGTTATCAGCTAAAAATAGGCAACGGTAGTATCGAGCATCTACTCCTCGCGCCACTCTCTTATTACGAATTCTACGGCATCATCTTCGGGCGTGACTTCTCTCAGCGCTTTATCATAGTAGAAATTGCCGCCGCTCTTCAACTCGAAGCTTTTGGCGGTAACGGACCCATATATATCACCATCGGCCATAATAGTTACTGTCGCGTTCGGTGCGTAAATCGCACCAAGCGATTCGCTCTTGGCTTTCAGGGTGAAGCTCTGTTCTTCTGTACTTGTACCGAAAATTTTCAAGCTTGTCGGAAGACTCTCATTATTGATACCGGCGTCATTAGCCGCATCCATATCGCCGTCCAGATACAAAACCAAAGATGAACCGTCTTTTATAACAATTTGGCACTCCTGCCCGAGACTGATGTCGCCGGTAACATACAGCACAACATCTCCGCCATTTACTTCCAGGATTCCCGGGTTGGCGGCACGTTTCACCTCAATCTCGCCATATTGACCGTTATCGACCGGCCCGACTGTTAGGGTTGTACCATGTACGTTAATCCCCGAACCCATATCGGTAAGCTCCGGCGCAGTTATGACCGGCAGCTCAATCTCCTCAACCATAGCATACTGTCTGTACGTGCTGGCACCCAAGTCTTTTATAACGGTTTCCACATCGCCGCCGACACCTATTACCACACTACCATTTACAACTACACCTGAGTTGAGAATTACGCTGTCCGGTAAAATACTTTTGGTGCCAATCAGTACTTCTATGTTGGTATCCCATGGGTCGGCAGAGTTGCATCCCCGAACTAACGTCCCGGCTTTCAATATGAGGGCTCCCTGTGTCAAAATTGTATGCTCAAATGGCCCTTTCAGCAGCAAAGAGCAGCTAATTATTTTTTCCCGCACCCCGGATTTGCCTGTAGATGTAAGAACGTAACCGCTGCTCAGGTCTCCTGCAACCGTATAGCTGTAAGCCGCGCCACTGTTCGGCAAAACCTCGTTTGTTGCCTCCGGCAGAACGCTTCCGCTCCAGGGTATGACTTTCAGTTTCTCGTTCATTTCAAAGAAGGCCTTTGTTACCCCGGCATCGGCTGCGCACCGGGCCGCAATCTCAGACGAAGTACGGACCGCTAATTCACGAGTGTGCAGGCCGAGACTCAGCACGCCGCCGCCTATTACAAGAAGTATTACGACCGCGCACATCACAAGGACCACTGCAAAGCCGGGCCTTTCCGATTGTAATGACTTCTTTCTATACATTTTAATCTCCCCTTCTCTCCTCCTTCGTCCCTCGTTCCTCATCCCTCGTTTAATCCTCACGCCACTGTGTTACTACGAATCTCACACACTCATCATCTATACTCGCATCTCTCAGTGACGCATCGTAGTTCAAGGTGGCGGAATTTTTTTGTTCAAACGTCCTGGCGATAATAGCTCCGAATGCATTGGCTGAATTCATCATCACTACATCTGCATTCGGGGCATAAATCACCCCGTAAAAATCGCTGCCGTTTTTAAGAGTGATATTCTCACAGCCGTTAAGCCCATATATTTTGACTCTTTTAGGGTCTGTCGTCAGGTTGTTGACCGCACCACTGTTTTTAACTTCAATATCTCCACCCACGTACAGAGTTAAACAGACCCCGTCCGCATTGAGCACCTGCAGCTTGGCTGAATTCTTGAGTGTTAAGTCGCCAAGAATGTAAAGGCTGACTGCATCATCTACTGTGATTATTTTGCTGTTCGAAAGGTCAATTTCATCATATTTTGCCGAGCTGCTTATCGTCCTCTCCTCTTCTATTGTTCCACCCGAGGGCAGCGACTGAAGCCACAACGGCACTGCTATTTGTGGCAGCTCCTGCTCCTTGGTCATAGCATAAGTCCTGCCTGTGATAGTCGCCCACGTGTAGCTGACAACGGCGTCCGGGTCTCCACCGGCACCTATTACCACATCACCATTTATAGTTGCCCCGTTCCGAAGAACCACAGAGTCCCCTATGATACTATTAGTCCCGACTTGTAAATTACCGTCGTCGGCATCGTAATTGTACCAGTTTACCGTCGCCCCATTCTTCAGCTCTATATCCTGGTCACCGAATATTGCATACTCAAAAAGTCCCTTCAGAAACAATGAGCAGCCAACTGTTTTTTCCCTCAGCCCGGATTTACCTGTAGATTCAATAACGTAACCGCTGCTCGCATCTCCTGTAACCATATAGCTGTAAGTCGCGTTACTATTCGGCAAAGTCTCACTTATTGCCTCTGGAAGGATGCTGTCGTCCCAGGGTATGACTTTCAACTGCTCGTTCATTTCAAAGAAGGCCTTTGTCAGCCCTGCGTCGGCAGCGCTGAGCGCTGCAATATCAGAGGAAGTTCGGACTGCTAATTGACGACTGTGCATGCCGAGGCTCAGCACGCTTCCACCTATTACAAACAGTATTACGACCGCGCACATCACAAGGACCACTGCAAAGCCGGGTCTTTCACAAGAGACGTCCAACCTTTTCGTTTTTGATTGTGCTCGTTTCTTGCTCATATTCGCCCCCCATGCCCCTTGCAAATGATTATTGATAAATGATTGTTTGGTCGTGCCTTTTCAGTAATCAATAATCCTTTATCCTTAATCATTTCTGTAGGGACACTCTGTTATTAATTATTATGCATAACAGCGGACGTTGCAACGGTGATGCTCTTCGAGCCGTCGTCGAGAGTAAGTATCATTTGCACAGACTCACCGGATGACTTGAAAATACAGCTCGATACGTTCCTGCAGATTGGCTCAATGCTCAAAGTTGCTCCGTCGGCCAGGTCGCCATACTCAATAGTTAACTCGCCGTTTTTCGCCTTGAACTTTGCGTACAGGTCAACAACAGGCGAACAGGGGTCCGAATAGGTATAAACCTCGACCCAACTGCCCGCCTCCTCATCCAGCGAAATCGTTTGGCTGCTTGCGTTGCGTACAACGCTGTCAAACATCCTTCTGGCTACATGGGCGTCGGTTACAACATCACAGTATGCGCGCTCGTACAGTGTATTCCAGCCTCGCTGGCTGTCAACCAGCACCGCGCCGATACCGACTACGATGGTACTGGCAATGCCTGTCGCTACCATCAGCTCTATAAGCGTAAACCCTTTTCGATTTGTCATTTTCTTAGACATTTTTGCCAGCGCCCCTTTCACAATCCTAATTGACGACGTACGTTGTGAGAGTGAATGATTGACTAGCATATTTATAGGGACCCAATGGGTGGTTGTACGGGTCCCAGTCCCAGACCACAATAACGGTCAGGGCCCGCAGCCCGGAGTAAACGTCTCTCCAAAAAAGCGCAGTGCGGTGGTCAACACCATTAACAACAATTCTATAGGTTCCCAATACCTCAAAATCTGTCGGTGTGCGCGGACCGTCATGGATGTCCATAGAGTCAATCGCCAGCTCTGTTCCGAAATAGGCTACCGGGTCAAATGTGTTTGGCTCTTCCGCCCCGCGCCAGGTCTCGCACAGCATGCTGGCCATTCTGGCTGCTGTTGTTTGCAGCTCGGCTTTTCGAGTGTCCAGCGTGGCATGATACCTATAGGCGGACGCGCCGAGCACCGCAATTGTCAGAACAAGAATCGCGCCCATTACCTCGGCAAAAGTAAATCCGCCTGAAGATTTGCGCCGTTTAGTGGTCATCATCATTCTCCCTACTTCTAATCTCCGGGCAACCGAGTTTTCAGTAACACCAAATTACCGTTAAAAAACAAAGATTGCACGGAATCACTTAAACTAAAACAGGGCGAAAAGCTCAAGAAGAAGTGTCGAAAACCGCCCTTTTTTTAACGCTTTTCTAATTAAAGTATACGCCAAAAAGACGTCGGAGGCAAGTATTATTGCTTTTTTACAGTGGCCTGCGCTAATGAAAATCCTGCCAGGAATTGTAAAAGGCCGGCCTTTACCGGACCGAAAAGAATGATTATTTGGTAGAGCCTTTTCAGTAATCAATAATCCTTTATCCTTAATCATTTGATGGTAAATCCTCCTTCTCTAATGCAAAGCGGGGGCCTTGTATTTCAAGGTCCCCACTTATATAGCCTGGTTCAACAATTACCGGTAGTTGTCTGAATATATTCGTAAGCTTCTTATCCCCGCCTTCGCGGGCACGACCACAGGCAGCTCGTAAAATGGAGCTCTCGTAACTACCTGGGTTCCCTTTCGCCATCCTGCACCAATTGAGGTTAGGCTCAGGCCTGATTGGTGCGGGGTAAAATGAGGTCGAGGTCTCCCTTACGGAGTTTCGACCCAGGTGCCGGCCTGGTCCAGCGTCACCACCGAAGGCGATGTAGGTGCATCGGCAGGGGTACCACCGACACCAGCGGTCACTGTAACGACGTATGTGTCGTAGGCGGTGAATGCAACGGCAAAATCATCGAAATCAAAGTACTTCCCGTTCAGATCCGCAGCCAGAAAGCCCAGGTCCGCCATGCTAACACCGGCCCAGACACCACCCCAGGCTGCGCCCTTCTCTGCACAGAACGCGCGGGCCGCGGTGCGGATACTACCGGCAGCAGCCTTGCCTTCCGACCACTTGGCTGAATCAATTCGGCCTCGCATGATCGGAATTGCCACCGCAGCAAGAATGCCGACGATGAAGATTACGACCATCAGCTCAATTAGTGTAAAACCTTTTCTTTTTCCCATTTTTAACTTCTCCTAAAAAAGTGTTAAAAATTACGCTGTTCCCTACAAAAACAGGTGTTACTTCCATTTCACAATACCCACAATCGACAAAATTCAATAACAACTTTACTATCGATTTTTAATTTTCCTGCCCCCGGCTTGGCCATCCCCGTGGCACGGCCATCCTGGCCGTGTTTCCACGGGCTCCAAGCCCGTGCCACTTTCAAAACAAAATGCTTGCATTAGCCTCCCGACGGTGACATTGAGAAAATCGGCAGATACAGTGCGAGTACTACTATCAATACAATCCCACCAACTATTACAATCATCATTGGCTCCATCAGGCCCATCACCGTGGTTATGGTCGAATCCACCTTGCGCTCATAATATACGGCCGTTCTCTCCAACACCTTTGGCAGCGACCCACTCTCTTCGCCAACCTGCATCATTTTGACGACCATATTAGGGAAAAAGCCGGACTCGGTCATACTAATAGAAAGGTTCGAGCCACCAACAATCTGCTCCCTTGTTCGCGTTACCGCTGACTTTATAACATCGTTACTACTCATCGTAGAGAGAATATCGAACACCTCAAGCACCGAGACACCTGCTGCAAGTAATGTTGACATCGTCTTGCAGAACGTCACCACGAAGGCCTGACTCAGTATCTTGCCCATTAATGGCAGCGTCAGCGCCATCCTGCTGAATAAATAATGACCCTTCTTCGTTTTCGAGATAAGAACTGTGGAAATGGCTAAAAGAGCACAACAGCCAATAATATGAAGCGCATAGGTCTTCATCACATCGTAAACGTTCATAAAGGCCTCTGTAAAAGCAGGCATTTCACCGCCGATTTGGTCGAATATGTCGCGGAACCGTGGAACCACGAAGGCCATTATGAATATTACTATTATAATGATAAAGGAGAACACAAAGATAGGGTACGCCATCGCCCCCTTGACCTTTTTCGCCAGTTTGTCACGATTGTCGAAGTACTCTGCGAGCCTCTGGAGTGCGTCGGGCAGATTGCCGCCCGTTTCGCCCGCTAATATCATTGCGCACGATAGCTGGTTGAAAACCCTGGGATATTCGGCAAAGCTGTCTGATAATGTCTGACCTTTCTGAATTTTTGCCAGTATCTCTTGTAGAATTTGCTGAAGATGAAGGTTTTCTATGTCCTCTGAGATGGCCTGCAAAGCTGTGGTGATGGGAATGCCTCCCTCTGTCATCGTGTTAAGCTGCCAGCAAAGGGCTGCAAGGTCCGCTGATTTGATTCGCTTTCGTCGGGCCTTCGGTGCGGTTTTCTTGACCTTGGCAGAACTCTCCTTGATAGAGATGGGCGTCAGGCCCTCCTCGCGAAGCCGGCTAAGTACGTCATTGGGGAAAGAGGCCTCCATCAGGCCTTCTTTTCGCACCCCCGCTGAATTCCGAGCAATATATCTAAAGTTTTTCATCTACCCTGCTACAAATCTTTGCTTTTTGTATTATAATGTTTTGTGCACCCTTGGAATTTCCAATGGGTTTACCGGACCTTAAGAAAATAGCGTTTAGCGCAAGAGTTTTCTTTTTTTATCTGTTTTTTTTCATCCACCATCGGCCTGTTGGAAGTCCGAATCGTCGGTGTAGTAGTCTCCGTTAGCGATTTACTTCTAACGGGTCATCGGCATCCCAAAACCTTGAGTTTAATAGAAAAATAGCGTATAGCCATTTGCGTTTTGTTTTCTTTTTTTATCCGTGAATTCTCGCCCGTGCTGCTACGCTTTTGTATTTTCTGTAAATGTTACGCTGAGGACCTCTTCGGCGGTGGTCAGACCCTGGAGCACCTTGCTTACCCCGCTTTCAAGCAACCCCCCATAGCCTTTTTGACGTGCCAGTTTTCTTATTTCAGACTCACCGGCGCCGCCGATGAGCTTTTCTCGCATATCGTTGTCCATAACCAAAAACTCGAATATAGGCAATCTACCCAGATAACCAGTCTTGGCACAGTTTTTACAGCCTCGACCGTGGTAAAAGACGGTATCTTTTTTAAGCTTCGCCGGGTCAATATTCAAACGCTGAACGACTTCATCGTTCAGCTTAACAGGCTCTTTGCAGCGTCCACAAATCCTTCTTACGAGCCGCTGAGCAATAATTAAGTTGAGCGAAGAGCTCAGCAAAAACGGTTCAACCCCCATATAGATTAATCTGCTTACCGCACTCGGCGCGTCGTTGGTATGGAATGTGCTCAAAACAAGATGGCCTGTTAAAGATGCCTTTATTGCAATTTCAACTGTTTCCTTGTCGCGAATTTCTCCTACAAGAATTATGTCGGGGTCTTGTCGCAGGATTGCACGAAGGCACCTGGCAAAATCGAGATTGATTTCCGCCTTTATTTGGGTCTGATTAATCCCCGCAAGACGGTATTCCACAGGGTCCTCTACGGTTGTAATATTTTTCGTCGGGTCCTTAAGGTAATTTAACGCTGAATATAATGTCGTGCTTTTACCACTGCCGGTCGGGCCGGTGACAATTATGATGCCGTGAGGCTGCGACAATATCGTCTTAAACTCTTTAAGAAGCTTGGGGTCAAAACCTAATTGCTCCACGTCGTGGCTTGCCCCTGATGTATCCAGAATTCGAAGCACCACTTTTTCGCCGTATATCGTTGGAAGTACCGATACCCGAACGTCTATATCTTTGCCGGAGGTCTTTATTTTGAATCGCCCGTCCTGCGGCAGCCTCCGCTCGGCAATATTCATCTCCGACAGTATCTTTATTCTCGTAACTACCGCAGCCTGCATCTTCCGGGCCGGGGGGACCATATCACGAAGCACACCGTCGATTCGCATCCGGACAATCATCGCTTTTTCCTGCGGCTCAAGATGAACGTCACTGGCTCTGCTCTTGACCGCCTGGCTTAACAGCAAGTCCACAAATCGAATCACGGGCGGCTTGGTCGCAGCTAATTCGTTGCTGATGTTCGCCTCTGCAAGGTCCGCTTCGAGTGTATCTTCCTGCATGCCGGCTTCGACCTCAACTATGTCGCGAAGCTTCTGTTCCTCAATATCAGAACCGTGGTAAATCGCCTCTATCGCGTGCCGGATTTCCTGATGTGAGCTAATCACGGCCTTAATCTGATGCTTCAACTTCAGTGCGATTGTATCTATTGCTATAACATTAAGCGGGTCTGCCATCGCTACGATAATCTTCTCGTCTGTCTCACCGATAACCACAAGGCAAAATCGCTTGGAAATGTTCTCAGGCAGTGTTCGAGCAATCTCCATATCTATCTTGCTCACATCATCGAGACGTACGTACTCCATCGATAGATATTCGGCGAGGGCGTGGGTAACGTCCTCTTCGCACAGCATCTTTAGTCGAAGCAGTACCTCACCGAGTCGGCCGCCGTGCTCACGCTGGTCGTTTAGCGCTTCTATCAAGCCTCTGCGAGTAAGTAGACCTTTGGCGACAAGTAATTCGCCGAAAAGAAGATTTGCTACTATGGGGGCGTTGGTGTTAGAAATTACTTCCGGGCTCATTACATTACCTCAAATACATCGATATCCGGCTTTAGCCTCCATGATTTGCAAGCGTCCGAGTGATTCGCCGGCACAAACCTTGCTTATCTGACAAAGGTGGGAAGCTCAAAAATGATGTGTCCGGGCTTCCACCGTTCTCAAGATTCCATTACTTAAAATATACGATATAAAACGTCAGAAGCCAAAAAATCACTTTTGCAAAAATGGGCCAACCTTATGGGACGGTTGGTAACTTGGCCCAAAACCGGTTTCGTGATGTTGCTTTGGGAGCAGGATTGTTATTTTTTCGATTCTGTTTTTAAGCGGCACTATCCTCTCAATTGTTCAAAGACGCATAACTGTTATGGATGTTAATTTCCATTATTGATACATTAAAAATATTCGGACCTCATTTATCGGGTCCTTGTTTAGCTAACGGGCTTTTGAGTGAAAGTACTTGACTAACCGCCCGAAATCTCTGATAATTACATTTTAACCGCGGATGTGGCGGAATTGGCAGACGCGCAGGCTTCAGGTGCCTGTGGGCTTCGGCCCGTGGAGGTTCGACTCCTCTCATCCGCAGTAAATCCTCTTTGCTGATTGCAAGCAGCCTTTTCGCGCCTCTACTGCTCAATTCAATCAACTATTTAACGAAAATCGTGCGAATAGGCCGATAATAAATTTAGCAGTTACTATACAGTTATTAGTGAAATAAAATAGTGAAACGAGCCGGGAGTAAAGAACGGCCGGAAACGAATTATGCTTGATATTCTCAAGGATATTGAACAAATAGCTGGCAGGCTGCGGCCCATACTTTTAGTCGGACCGGGCTTGACAGCCGTTGTCGTCGGATTGTTTATCTGGCTTGGTGGCCTGAGATTCGTGAGAGTTTTAGTTGCAGTTTTAGGCGCCGTTGTTGCCGGCCTTTGTGGATTTTTCATAGTCGGCCGAAATATTATCGCCATCGTTGGTTTGATGGTAGTGCCCATCCTCATCGTGATAGTCCCTCAAAGGATATTTGTCACAATACTCGCAGCCGGTTTAACAGCGGTATTGGCCTTTGTCGTTTTGACCATCCTCTCCCAGGATATAATCGAGATGCCGGAGTTCGCCGCGACAAAATACAGCGAAACATCGAATCAGAACATCATTTTCAGCATCAGTCGGCCTGATTTGAGCGACAGGATAAAACAGGCTTTTTTACAGATGCCCGTGTTCGGCTACTTTCTAATAGCAGTGCTTGTACTGATTTCTATGGCGGGTGGATTTTACTTCTGGCGTTTAGCTTCGGCTTTGTACTGTGCCGTCTTGGGCACAATGCTCATCTTTGCAGGCATGATTTTGCTGTTGATGTATAAAGGCAGTGTCCCTGTCAGCGCCATTTGCAGCAGGCCATTATTTTATGCCGGTGTTTTTGCAGCAATGACGGCTTTCAGCACCGGCGAGCAGTTATTACTTTATCCACGTGCAAAGAGTAAAGCGATAAGAAAAAAAGTAGCGAAAAAAGGTAAGGTATCGCGTGACAAGCAGGATTGGCGGACTGCATAACCAAAACCAAAAGCAAAATTATGGAGACAGATAATGGATTGCGTCTTTATACTCGCACAGACCAATGGGGCCGGCTCTGAAGCAGCAGAAGGGGGCTTTGTTCCCATTAACTTCATCTGGGAGCAGGTCATTGGCCTGAGCCTGGTCGAAGCTTTGACCTTTAGCTGCTTCGGTGTGGTTTGTCTGTTCTACGGGTGGCGTATCTTCAAGATACTCGTAACGCTTTGTTTTGGACTGGTTGGCCTGGTTGGCGGCTTGTTACTGAACGAAAAGCTTATTGGCGGCAACGGAACATGGCTCGGCCTGATAGGAATGGCGATGATGGCTGTGCTTTCTCTGCCCTTGATGCGATGGGGAGTCTGCGCCCTTGGGGCAATGGCTGGTGGAATACTTACAGGAGGCCTATGGTATGCCTTTGAGCTGCCCGGCCAATACATCTGGGCGGGTGCTCTTGCCGGCGCCATCGCAGGCGGTATGATTTCATTTATAGTATTCAAGCTCGCCGTTGTACTCTTTACCAGCTTCGGCGGCGGTGCACTCGTAGTAACAGCCGTCCTGGCCATCCTCCACCGCTATATGGTCCCGCCGGAGCGGGTTCAGGACCTCGTTTTTAATCACCATTGGTTTCTGCCGGTTGCCCTTCTCGTGCCCACGGTGGCCGGCATCATCATACAAAACAAATTCGTTAAAGGCTCAAAAGACTGGCACATGTAGCGCCAAGCCGCCAGTTCACTTCGATATTCGACATTCCTTGTTCGATAGTCGATATTCATCCCCTGTTCCCCTGATTTCCCTTCCTGCCCTGCCTGCCCTGAGCGCAGTCGAAAGGAGTGAAATCGAAGTAGTCGAAGGGGAAAGAATCCACATGTCCCCGCGAAAGTGGCGATCCACCTTGAACATTTAATTTTTGATGTGTAATTTTACCTCTGCTCTTTTATTGACTGTATTACGGATTCAATAAATTTCAGCCATTCGTCCTCGCTTATCATTTTTCTTACTTCCGCATCTGTAAGCCAAAGTTCTTCAAGCCACTTTATTAACTCCACAACATCAGCCTTGGTAAGCTGGGGCTGCGGCTTTTTGGCTGATGCGGATGGTAAAATCTCTTCTGCAATGCCGAGACCTTCCCTCATACCCAGGCCCATACTCTTACCCATACCTTGTCCGTAACTAAAGGGAAAGGCTTTTGCCCAGGCCCTCTGCCAGAGCCAGTCTTCGCAGAAGCGGTCGAGGTCGTTGTAGTCGATGTAATTGTTGTCGTCGATGAGGTCGTAAACATCTGATGTTGTTTGCCAGAAGTTTGCAAAGAGGGCGTAATCGAAGAAATTTACAATTCCGTCACTATTGAAGTCAGCCGGGCTCCGGTAATATTCGTCGGCACCCATATCGACTATTTCGGTTCCGTTAGCATCTCCATCTACTACCCGGCGTTCGCCGTCGATGTCCGTCATATTGGCGTCGGGATTAAAATCGGGATCGCCGCGGTCGATACAGTTTGAGTCAGAACTGAGGTGATAATCGAAAATGTGGTATGTATCACCATCGCCTGCGATGGACTCAACATCGCTCCATACTTTAATAGTGTTGGCATCGTTGGAGACTATGAAGAACTGGAGGTACTGGT
Source organism: Planctomycetota bacterium (assembly GCA_013349615.1). Classification (GTDB taxonomy): domain Bacteria; phylum Planctomycetota; class Phycisphaerae; order Sedimentisphaerales; family Anaerobacaceae; genus CS2-K091. The sequence continues at coordinate 87 of DUZJ01000028.1, read as the reverse complement.
TCGGTGTATCGGGATTAACGAATTTTCCTGCCAGTCCGTTAACGACCCAGTTGGCACTATAATCGGTAAGGGTGCTTTGAAATGTTG
>DUZJ01000027.1 GCA_013349615.1 Planctomycetota bacterium | reverse complement strand
TGGACACTTGGTCAACGCGGGAAAAACAAACCCAATTCAAACCCAATACAAACCCAATCAAACCCAATTAAAGCCAATAAAATGCCAAAACAAACCCAATACAAACCCAAACAAACCCAATTTCAAAGGCAAAAAAATGCTGCTGGCGGATACTCGAAAGCAGGAATCAACATTCTGATTTTTGCTTTTCCTCAGCGGCCAATTTTCTATGCTCAAAAAAAGGACAATCTGCTATAATGCCAACAGACATTACTAATACAAGCTGGACAACTATGGTTAGCAAAGAACAAACCGCCACTGTCGGGTACGGATTGCTGGTCCGGGCTCCCGCCAAAATCAACCTCAGTCTCTTAATAGCAGGCAAACGTCCCGACGGTTTCCACGAGATAGAAACGGTGATGGCCAAGGTGGGCTGGTACGATGAAATCCTCATCGAGCCGGGTGAAAAAGCCGGTATTGAACTTGTCTGCAAAGGGCCGCACTGGGCGCCTGAAGGAAAGGGAAATCTTGTCTACCAGGCCTGTGAAATGCTGCTGAATAGCTGCGGTGTGTGGACTGATATCAAAATCACCCTGACTAAGAATGTGCCGGCGGGTAGAGGGCTCGGTTCAGCCAGCAGCGATGCAGCGGCGACACTTATGGGTGTCAACCAATATATGGAGTTCGGGCTGCCCAATCGCCAGCTTGCGAAACTGGCAAAGCAATTGGGCAGCGATGTGGCCTTCTTTTTAGATGGGCCTTTGGCGTTTTGCCGCGGAAAAGGCGAAAAAATTAGAAAAATAACGAAAAAATTTAACTTTTTGGCCCTGTTGATACTTCCAGATGTAAGTGTTTCTACAAAAAAGGTTTACGCTAATTACAGGCATAATGCGGCTCTCTACGAACAGTTCAGTAGCATAATAAACAGGGATATTGAAAAAAACAGGTTTGATTTGGTGTGGAAAGTGTGCGCAAATATGCTGGAAACAAGTTGTTACAGTTTATATAGGGAGCTTGCTGAGTTGAAGGCAAGAATTGATTCGTTAGGTATCGGGCCTTTGTGTCTGAGCGGTAGTGGTTCAGCTTTATTTTCTATTATGGATAGCACGGAGCAAGATAAAGCGAGCAGATACAAGCGGATACTTGAAGAAAAGATTGGCTGCAAGAGTATTATCGTCGGTAACAATAGATGGTAGACTTTTAAGCGAGGCAAAAAATGAAAATCACCGAGGTCAGAGTCACATTAATGAGCAATAAAGGTACCAGATTAAAGGCTTTTTGTTCAGTGACGATGGACAATGAGTTTGTGGTCCGCGACATCAAGGTCATCGAGGGTGCGGGTGGCCATTTCGTTGCTATGCCTTCGAGAAAAATGACCGACCACTGTGAAAAATGCGGCGGCAAAAACCATCTCAGAGCTAAATTCTGCAATAATTGCGGGGCAGCTCTTCGGGGTAACCGGGCAAGAAAAGATGTCAAAGGTAGAATCAAGATGCACATTGATATTGCCCATCCGGTTAATTTAGAATGCAGGAAAAGGATCCAGGCAAAAGTAATATCGGCTTTCAAAGAGGAGATGGAAAAATCCAGGCAGCCGGGCTATAAATCGGTAGAAATGGAAGAGCCGGCCGAAATGGATAAGCCGGCCGAAATGGATGAGCCGGACGAAATGGATAAGCCAGCCGAAATGGATGAGTCGGTCGAAATGGATAAGCCAGCCGAAATGGATGAGCCGGACGAAATGGATAAGCCAGCCGAAATGGATGAGTCGGTCGAAATGGATAAGCCAGCCGAAATGGATGAGTCGGTTGAAATGGATGAGCCGGACGAAATGGATAAGCCAGCCGAAATGGATGATTCGGTTGAAATGGATGAGTCGGACGAAATGGATAAGCCAGCCGAAATGGATGATTCGGTTGAAATGGATGAGTCGGTCGGAATGGATAAGCCGGACGAAGAGGATGAGTCGGTCGAAATGGATAAGCCGGACGAAGAGGATGAGCCGGACGATGAGGTTCCTGAAATAATCTCGTAGTGAAAGGGTCCCCATTTTGTCCGCGCTGAAGCGCGCAAAATGAGAACCCGAAGACAAAAAAGCTGGATATAAACCGACTGCCAATCAGGTGGTTATTGAGGGCAACCGCCCAGTCGAGTAAGTGTGGACCGAGCGTTCTTATGTGGCGAGGTCCTCAAGAACCCTGTCAAGAACAACATCCAACCGCTCGCCCAGATCGTATTTACCTTCGGTAAGCTGGCGGCGGACGTCAAGAATCTTCTGCTTGCGAACCTCAGGCAGTGAAGCAATCCTTTTTAACGCCTGACCAATGGGCGTAGTGTTAAGATTTTCAAGAATCTGCTCCATAATCAAATCTTCATCCTGAACCAAGTTCCCATTAGGAGAATCGTCTTGTCGCTTTTGGCCTCCGAACAGGCCGTTGAAATCAAAATGAGACATTTTGAATTTTCTACATTACAAGCTGCAGGCGAAAGCGTCCATGCTTTAGTTCCTGGGCTTGGAACCACTATATGTTGTATGCCCCCAGAATCCTTTCTCAGGCCCGAAACAACCTTACAATGTTCATATCGACAGGTACAGGCCGAAAACTTTAGAAAAGTTTGTTTTTTACTTAATCGCCCCCAAAGCCCAAAAAATGCGTCAATTTAATGCTTGAGACTGCTTATCAATATTAAGAACCGACTTTTGAAAAAACCCATTTTCACACGAAAACCGGCTGCAGAAGTCTATCTGGGTAAATTGGGCAATATACAATATATAGTGATGGCGAAGTTTTAAGAATACAAAAGCCGGAATGGTAAAATTGATTTAGGGGTAAGCTGCAATTGGCTGATTTTAATAGTAATATTTGAAATCCGAATCCACCTTCCACACATCAGCCAGACCTTTTTTCTCGGTCAAGGTAACGTTCTCGCACTCCAGGCTCGCCCAGCGAAGCTGAATCTTGGAAAGGAAATCGGCAAAGATTACTATCCGGACCTGCTTTAGAACCACCTTGGCACTTTGGCTTTTCTTGCCGCTGGAAGTTCTGACTGGTTTCGAGCTGACAGTGTAATTGGTTGCTGATATTTTGCACCTGCGGGCAACATCACTAACAGCAGTATCATAATCGAATCTGTCAGCAGTTTTATTAGGGTCAGCAAGCTCGAGGCGAGTAGGGTCACTGTCTAAAATCGTGTCTATTTTTGCTTGAGCTTCTTTGTATTGCTTCATCTCTTGCTTGAGATTATCCTGTGCGGCTGGTGAATATACAGCCCAGACCAACAACGGCCAGAGAGCAGCCACGCTGGGGACGAGTATATAATACAAAATTGGATTCTTGTATATGTCTTTCATAAAGCTTTTCCTGCACTATTTTTTTGGGACAACCGTCATGCTGAAAGTATCGCGTCCACCCTTTAAATCATAATTAAACTGTACAATCTCCAGTTTCTCCCTGACTGCTGCGAACAACTTATGTGTGTTATTTCGGCTGGAGGTATCGCCCTCTATACGAATATTCCTGGCTGTAACGGAGATCTTATCTATCTTTAAGTCCGTCTGTTCTGCACATGACTTTCCAGATCTTTCATCCGGTTTATTAAACGCCTCAAGCACAAACGTCAGCTTACTCATTATAGATTCTTCACCCGTGGCACCGGACCTGCCGCTCTGGACATTTTGAATGCGTCTGTATTCACTGCTGAGTTTTCTTACCGCGTCTCTGAATTTGGCCGGCAGCTTTTTCTCACCCGGCATTACAGCAAGGTAATCCTGCCTGAATTTGTCGCGCAGCCCGGTGCGGTATTCGTTTGTTTTCAACAGCGGCATCTGAAAATACATTCCGAGAGCAAGCAGAAAAACGGTAACAGATACACTTGCGAACTTCAGTGTCTTTTCCAGGCGCATCTTCTTGCCCTGATAGGGCATAAAGTCGCTGCGGAAATTTATGCTCTGGGGCTTTTCCAAATGTGCCAGAGCCGCCCCATAAGCAATTGCAAAATCAAGCTGGTCGGCACAATCAGTCAGGACCTGCGGCTCAGCTGCGGCAGCCTCGGCCAAATCAATGCCACTGGCTTCGAAGCCGAGTTTTTCACTGAGCTGCTGATAGTTTACAGAGTCTGTAGAGTCGAAAACTTTAAGGCAATTTATCGGCTCTTCATTTTCAAACAAAGCAGTGGTTACAGACGCTTCTGTTGCGAGCCGCTCTGTTCTGGTCTGTGTCGGGCCAACCAGGAATGTCCGCATAAGCGATGTTTCTTTCGAGCCTGATGAAACAGAGACAACGAAATAGCCGCTGCGACGAGAAAGACCACAGAAGAGAGGATGCGAACCCTCGGGCAATGATACATTCTCGGAAATAAATCTTGACAGACAACTAACATCCGGCTCTACGGTTATGGGGTTGATATTATTACTCTCCAGAGAAAGAAGAACATCCGACAAAATTTTGCGCTGTGCAGTAAAGACGCTCAGTTCCGAACCGTTATCGTCAGTTGAAGTTATTTTGAAAGCTATCGCGATGTCGGTTACATCGGCGGCAAGGGCTTCCTCTGCATCAAACCTGACGGTCTGAGCGATTTGTTTTGAGTCTTTAAACTCGCTGTGCACATTATGCTGCATAAACATCGCACAATCCAAAGCTGCTGCAACTTCTGAAAATCGCAATTCTCTCTCGGCACAACCCTGGGCGATAAGAGTTGCCAACACCTGGTGGTTTTGCTCGGTTTGCTCCTCGACAGAGACGCTAAAGCAGCCCAGGATGTTGTGTTCCCGGCCTTGTGAGCCGAGGCAGACCACAGTCGCAGTGTCTTTGCTTAAATAAATTCCCAAGTAGTTCTTCGTTTCCAATTGAGCAAACTCCAAAAAAACTATCGCGTAATCAGAAGTCAGAGGTCAGAGGTCAGAAGGTCTGTTCTCTGTCTTCTGTCTTCTGTTCTCTATATACCGCACGCATTACAGACAACGAATACTTAGCTGGAGATTACGGCGATTCGCTGTATTTTCTTGCCATCTTTCATTATTCCTATAACGGCAGACGCCTTTGCGACTCCACTTACGGCGGTTATTTTAATAGTGAAAATCCTGCTGGCAGTTGTGATATATTTTTCACACTTTTCAATCGAAGTCGAATACCTAAACAGCTCCTGCTTTAAATCCTCCATATTTGTAAAAGGCTTTATGCGTCTTCGCTGTATGATTTCTTCTGCTATTTTGTCTGCGTCGCCTCCGAAAATAAAAGCCGTCTCCAATACATGACGCGGCGCGGAATTTATGTTGACCTTCATCGAAGCCCACATTCCCATATATTTCAGGGCCGATTCTTTTCTGCTTTCGCTGATTATAGTTGGCCTGGCAAGCGGCTCCGTATCAATCAATGAGCTGTGACAGAGTTTCGCAAAATCAGCGCTCTGTTTTGCAACCTGTTGAGCAACAGATTCAGTCGTCCTGACAGTCTGCATTCGTGGGCTTCTGACTCTGCTGCGTCTGGTAGCGCTTGTTACCGGAGTTTTTACTAACTTTCTTTCAAGCCGGCTTACCGGTTTGAACTCAATCTTGAAGGGTTTTATCTCACTTATCTGCTTTAGCTGGTCTTTTAGCGAATCAATCTGGACCTCATTGACTTCCATCCATTCGCAGAAAGTTTCGAATCCTGCCGTAGCTTCCCTCCGGACCTTTTTATCGTCCATTATCGCCCAGCCGATGGGGTATTTTGCATTTTCGTCTTCAATTTCAATCCGAACTTTTGCAGAGCCGACCTCAAACTCAATCGGCTTGCTTATAAACGGCCAGCGTGGGCCATACGGGCCAGGCACTACCCAGGAATTAGGGTCGTTAGAGTCGTCCAAAGTGCCGGCATAACCGGTACTACTAATATCATTAAAGTCATTAACATCGTTCGGCTCTGAGCCTGCAGGGGCCGACGAGCTTCGTCTCGAATCCATTGAAGTTCTTTTTTCCCTTGTGCTGCCTGTGTCCTCGCCGGCTAATCTGTCGGCCTCTTTTTGCGCAGACCACTCGGTCAAATACTCTCTGTATTGCTCTTCGCCAAGCATAAACAAATCGGAAAAATCCGGCTCGTTCGGCCGTTCAATCAATCGCGGCGTGTTCATATCGTCCAAAGTGGCAAGGGCGTATTTGACTGCCGAGTCACAGGCGTAGCGGGCCGCCTGATAATCTATGATATAGTGGTCACGGTGACGCTGGGCAGACATACGGGTGCTCAGTGTAAACATCAGTGTCGAAAGCACAACCAACAGCACCAATGTTACCAAAAGCGCAATGCCGGGTCGGACGTATTGTATCTGACTTCTCATTTTTCGCGTTTCGTTTTTAATCTTCCGGGAAGATTGCTCATTGTCCCGCTTTTCGGTTGTAATCTTCCCGGAGGACTGCCCATTGTTCCGCTTTTCGGTTCCGAAGTTCCGGGAGGATTGCTCATTGTTTCGTCTGGCGTTTCTAATATTCCGGGAAGCTCGCTGATTGTTTTGCTTTTCTCCTGTTCTTTTGGTGCGATTTTGAATTTGAGTTTCCTGGCCCTGTCAATAGCTATGACTCGCGTACATTTTTGCTCATCAGGCACATCCAGAGTATTGTCTAATGTCTTAAAAGGCTCAGCAAAAGAGATAGTTACCTCGATGCCGGGAGGCACTTGGCCGCTCCATTTATCCACAGGCTCTCCGTCCTTGACTGCCTGAATCTTAAAGAAAGTAACACCGGTACAAATCGGCACAAAAAGCCCTTGTTCCCAGCTTTCTCTGCCTTCATCGAGCAGTTTATCTTCGAGTAATCCAATCTCGCTGATTCGCTGCCGGTATAAAACAAGGCCGTCGGTGTCATAATCGTAGTTGGTCTGCCAAATGATATGTTCAACCATCTTCGACTTACTCCGAGCGTCGACGATAGTTTTTAGAATTGCTAATTGTGCGGTTGGGAAACCATTTTCAAATTTATTTTTGAAGGTAATTTTTGTAGTGGTGTCGGAGATAATTATTCTGTCGAGGTCTTCGGCGATGCGCTGCAGGACCTCAGAGGGCATTCGGGAGTTGTCAAGTCTGCGGGTGATTGCAGCAGAACAGCTTTCAGCCCGGCTATAGATGCCCAGCACCGTAACCAAAACCATCGCTGCTATCACCAGGGCTGCGAGCACCTCGGCCAACGAAAAGCCCCGTGGGCCCGTAGATGTGTTAGAAGCTCTTTTCATAATATTTAACATATCGTCAAAATTCTTACTGGTTTCCAAACAATATTTTGATTAGTTCCTCGAGAGACATTGCTTCAAGCTCTTTCATGGTGTATCCCTGTATCAGCTCCTCACGAGGCTTGTCGGTCTGGCGTGGTTTATCCTGTTCACTCGGTTTATCCTGCGCAGCTTGCTCCTTTGCCTTCTTTACTATTTCAGCATCAGCCTTTGCCTGTAGCACCCTGTCCTCGGCGGTCGGCATCCCATTGCTGTTCATATACAGACTAAGCTGACCTTTAGGGAAAGAGCCCTCTTCGGTCAAGAGCATACCATTCTCTATCCACTGCTGGATAGTTTGCTGGTCGACGCCGGCGTATTCGGCAGCTTCCTCCAGCGTTTCGATAACCTGGCCGGCCAACTGCTCTATTTCGTCCTGCTGCTGCTCAAGAATTTGAAGCAACTGCGACTTTGTCACATCGGTCAGCCAGTGCGTTAGCTCCACCGTCTGCACTTCGTTTTCCGAGTCGGTATACTCGGTAGAGCAAATCGCCTGAATCCACATTCTCGAGGTTAACGGCTCGTAAAACGTCTCAACAGCCGTTTGCCATTCGATGTCGGGATACCTCTCGCTATAGCCGTACTCAACGGACTCTGCCACTGAATCCAGGGTAAGGAGCTCCTCCATATTCGCACGTGCAACTTCAAAGGCCTGCATACGCAACATCGAATCTGCCGCGGATGCCATATACCGGTTGAAAACAACCAGCACACTGCTGCTGACAAAGGCAAGTATAACCAGGGCAGCTACAACTTCTACGAGGCTAAAAGCGCCTTTGGCGTATAGCGTATAGCGTTTAGCATTTAGTTTTTCCGTTCGCTGTACGCTGTCACGGTCCGCTTTTTTGCCGGGAGCAGATAACGGAATTTTTTTAGAACAGCACTTCATCTTTGGCCTTCGGCAGCATAAATTCAACATCACCTTTTTTTAGCGTGACAACCCTGCTCATTCGACTGACAACAACCGAATATGGCTGCTCCATCTCATCGAGCAGAACGATTTTCCCGCCGTATTGCCAGCCGGCGTGACCTGCGCGAAATTTGGCTACCTGATGGTCTTCGTCGGTTTCCATCAAATCGTCGAACAAAACATAGAAAACCTGGCAATTAGCTCCAAAGTCATTTGTAACGATAATCTCTTCTTCGAGGACCTGCGACAGGTCAGGAGAAGTTATCTGGCGAAGGGTATAGCACTGCTCTGTCAGGTCAATGATAACTTCGTATCTCCTTTCGCTCTCGGCGGCGGCGGACGCGGCCATTTGCATTGTCGAGACAAACTGCCGGGCCTGTACCTTAAACGTATTCTTTCTAAGCAATCCGAAAAGATTCATCATCGTCAGGATTACAAACAGCGAAAGTACCAAAATCACGACCACCATCTCTATCAGCGTAAACGCGCGAGCGTGCGAATGGACGGATGCGTGAACGCACGTATGAGCCGACACACTTGTGCAGTCGCGCACAGTGGCACGGGCTTGGCGCCCGTGAAAGCACGGCCAAGATGGCCGTGCCACCTTTACGCATTTTCGCATATACGCATCAATCCGGGTCTGTGCTTTTAAGGTCGGCATCATAGTCTTCACCGCCCTCTTCCCCGTCGGCACCCCAACTTATGATTACGAAGGCCTTGCCGCTCTCGGGATAGAGTTCAAAATAGAAATCTCGTTTCCAGCCGTCTTTCGTAATTTCAGTGGTTTCCAGATATCCGCCCGGCTCGTAATTTTCAATATCACTCGGCTGCTCAATAAGAGCCAAAAGTCCTTCTTCTTCGGTTGGGAACCGGCCGGTGTCCATCTTGAACTGCATAACGGCCGCGTGAAGAATCTTCAGGTTGGCCTTGGTGATTATAACACGAGCTTTATCAGTCTGGCCCATGAAATTACGGACGAGCACGGTGGCAAGCAAGCCAAGGATAATCAGCACGGCCATAAGCTCGACCATCGTAAAACCCGTTAGAAGTAATCCTCTTAACCGCCCGGATGTCCCAGCCACAGCGGGGACTTCTAACGGGGTAAAACCTTTTCGCATTTGTTTCCTTCTTCTCTTTTTCATTTATCTTCAAACTCCTAAAAAAGTCACTCAAAAACTTACCGATGAAATTTTCAAAATTGGCAATATCGTAGCATAAGCAATTGTCCCAACTATCCCGGCCATAACAATTATAATAAGCGGTTCGACCGCGGCGCTCAATCTCTCAATAACTACGTCGGTTGAGGCCTCGAGGTTTTCGCTGATATTTTTGAGCATCGTCTCCAGCTCACCGCTTTTTTCTCCAACGGCAACCATGTGGGCGATAGCAGGGTCGATAACTCCGCTGTCCCTGAGGGGCGTCGCAATATCGGCGCCGGCAAGGATCCTCTCACGCGATTGCTGAATGGCTCTTTTCATAAGACTGTTGCCGGTAACTGAGGCCACAACGCGAAGAGACTCAGCCATAGCAAGACCGGAACCAAGAAGCGTCGAAAGCGTAGAGGCAAAACGAGAAACAACACGCTGTTTTATGAGAGGACCAAACAACGGCAAAGACAGCAAAAGTTTGTCGCGCAAATATGCACCCCGCTCGGTCTTGAGAAACCTCCTGAGAGCTACAACGAAACCAAATACCGCCGCAATAACCACCAGCAGCCGCCAGGTGGTCAGCACATAACTGACGTTCATCAATTGATTGGTAATCCACGGCAATTCCTGCCCTGCCCTGGCGATCTGCTCGCCTATCTTGGGAATGACGGCGGTTGTCAAAATCAGAATGGCTGCAAGGCAAAATAAAAGTAGAACAATGGGATATATCATCGCTGTAATCACCTTCGATTCGACCCGCTGGCGTTTTTCCATAAAACCGGAGATGGTCGACAGGCTCTTTCCCAAAGAGCCGGTAACCTCACCTACGCGCACCATACTTACATAAATGACGTCAAAATAATCGCTGTATTCCTTCAAAGCATCGGCAAATGACTCACCTGTAACGACGCGGTCGCGAATATCGCTAATGGCGTTTTTGAATCGCACATCGGAGACTTGTAAAGTAAGGACCGAAAGCGCTTCGGTCAGTTTAATACCCGAATTAAGCAGCGTGGCCATCTGCTTGGTAAAATCGATTAACTGGGTCTTGCCGGCTCTGGCGAAAATCGAAAATAGCGCGGTTTTACCCTCGGCGCCGGTGCCGACCTCAGCGATTGACGAAGGATGGACACTGCGTACTCTCAACTGTTTTCGCGCGGCGTACGGACTTTCAGCCATAATCGTACCTTTGATTTTTTTGCCGTCCGCTGCTATCGCTATATAGTGGTATCTGGGCATTTTTAATTTACTATTTACAATTTATAATTTACTATCAACCAGTTTTCCTTGCTGTCTTTCGAGAAGAGACAAAGATTGCCACTAATTCCTTTGCTTCTTCGAGCAGCGGTGTTACCTTCTGTTTACTCAGTAGCTGCTCATCAATAACAAACTCCATCCAGAAGTGTGCCTCATCCGCCTCTTCTATGACAATACCCAGTTTTGAAATGAAACTGGCTTTCGATTGAGCGATACCAGCCGCTCGATGGTTTGAAGCAACGGAAGTAGAGCATCGGATTAGTTGACCTTTAATATAGTTGCCCAAATAACTTTTGGGTAAAGCCATACTGAGTTTAACGCAACGATGCGCAAAGTCTTTTGTTCTTTTCTTTAGTTCGTCTTTATCCATTTCTAACGTGGCCTATTTCCATAGCAAATATCAAATAGTAAATAGACAATAGTAAATTGTAAATGTTACATTATGTCGGCCTGCGTCACTCTCAAGACCTCAGAGATAGTTGTTATCCCTGCGAGGACTTTCCTGGCCCCATCCATTCGCAAAGTTTGCATTCCTGCTTCAAGAGCAATCTTCTTTATTGTACCAGCAGTTTCCCTTTTGTATACGAGGTTCTGGATTTCTTCATTAATGAGCATAGTTTCATAAACACCCGTTCGGCCTCGAAAACCGGTCTGAAAACATCTCTCACAACCCTGGCCGACATAGAATTTCCCGCCGTTCCGGGCCAAGTCGGAAGAACCTATGCCTAATTCTCTCAATTCGTGAGGGGCCGGTTCAACGGCCTTCCTGCAATCCGGGCAGACCTTTCGCACTAATCGCTGTGCTATTACGGCAATCAGGGACGAGCTTACCAAATACGGCTCAAGGCCTAAATCCAGAAGCCTGGTCACGGCCCCGGCCGCGTCGTTTGTGTGCAGCGTGCTGAAAACCAAATGACCTGTCAGCGAAGACTGTATCGCCATACGGGCGGTCTCGATGTCTCGAACCTCACCTATCATTATAACGTCCGGGTCCTGACGAAGGACGTGCCGCAGAGCGTTTGCAAATGTTACACCCTTTTTTGAAGCAACCTGCATCTGGCTTATCCCTTCGAGCTGATACTCGATGGGGTCTTCTATTGTCATAACATTTTTCTCGGCCGAGTTAATCCTGTTAAGGCAGGCGTAAAGTGTGGTGCTTTTTCCGCTGCCGGTTGGTCCCGTTACGAAAATAACCCCGTGCGAGTGGGTGAGCAAAGAATCGAATTTGTTCAAGTCGTCCCTGGAAAGCCCTAATTCGTTCAATCCGAACAGGGCGGTGCTTTTGTCAAGCAGCCGTAAGACGCTGCGTTCGCCGTAGCTGGTCGGCACAGTGCTGATACGCAAATCGACCTCCCGCTGGCCGAGACGAACGCTGCATCTGCCGTCCTGTGGAAGCCGGCGCTCGGCTATGTCCATACCCGCCATGACCTTGATACGAGAGATAACCAACGGCAGAACATTTCTGTTCAAACTCAGCGTGTCGTACAAAATGCCGTCTATACGGTAGCGAATCTGAATCTTTGCCTCGTAGGGATGAACGTGAATATCACTGGCCCTTAACTGCAAGGCACGAAAAAGAATATCATTGACCAGTCTAATGACCGGCGGTCTGTTCACGACATCAAGCAGGTCGTCGGAAGCGGCAACCTCGTCAACAAGCTGGTCGATATTCTGAGAATCCAGCTCTTCAGCCACCTCCTCGATGACCGTTGTCCTCTGCTCGTATGCAATATCTATTACTGATGTGATAGCGGCGCGGGTGGATATAGCCAGCCGGACAGGCAGGCCGGTCATTTTCGAGACGTTATCGAGGGCATTTGCATCCAATGGCTTGGACAAAACTACGGAAAGCTCAGTTTGATGGTCGGAGGGTTCGTCCTCTTCGCGTTTGGCCGTTTCACCATCATCAGTTTTTACCCCGATTAGATAATGGTGCTGAGCATACGCGGCCGGAACAGCTTCAACAAATTCGACGGGTACGGCCTTCGGAGCTATTTCCGAGAGAAATTCACAGCCCAGGGCCTCGGCAAAGAGCTTCAAAACCCTGTCTTCGGTAAAGTAAGGACAGGCAAGCAAAATCTCATCGAGACGCTGCCGGCTGCTGTTTTCTTCGAGAAACTTGGCCAACTGCTCTGCGTCAATCAAACCCGTCCGCTTAGCTGTTTGTATCAATAAATCTTTCATAATTCGTATTGCGTATATCGTATCGCGTATTGCGTGAGGCACAACGCTTTAATCGGCTTCGAGAACCTGCAATGGGTCCATTGGTTTAGGCTTTATGCCGGGCCAATCCTCATATTCCTGCATCTCTTTTTCGTATTTTTCAAATACCTATCTCTTTCTTCAGTGATACTACTTCATCTTCATCAGTTTCGAGGACCCGCAATGGCTCCATTGGTTTAGGCTTTATGCCGGGCCAGTCCTCGTACTCCTGCATCTCTTTTTCGTACCTTTCGAATGTTGCGCGGTTCTTAAGCGATACTACTTCTATGTCGGAGATGCCGGTAAACTCTTCACCGGGCCTTAAGATATGGGCCTTAACAAAGACATAAAGTCTTCTCTGCACACTGGCATTAGATGCGTTTCTAAAGAGCCCTCCGATAAGGGGGATGTTACCAAGCAGAGGTATTTTCCCTCCACCTTTACTTTGGGAAGTCTTTTCCAAACCGCCGAGTATTATGGTTTTCCCATCCGGGACAGTAACAATCGTCTGGACATTGCTGTTAGAAGTATCGAGGGGTTTAGGATATTTTTCACCTGCGAGTGTTGTAAAGGTGTGTCCCTCACCTTCGATCTTATCAAAATCAGTCCTATTGAGAGTAATAGTTAGCTGGAGCTGGTCGCCTTTGCTTATATGAGGTTGAATCGTAAGCTCAATTCCTGCCTGATAAGCCTCAAAACTGACCGTGATGTCGGGTTGGTATTGCTGCTGCACGTTTTGGCCAGTGGTGGGTATATACTTGGTTTGTTTTTTTGCAATGTATATAGTATCTTCAGTTGTAATAGTTCCTTCCTCATTGTCGTTAACAAGCAGCTTCGGCCTTGCAAGTATTCGTCCATAACCTCTATACTCCATAATTTTAAACAAGGCCTGGATACGTCCTTTTGTTAAAAAACCTTGTCCGCCGGCACCTGGATATTTACCCAGGCCGGCACCGGTGTTAATCGCTTCGATTATGGTGTTTCCGGGAAATGCTGAGAGGAAGCCAGTTTGGCCCAAAATGCTCATTTGTTCTGCTCCGGGTACGATTTGCGAAATCATATCAAGGTCGTAGCTGAACTCATCGTCCCGCGTGATTTCGACTAATGTTACATCGAGCAGGACCTGCGGGCGATATGCATCAAGCTCTTTGATGAGCGAGGCAATCCACTGCTGGTTCTTTTTGCTGGCGTAAACGATAAGCGAATAAGTCTTCGGGTCGGGAACGATTATGATGTCCTCTTCTATATTCTTTCTCGTTGTTGTTCTTACGACCTTTGCTTCTGCTCCTGTTCCGCTCTTTTCTGTGATGGTTTCCGAAATAAGCTTTTCAAGGACGGCGAAAAGCTCTTCCGGGTCCTGGTTTTCGAGTTGGTATATGACATAAGGATTTTGGCCTACTTCCTGCTCGGCGTCCACATAGCCGATAATTATAGCTATCCGGACGTGCTGCTCGGCGGTGGCGTTTACCAGAAGCGAATTGGTCGGCTCAATTATTACCACCTGCGGCTCTTCCACAAGGGGCTCTTCTATTGTACCAGTGGCTGTAGCCGTAGTAGGCCTGGTGGTGGTTGGCCTGCCGGGGATGGGTCTGGCGGTCGTGGTTCTGGTATCTGTTCTGGTAGTTGCCCTCCCCGTAGTACCTCGCCCGCCGCTAATTATGCCAAGCTCGCTGAGCTTTATCATTACCTCCTCGGCATCGACATTCTGGATTTCGTACAGCCGCAGAGTCCGCAGGTCCTGCTGTTCCACATCAAGGGTTTCTATGAGCGTATCGACAACAGTTAATTGCTCTTCAAGGCCTATCATCAGGATTCGGTTCGTTCTCTCGTCGGCATCGAGATAGACAGTGGGTTCGGCTGTCGTTGCCGTGGGCGAGGGAGCTCTTTGAAGGGCAGCGGCTCTGGCGGCCTGCAGTCGGCGTTGATACACGGCTGTCGACTCTCCGGGCCTGCGCGCGGTAGATGTCGGCGCTGCCGCCGCAGTTGCACCAATTGCAATTGATACAGTGCCTAACTGCTCAGCAAGTGCTTTGACTTTCGTAGCAAGTGTCTTTGCCATCGTATATTTTAGCGCCCTGGACCTGAACTTTTTTTCCTCACCCGGTTTATCGACCATATCAATAAGCTGTTCTATACGCGACATCCGGTAGGCGTATCCGGTTATGATAATAGTTTTCATGTCAGGAATAGGCGAGATGGTTACACCAAGTTTCATGGCAGTCAAAAGATTTTGCGCACTTGCTGTATCTATATGTTCCAGCTCAAAGATACGGGTTATGATTACATTGCCGGCTTGAACTCTGGGCTTCTTGGGGTCCACTATGGGAGCGTCAATATCGAACACCTTTGTCTTAGGGACAATCGTTACAAGATTACCCCTGCGAGTCATCACAAATCCCTTGAACCTCAGCACAGATTCGGCCAATGGATACAAATCCTTTATCTTTATAGGTCCCTGCAGTACGAGTGTAACCTCGCCTTTTAAGCCTGTTAAATCGGCCGGGTCGTACATATAGTTCAGATCTAAATATTTACCGACCAAATCCAGCAAATCAATGATGTTAATCTTCGGGGGCATATCCAGCTCAAGCGTGTCATCACCGATTGTGGCGAGCTCCGGCTGATATGGTCCGTTTGCAACAGCCGGCTCGACAACTTGGGTTACCGTGTTGGGCTCTTCCTGCAAAATGGGAGCAACTTGATTCGGCTCCTCAACTTTGGCCCTGGCTTGCTCTGTAACTTTCTCAGGTTCCGGCTTCGGCCTGGCAGTAATTTTCTCAGCTCCAGGTTTTTTTACAGATTTTTCAGGAATAACAGCAACGTCTGGTTTCTGGGGCGGCTCGGCAGCCTTCTTCTTATCTTCAGGTTTCTCAGGGACAGCAGCAACGTCCGGCTTCTCCGGTGGCTGGTCAGTCTCAACAGCCGTTTCTTCCGCCTGCTTCAAATCAACAGAAGGCTTGTTCGGTTCGCTTTTCTCTGGTTCAGTCACAGGAACAGGAGCATCCAGCCGGGTTGTCGGTTCATTTGGCTCCAGCCCGTTGAGAGGCGGCTTGGCCAGCTCGGCCACCTTTTTCTCAGCCTCGTTAAGCGAATCAAGAAGCCTTGTGAAAAGCCCATTTGATTCGGGGCCACTTGCATCGGTCCCTGCCTGTTCGGATTCGAGAGTACCATTCCTGTGGTTAAGCTCGGTTCTTACCTTTTCCATCTCCGTTTTTACTCTTTCAAGCTCGGCATTTTCGACTCGGTCGGCTTTCGGCCCTTCTTTCCGACCTGGTTCGAGCGTTTTTTGCGGCTGGATTGGCTGCAGGACATCGGCTTTGGCCTTTTGAAGGTGCTTAATACTGCCGTTAGAAGCGTATTTTTCGACGGCTTCAATAATTTTGTCAAGCTGGTCGGCCGGCGCAATTACTACTACAGCATCATCGTGGACATCTATAATTGCTTTGGCCTTTCCAACACCACTTGGTGGATGAGAGAAGCTGCCGATTGATATACCGCCAATTTCTGCTGCAATCTGCTCGTTCAAGGGCAGGTTCTTGGCTGCTGAGGCGGGCAAAATCGCCTTCATGACAAATGGTGTGTCGGCATCAATAATCTTCAAAATAGCAGTTGCCTTAATCAACTGGCGCGGCTGAGCTGTAACCAAAAGCATATTGGCGGTAGGCAACTGGGAAACCGTGCCGAGCCTAGCCTCGGCCAGGAAGTTCCTGGCCTGCTCGGTTGATATGTGTCTGAAGGCAAAAACCCTGTATCGCGCCTGTACAGGAACAGAGCCGCTGACGGCCCCGTTAGAAGTTTGAGCTCCTTCGGGATTACTTCTAACGGGGTCAGCGGCTAAAAGATAACTGCTGGCAAGCACAAGAGTTACTGACAAAATAAAGGCTTTCCCCAAACGCGAAATGATGCGTCTGAGGTTCCCAAAACCGACGTTTCTGTGATAGATTGTTTTTGCAGCCATAAGCCCCTCTTTAGGTTGAAGAACTGTTAATCTTTGTATTTTTCAAAAAAACGCAATTTCTGTAGTTATCGAGCATTTTAGTTAGCTTAAAATTGTTCAAATAATCCCTTTGTTGAAGTTCTTATGGGGTTTCCACCGAAATACCGGCTTTGGGGCCCTATTTTGCGATTTATTGCAAAATGGGAAGCCTTAAAACTCCAGGTTCCAGCACATCGAGTACCCCATATATATTCAGACACAGAAAAGGCCCAAAAGTTCCGCAGATTTGCGGCAAAAACCGCGAATTTGCCGATTTGAAGCTGGAAAAAACAGCAAAAGCACAACCGGGGCAAAGAACTGTAATCCGGGATCTGTAAATTTAGGTGTGTTCCCAAACGCCAAAGATGGCGTTTGGGGAATGCCTGTAGGCCAGCCAATAGCTGAAATTGCAACTTTTAGAACGACAAGTGCCCGACTTCACCAATGGTTCACATCGGTCTTTTCGCAGCAGACGGTATTACCTGGGCGGCCTCCTCGGCGGCCGGAGCCTACTACTTTTTGACCTTTGAATCTTCAGACTCCCGGCACGATTCGGGTCCTGCTGAACGTTCTTCAACTCTTCACCTAAACGGTCCAGTTTCTTTGCCTCTTCAGGAGTTACGCGCGCAGCTTCAATCTCGGAAATAAATTTATCCAATATAGCCTGGCTTTTTTCAGCGCTGCGCTGCGAACCAACTTTGCCGGCTCCGGCATCGGCCTCCAGGGCACTCAGCTCCGCGACAAGTTTTTCCATCATTGCGGCTTCTCTCATTGCCGCCTCCGACCGTCTAACGCTTTTAATGGTGGCTGAAGGCGGCTTACGTAAAACGGATGCCGGGCCTTTCCTGGCGATGGCCTGCCGCTGGCCGCTGCTCTTAATACCGTCAGAACCTTTGCTTACAACCGACTCCGGACCTTCCCCGGTGCCTATCTGCGAAAGCACCCTGCTTGTAATGCTGGCAGAAGCCCCCGGCAAAGCAGCGGCGGATTCGGCAGTATTTTCGCCTTTAATAAGACTTTTTTTCGGCTTCCTGACCGCCACGAGGGTAACACTTTTGTCACGGTCTTTAACAACTATAGAGCCGTTTTTCACCTGCTCAATAAGCAAATGGGCCACCTTGCTGCCTTGTCTGACCCAGTGCAGGCCCTTGCCGGGTTCGTCAATGTAGGCCCACGACCGTTCCGGACGTGCCGAATAATAACTGGTGCCGATAAGCGTAAACTTGGCCGAGAAGGCTTTTGGAAGTTCGGGAACAGAAGGCGTCGTTGCCTTACGAACGGTTGGGGTCCTTTTTATTGGTGCCGGTGCAGGAGGAGGATTTAGATAAAATCCAAAGACCATCGCCTGCTTTACAAGCGGTGAGACCTGGTTTTTACTCTTTGAGACTTTAGCTCCTTTGGCTTTATTAAACCTCTCTACCGCGCCGGGCAACTTTAGAAATTGCTCAATCTGTTCATCGCCGCGATAACCAAAGACAACAGGAAAAGCAAAAAAGCCGACAGCCAAAAACGCCGCTAAAACAGTAGTTATTCGCAAAGTCTTTATCATATTTCGTATCCGGCTTTATATTTCAGAAGCCACTATTCACGAATCACGACTTATGGTCTATTATCGCCTATATTATTTGACATCGGCGGCGGCCTTTGGTTCCCTCCAATGAGTTATTTTTTCAAAATAAAGCTCTTCATTTCCGGCGTACTCGCCGCTTGTCTCGGGTGTATGGCAATCGGTGCAATCCAGCTTCGGCCCTGTGGTTTTTGCTGTCCCGAGAGTTTTTGTATGTTCCGAGCCGGGACCGTGGCAGATTTCGCAGCCGACATCCTTCAAATCGCCGCTTTTCTGCTCCGAAACAAAACCGCTTTCATATTTCATACCAACAACATGACAGACCGCACATTCGGGGTCGAACGCCGAACCTACCGTCTTGAGCGTCGCATAAGCTGCGGCGTGGGGCGTGGCGCTCCACTTTTCATATTCATACTCGTGACAACCCTTGCAGGACTCCGGGCCGGTATATTCCAAACCATCCGGCAAAGGAAAACGCGGATACCTCTCTAAAAGATTGGCCTCTTTGACAAGCTGTTGGTAATCTTCATACAATGCAAGCAGAGAACTGTCCTGGGGCAAATCCTCTTCGACCGGAATAAGGCCAAAACTCAATATAGGTTTGCCTTTGTCTTTGGCTGGTTTAATCTGCAAGTTGCATATATATCTGCCGAAGCGGCCTACCGATACAACCAAAGGTTTTTTATCTGGAGCAGACAATAGAGCCGGCTCGTCAGATTCGGCGGGACAAACCAGACAATCTACAATTGCCTGCTTCGTAATAGAATTAATAATGCCGGGACCACAGCGGTTCAGGATGAGGATGTTGACCGTTTGCAGGCCGGGCGGGGCGGTAAAAAGCCTTCCAATCTGCTCTATCGACGCCGATTCCGCGTCGAAAGCTGCAACTGTCACGGCAACGGTCTCACTTTTCAACGAAAACTTCTTCGTAAACTTTGCGGCCAGGTTCACATCGGTTGGCTTGAGAGAGCTGATTACATCAAAAAGCGAGCCGATACCATCCAGCAGACCGAGATTTTCGGCTGTTGCGATGTCTTTTTCAGTCAGATTGACCAAATCGTAACCGAGCAGGCTAAACGCCCGGATTATTATATCGAACTTGATTATGTCCTGTTCGCTGTCACCTTCCACAAATGAGCCGGTATCGACAATCAACCTACTCTTTGCGGGCACGCTGTTGAAGACCGCTGAGCGTCTGTCAAGTCCTCCAAGCTGTCCGCCGCTGCAGCCACAGGGCTTCATCGTCCCAAGCTCATTGCCGGTCAGAAAAACCGTAACCACATCGGCTTTCTGGGTGGGCTTTGAAACCAACGTGCACGAGGCCGCTGCTGTCAGGCCCGTTAGAAATAACGAGATAATGAACTTTTTGTTGGCTTTGACAAGGATTTCTAACGGGGTCGATATACGCATATAAGTTACTAACCGTGGCATAGGCAGGTTGACCTTCATTAGCGGGATGATTTCGCGCCTTTTCTCAAATAGATTCCGCAACAGGTAATTTGCAGTTGCTGGCCGTCTTTTATCTTCACGGAAAACACGTCCGTGAACGCCCCTCTTTTGGCCTTGGCGTCCAGCGGTGTTATCTGAAGCTCGAATTCGTAACCGTTCCGGACCTTCTTCTGAGTCAAAACTTTTACAGTGCCTTTCTTTGATGATGTGGACTCAATCTCGAAATCCTCACCATAATTGCTGAATACAGAGACCTTCTTTTTTACCGGCTTTTTCGGCTCAGCATTACGGACGTAGACTAACCGTGGGTCAACCTTGAATTTCGGCAATGTATCAAAAACAATTCTGACCGTTTTGCACTCCGGATGGGTCAGGCCAATTTCAACCTGGCCCCTAAGACCTTTCCGCAGCTTTTCATTATCGACCTTTGGTTTTAGAACAAACTTCGTCGCTTTCACCAAGGAGTCATAATCGGCGGTTATGACATCGCCGGTGGATTTGAAGTTCTTTATCGCAAACGGCTGCTTGTCAAAGCTGGTAAGCGTGATATCCGGACAGCCGGCATTTTCTCCTTTGAGCAAAAGGTTCAGTCTCTCCGGCTGGTGCCCGACTTTCATTACAACCTTTGCTTTTATGCTCAGTATAACCGTATGACTTTTCTTGTCATTGCTAGGTACTGTGCAGCTTTTTGTTATCGAGCCAGGGTAGCTGCCGGCACGATACGTTATTTTCAAGGCACCGCTTTCGCCCGGTGCGTATTTTGTCTTGGGCAGCCTGGGGACAGTGCAGCCACAGGGGCACTTGATTTGACCGATTTTCAGCGAGGCGTTTCCAGTGTTTGTAAATTTGAACTCACAAGTATTCGCTGTGCCCGTACCGATTTCGCCGAAATCGTGTATCAATTTTTCAAATGTGATTTCCGGCGCCGGCCTGCCGGCCTTAGCGGCAGTTCCGGCCATTGCGAGCTGCGTCCCCATTGAAACAGCCAACAGGCATGCAGCTCCAAGTGTCAATATACGCATATAAATTACTAACCGTAGCATAGCCAATTTAACCTTTGTTAGGTCGGAGATTTAGCGGCTTTCTTTGAATAGATTCCGTAACAGGTAATTTGCAGTTGCCGGCCGCCTTTTATCTTCACGGAAAACACGTCCGTGAACGCCCTTCTTTTGGCCTCGGCGTCCGGCGGTGTTATCTGAAGCTCGAGCTCATAACCGTTTCGAATCTTCTTCTGAGTCAAAACTTTTACAGTGCCTTTCTTTGATGATGTGGATTCAACTTCGAAATCCTCACCATAATTGCTGAATACCCAGACCTTCTTCGTTACCGGCTTTTGCGGTTCAGCTTCACGGACGTAGACTATCCGCGGGTCAAGTTTAAATTCCGCCAATGTATCGAAGACAATCGTTATCTTTTTGCATTCGGGATGCGTCAGGCCAATTTCGAGCTGGCCTCTAAGACCTTTCCGCAGCTTCTCAATATCGACCTTTGGCTTTAGAACAAACTTCGTCGCTTTCTCCGAAGGGTCAAAATCGGCAGTTATGGTATTGCCGGTCGACTTAAATCGCGTTACCGCAAACGGCTTATTGTCGCGGCTGGTAAGCGTAATCTCGGGACAGCCGGCGTTTTCCTTATTAAGCAAAAGGTTCAGTCTCTCCGGCTGGTGCCCGACTTTCATTGCAATCCTTACTTTTACAGTCAGTGTAACGGTACGCTTTTTAGTATCGTTGCTGGGTACGGAGCAGGTTTTCCTTGCCGGGCCGGGCCTACTGCTAACACTATACATTATTTTCAACGCCCCGCTTTCGCCCGGCGCGTATTCTTTCTTGATTAGCCTGGCGACAGTGCAGCCACAGGTGCACCGGATTTTCCCGATTTTCAACAAGGCGTTTCCCGTGTTTGTAAATTTGAACTCGTAAGTGTTCGTTGTCCCCGGAGCGACATCGCCGAAATCGTGCATCAATTTTTCAAACGTGATTTCCGGGCCCTGCACTTTCGATTTTACTGCGGGTTGCGGCCTCTTCGGGGCTGGTTTATTCGGAACCGATGTCGTTTCAGCTTTTGTCGGCGAGGTCTGCGAAGGCCCTTTATCGGAACCGGGAGCAGCCGGAGCCGTCGCCATCTTGTTGTCCACAGGATGCCTCTCGGCGGATGCCGTCGGCGTTATATTAGGCCCTTTTTCCGACTTTGCCTGCTCCTGGCAGCCATACTGCAACAGCAAAAAACAACCGGCAACGAGCAAAATCACGATTTTTTTGAAGCAAACGCATTTCATACTATTGTCTCCAAATTAACGTCTGATACGGTTTCCCATTTTGCGATTTTTTGCAAAATGGGTTCCCTTTGTAACTTTCGACTAACTCAAAAGGTACATTAACTTACCAAAAAAGACATCTTTATGCAAGGATTTTTTCGAGCTTGAAGGGCAAGGTTGAGGATGAGAGACTGACTGGGCGTTGAGAATCTTTACAAAAGGGATTAGAATGGGTCGGCTGAATACGGTGTTATGGGCGGCAACACTTATTATGGAGATTACCTTGATGAAACGTAAGAGTCTTACAATCCCGTTTACAATAGGGATTCTTGCATTTGCAGGGGCCGCTTTCGGAGACGGTTTACGGCAGGTGGAAATCCCCAAACAGCCAGACTGGACTGAGCATGGTGTAGTTATTGAAAGCGGCAAATCCGGCTCCTGGGACGCGCGACTTTATGGTCAGGTTAGCCCATCTACAGTCGTAAAGAAAAACGGTGTTTTCTACCTGTACTATGTGGGTGCCAGCGGCAATCGTTCGACGGACGGCGGGCCTAAGGACCGTGCGCTGGGTGTGGCCATCAGCAGCGACGGCATTCACTTTACGAAGTACAGCGGCAATCCCATTGTTACTCACCAGCCGGCCAAAAATGTCGAGGAGGGCGTCTTTTCCGCTGGTGGGATGATTGACAAGAACGGTGACTTACTTCTGTATTATGGTGCTATATGGGCAGAGAACACTTCGACAGAGGAAGTACATTGCCACGTTGCGCTTGCTCAATCCCGCGACGCAAAGAGTTTCAAGGATTACGGCTACGTTCTGTCGTGGAACGATCGTTCTGTGTGGGGGTACGGAGATGAAATCTTCCCGTTGGGGGCCTACTACGCAAATGGAAAGTACAACGTATATTACGTGGCAAAGGGCAATGTGGGTGCGTGGAAGTTGGGAGTCGCTACGGGAACCTCGAAAGACAAGTTGACAAACACGCGGGCCGCGCTAACCAAACGACAGATTATAGGCGGATGCGACCCTATTTTCATAGGTGGCCACAAAATCGCTCTGTTTATCGTGTGTGACTTTGACAAAAACTACATCGAAGTTCGCACAGCCAACCTGAATTCGCCGGAAAAACTTGGTGACCCGGTTGAAAAATACCACATGTTCGGGCCGCGTTACCGCCATACAGTCGTTTACCTTGACCGGCAGAAGAAGAAATGGTTTATGTATCAAGCAGCAGACCGGGCAAAGAATGGCAATCAGATCGTGGTCAGGACAGCACCGATGATTCCGGTCAATGAACTGAAGTGAAAAGAAGAGGCCAAACTCGACAGAAGCATGCAATACAGGGCAAATTCTACTCAAGTTTTTTTTCGCAGGAAGTTTATTATCCAGCACCTACTTTGAGAATCGGCCATCGAATAATGTCTAAAGCTCCGTTTCTAATCCGAGCCGCAGTTACTAATCGACCGCCAAGACTCAAAGTAGGTGCGGGACATCGCGCAGCGCTCTTTCAGGTCTTCTTCTTTTTCCTTGTTGGTCTTTGTTTTCTTCGTTGTACGGTCCAAACAGGTTCTATCATCTGCGAGTTCCACTTCTCGTAGGACTTTTCCATTTCTTTTAGGACATCCGGCTTTTCTGCTTTCAAGTCTTTGCTCTCGCCGACATCCGAAGACAGGTCAAACAGCCCTGTCTCATCGCCCATCTTTACGAGTTTGAAGTTTTGCTTCCTTACAGCATGGTTCCGGCCGCTCCGCCAGCAGAGAGTTTGGTGGGGAAGCGTTTTCTTTTTGCCGGTCAGATAGGGGAGCAGATTTACGCCGTCCAGCTTGCGGTTTCCGCCGAAGGCGACCGCTCCTGCGGCTGCGGCGGCAGTTGGAAGAATATCGAGCGCAATGACCGGATTGTGGTAAACACGGCCGGCCTTCAAGCGGCCGGGCCACTGCACCATAAAGGGGACGCGGACACCGCCTTCATACATCGTGCCCTTGGTAGCACGCAGGGGGTCGTTGCGAGAAGCGTTTGCCCCAGTTGGTCCGCCGTTATCGTTGATGAAAAAGAGCAGCGTGTCTTCTTCAAGATTTAATTCTCGCAGCTTGGCCAGGAGCTTACCGATGCCTTCGTCCATAGCGGTCAACATTCCGGCGTAGATGCGACGTTTCTGGTTGGTGATGTGTTTGAAACTGTCCTTGTAACGCTGCGGCGCCTGCATCGGCGTGTGAACGGCGTTATACGCAAGATAAAGAAAAAAAGGCTCGTCGTGATGACGCTCGACGAAGGCGACCGCCTCGCGCGAGAAGGCGTCGGTGAGATACTCTTTCTCGTCGACCGGCTCGGTGCCGCGCAGGATGGGGTTGAATGTCCCCAGGCCCGCGTCAATAAAAGAGTGATTTCCGTGGAGGAAGCCGAAGAACTCATCGAACCCGCGTTTGAAAGGATGGAAATGCGGTGACAATCCGAGGTGCCACTTTCCTACCGCGCCGGTAACGTAACCGGCTGATTTGAGGACATCGGCAATAGTTACCTCTGTCAGCGGCAGGCCGACGTGCTCTCTCTGGCCTCCGGGCGGAGGACCGGTGTTATACTCGTGACCGAAACGCTGCTGATATCGGCCGGTTATCAGCCCGGCACGAGTCGGGCTGCAAACCGGACACGAGACGTACCCGTTTGTAAAACGGACACCGTTTTGCGCGATGGAGTCGATGTTCGGCGTCGCGATGTCTCTGCACCCGTGGCAGCCGATGTCAGCGTAGCCCATGTCATCACTAATGATAACAACAATGTTCGACTGCTTTCCTTTTGCCTTTTGTCTTTGGCCGGCACTCGCGCAGCCCTGTAAGATAGATAGCACCGGCGCTGAAGCCGCTGCAAAACCTATCGACTTCAGAAATTCTCTTCTTGTCTGATTTCGCATATTTGTTCTCCTTCAATAAAATGGCACGGCCATCCTGGCCGTGTTTTTAACGGGCTGCAAGCCCGTACCATTTCCTTGTAGCTCAATTTTCATCCGGGGCCTGTCTCTTGTCTTGTTTGGCGATTCGCCACTGCAGCAGGAGAATGGCGACGGCCAGAGCGAAGCCAAAGACGACGTCGCCGGCGACGAACCAGATAAACCAGCCGAAGCCGCCTTTGACAAGGGCGGGGGCGCCATATATCAGAAATCCGACAACCGCCATCAGCGACCACAGGGCGACTAAACGGATAGCCCCGGCGTACCGACGAACGTCGGTGGAGAAAACAACCATCATTCCGCCTAAGAGCACGTAGAACGCCGACAGCAGCCGGGCCAGGTAGGAGACAAGAACCAGCACCGGAGTACCGGGCTCGGCAAGCTCCACACTCCGCACCAGCCAGGAATACGGCATAAAAACAGCCACGATGGCTGGCAGAGACGTGATACCGACTACTCGAAGCAGCAGCTTCAAGTTTCGTTCTGCGGTATTCATATTAACTCCTTCCATACTTACGGTGACTCACAAAATGCACGTTATGCTCCATTGTGGTATGCCATCTTACTGTATAGCCAAAAAAGAGCAAGGACAATCAACATTACGGTGCGTTCAACCATTATTCTGCAACGGCCGCTTTGATGGGTGGCAGCCTCAAGTGAGTCCCGAAAAATCCGCCGAAAGGCGTCCCCAAGGTCAGGGACGAGCTTGGGGATGGCTCGGAGCCGCAATTTTTTATGCTCCACACTTCACGCTGCAAGAGATACGAATTTTATCATTCCGGGCCGATTTTAGCTGCTCAAACACGGCTTTACAGCCGATATTTAAGGGGAACGATTGTGCCCCTGCTGCTTCGTTTTTGCGAAGCAAAACGGCGGGGGTTGCAAATAGAGGGCTTAACAATTATTATAGAGTGGCAAAGTTGATTTATACGGGGTCGTGTATGGACAAAGAAAGTCGCGAAGTGTCGGTAGTCGTGCCGCTGCTGAATGAGCAGGACAATATCAGCCCACTCTATGAGCAAATCACACAAACCTTAACCGATAAATATAACTACGAAATAATATTCATAGACGACGGCAGCAGCGATAACAGCTTCACCATATTAAGCGGGCTGCAAAAGGACGACAGCAAAATGCGTGTCATTCGGTTCCGCAAAAACTTCGGCCAGACCGCGGCGCTGGCCGCCGGGTTTGCCCACGCGCGAGGCAAAATTATCGTGGCAATCGACGCGGATTTGCAAAACGACCCGGCAGATATACCTAAAATGATTGAGAAACTCGACGAAGGATTTGATGTTGTCAGCGGCTGGAGAAAAAAGAGACACGACAACGCCATCACCAGGCTGATTCCTTCCAAAATCGCAAATTGGCTAATCGCCACAATTACGCGGGTCAAACTGCACGACTTCGGCTGTACCCTTAAAGTCTACCGCAGGGAAGTCTTGGCTGAAACAAAACTCTACGGCGAAATGCACCGGTTCATCCCGGCCATTGCAAGCTGGAGCGGGGCCAGAATCGCCGAAATGGTAGTCAACCACAGGCCGAGGACCGCCGGCGCCGCTAAATACGGGCTGGGCCGCACATTGAAAGTGGTATTAGACCTGATTACCGTCAAGTTCCTCGGCTCATTCTCCACGAAACCAATCTATATCTTCGGCGGGCTTGGACTGGTAAGCGCATTCGGCGCGGTTGTTTCAGGCCTGGTAGTGCTATATCAAAAATACGTGAACGCTTTTCCTATGAATCGAAACCCGCTATTGTTTTTAACCGCTCTGCTGATTACTACCACCATTCAGCTCATCCTGATGGGCCTGCTCGCCGAGCTTATGGTGCGAACATATCACGAATCACAAAATCGCCCAACTTACGTCATCAAAGAAATCCTCGAATCGCCCGCCAGAGGCGCCGGCAACACCGGAGACGAAAAATGAGCAAAGCCGGCCGAAAGAACAGACCCTCAAGAAGGCAGCTAAAACCACATATACATAAACCTCCTGTCCCCATTAAGCAGGGGCCCAATCTTGCAAAAAGTGGGAAAATGGGAAGCCTGCAGGAAAGCAAAAAGAAATTTGTGCTTTTGGCAATAATTGCAATTCTGGCGGCAATACCGTTCGTCCTGGGAAAATACTTTGAGCTCAACTCTCCCGGACCTTACGACAGCGGCGCATACGTGTACTCAGCGGAAAAGATACTGCGCGGCGCCACAATCGGCGTCGATGAAAGACCCAGCGCCCAGATGGGGACGCTGCTGGTCAATATCCTGGGGGTATGGTTGTGCGGCTTTAGTGAAACGGGCCCGAAGCTCATACAGGGGATTTTGCAGGCAGCCGCTTTGATACTAATGTTTATCGCGCTGCGAAAACTCTTCGGCACGCTGCCTGCCGCGGTGAGTGTGATAGTAGCATCAGTTTATCTGTCTGCACCGCTTATCGCAAAATTCGGCAACGTCAAAGAGCAGCACATGATAGCCTTTATAGTGATGGCAATGAGCTGTTTTGTGCTCAGGCAACTGGGCGGAAGATGGTGGTGGGCCGCCTTGGCCGGCGCGTTCGTAATCTGGGCCCCTTTGTTCAAGCAGACAGGGATGTCAGCCATAGCTGCAATGGGTCTGTTCATCCTGATTCAGCCTATCCTCAAACACAGAAGCTGGAAACTGACCGCCTCGGACATAGGGCTGTTAGCTGCAGGTGCTGTGATTGCAATAGCACCTGCTTGTGTTTGGCTGCTGACCCGGCACAACGGACAGATGTTACCTTATGCATTTGTATGGAAGCCAATAGTCTCATCCTTTGCAGCTTCTCAGAAGGGTGCCGGGGACAACCCGGCAGAATCTGAGACGGACGAGAATGTGGCTCCGGACAAACCTCAGGAGGAGAAAGGATTGCTTGCGAAGTTGCTGCCGGGATATGTTTATAAAAGCTGGCAGGCACTGGAGGTCGAGGAGAGAAAAGAAGTAGGACGCAGGGTACTGCGATATTATAAGCTGTTGATACTGCCGATAGCACTGGCAGCGGGTGCAATTGCAGTAAGAATTGTGCGGCTGATTCGCAGGGTGGTATCAGCGGAAAAAAAGAAGAAAAGAAGCTGCGACCGCTTCGTGCTGCTCTTCACTGTGTGGTGGCTGCTTGATATGGGATTTGTGTTTGTCAGCCCGCGTTCTTATGAGCAGTATTATCTGCCGTTGAACGCGTCGGCTGCAATGTTAGGCGGATACTTGATTGCCGCCTATACCGAGCTGCTCGTAAACCCTGTAAATAAGAACGTATGGAAGGTCGTTGGTGTTACAGGCCTGCTTGTTATGATAGGAATGTCGTGGCACATATTCTTCGGCATAGCAAGAAGCCCGCACTCCAATGTCATTTACACCAATCCGGCCACCGGCGAGCCGGAAAAAAGTAGAGGTTACGCCCAGAAGTTCAAAGAGGTGGCTAACCGAAGAAAAGGAGCATGGGGCTCCTGGGAAGTTGTGGGCGAATACATCCGCGACAATTCCACCGACAGTGATACAATCTACGTCTGGGGCTGGGTGCCGGGAATATATGTACAGGCACAGAGATTGAGTGCCGTACCGAACGCATTTGAAGGGACGATGCATACACTGTCCCCAACAGTGCTCTCGAAAAAAATTGAGGCAATGGTAAGCACTTTTCAAAAAGAACCGCCGAAGTTCATTGTTGACACTCATAAGCTTCATTTCCCGTGGAACAGGCCGCCCTTGGAATTATGGCCAATACTGCCGAAAGGGTTTATGGGTATGAAGGAAGCCGGCTTTTTACCAGCCAACAAACTGATAATAGATAGATATGATGCAGCGTATTCAGAATTGCTGCGTGAGAAAATCGAACCCGACGAGGCGCTTCGATTTGAGGCGATGAAGCCGTTAAGAGAATTCGTTATGAATAACTACCGGATTGCAGAACTCAGTCAATACGTAAGAACGAGAGACGGTCGGATGGCAAACAGGATGTTCGGAGAGAATGTTCTTTTCGAGCGGAAATAGACGCACAAAGCATTACCGCATAACAAAAGGCCTGATAAGGTGAATGGATAAGGACCTTAAGAAGCAGCAGGAAATCTATGATAAATCCTGGCGCCGGGGATTTGAGACGGGCAGGGAAGAGTTTGGGAACCTGCAGACGAACCTGGAATTCCTTGCAAAAACCAATCTGCTGCAGCCGAACCACAGGATTTTGGAAATCGGCTGTGGTATCGGCAGCGTAGTGTTCGAGCTGAACAGGCAGGGACACGATATTATTGGCAGAGACATATCACGCGAGGCGATTACTTACGGTCTTAAAAAATACGGCGACATTAACCTCGACGTTCAGGCGGCCGAAGAGCTACAGTTTGAAAATGAGACCTTCGATATTGTGTTGAGCTTTGATTTGTTCGAGCATATTGCCCAGGTTGACCGACATACAAGCGAGGTCTTTCGTGTCCTTCGTCCGGGCGGCTACTACCTGTTCCAGACACCAAACAAGTACAGCAATATTATCTTTGAGACGCTGCAGACGAGAACACTGCGATGGCGACACTACCATCCTTCACTGCATTCACCCGGCCAATTGAGGCGGCGATTGTCCAGGCATGGATTCGAGGCTCGATTTGTCAAAATGAACCCTATAAATGAATTTACTCTAAAGAAACTAAAAAAGTTCGGACCTATAGGTAATATCTTCAAGCATATAAATTTTGGCCGTCTGCCTCTTATCCTTCAGACAAACTTGTATGTGATTGCTCGTAAACAATAAATATTGAGAATCCCCTGCGTTAAGGCTTATGAGAGAAGCGCATTTGGACAAACATTTTGACGAGACAAAGAAAAAGGAATAATGTTCGCAAAGCAATAAGAAGTCCCGGCGCGGGCACAAGTCTGAAAGCTGTGAGTGACAGCTCTGGTAATTGGACCCGTTGGCGTGTTGGTGGATTATTAGCTGTTGTAGTTATCAGCCTAATCGTGAACTGTGTGGGCTTGGGATGGGGACGGTCCGGCCTGGTGCCTTGGTATCCAGATTCAATCGAGGGCATTACGACTGTTCGAGAGATGCCACGCATGTTCAGGCAGTGGACGTACAAATATCCGAGGGGACATTTCCTTATCAACACTATCTTTTATCATCCACTGTTGAAATACTGGGAAAAGCATCCTGTCAAGACCGGAACAGCCGATGGTCGGATTGTTTCGCAGGCTTTGAATTCGGAGAGGCTGGACCTGCTGGCGAACATTTCCCGCGTTATTTCCGCAGTGATGGGTGTAGGAACTGTGCTTGCAGTATTCCTCGCCTCAAGGTTGGTTTTCAGGGATTACTTAGGCGCCTTTTTGGCTGGACTTGCGCTGGCTCTGTCGCAACTTTTTGTCTTCTACAGTCACTCGGGCAATGTAGATGTGCCCTGTGTTTTCTGGTTCACCTGGGGCGTTTACTGGGCGGTGAAGGCGGTATATATCGGCACGTGGCGTCACTTTGTGTTGATGGGGCTGTGTTTTTCACTTAGCATTTGCACTAAGGATGCTGTGGTGGGGTACCTGGCCGGGATGGTGCCGGCATTTTGGGTTGCAATGATATGCAAGAATAGAGCCGATGGGCAAAGTTTTAAGACTGCGGTGCTGTCGGTTTTTTCAAAGAAGGTACTTGTTGCAGTCCTGGTTTTCCTGTTTGTTTACGCCCTGTTACAGGATATTCTCACTGCTCCGCAAGCGTTCGCAGAGAGGATGTCACATTGGTTCGGCGGACCTGGCGTGAGCGGATATGACAAGGGATTCAGGGGTCAGTTGCCTTTGCTTTGGAGCGCATGCCGGATGTTGTACGGCTCGTTCGGCTGGCCGCTGCTGGCAATTATCGGAATATCCCTGGTATACTGTAGCATTAAACATCCCTGGCAATCGGTGCCTTTGACAGTTCCCCTTATCGCATTTTATGTGATGGTAGTCATGAATATTCGCTTTGTTGCGCCACGATTTTTTTTGCCAGCATACGCCGGTTTCGCTTTGCTTGTTGGCAAAGGTTGTGCTGACTGGCTAAGGTACAAGAAGATTCACATCGCCTTGCGGCTCCTTCCGGTTGCAATAGTTTACATCCTTTCGTTGCTTTACTGTGTAGGCCTTGATTTAGAAATGCTCAATGATACTCGTGTTCGGACGGAGCATTGGTTTTATAAAAATGTGGGGCGCGACAACCTAATAGGAGCTGGATTTAACAATAAGCTTTACGCTCCGAGGCTGCACTTTAACGGATATCGTCTAATGTGCCCCTGGAGGGTTTCGAGAGTTCGGGGGATTCCTGGACGGGGCCAGTTGTATCCAGACTATCTGATCATGACGCCAGGCTGGCTACGTATTAAAGAGAAGGCTGAAGCCACATTCAGAGAAAAACTCTTTGACGGACAGACGAACTACAAACAGGTAATTCGGTTGAAGTCGAAGTATTTGTATCCGGCCCGAACCATTTTTGGGTTCGCAGGCTGGCCGATTCCAAAGCACGGATTCTTAAGCCCGGAGATAATTGTGTTTAAGAAGAAATAAACTTCTAAGATAGGTGCAGGGAACACAAATCTCAATCTGGAAATGATCAAGAGCATTGAGAGCTTTGGCGGTAGCGCTATTTGCGAAAAACACAAATTGCTACTGATGGGTTCAATGTATATAATCTCCTTTTGACGTGCACATGCATCGCTTATTACAGCGTTAGTTAGCGAAGAGCCGGTAATTGAAAACGCCAACAGCTCAAACATCGCCAGCCGTTTGGGCTAATAGCAGCCAAAGCAGGGTAGGCTCAGAAAATAAATAGACCTGGACGTGTAAAGAGAGTATGTTATGCGACTATTAAGCCAATATGCTCGAAAAAGAAAAATTGAATATTTTCTAAAAAAAATCCCTAAACAGGCTAAGATACTGGAAATCGGCTGTGCGACCGGTTGGGTTGGTGATTATCTCAAGGAAAATGGAAAGGACCATTATGTGGGAATTGATATTGTTCCCCCAGCTGATATTGTTGGCGATATACGTGACTGGAAGGAGTTAGGACTAAAAGAACAATCATTTGATGTTATCGTTGCCTTTGAGGTAGTTGAACATATCAATTGTTTTAAAGAATGTTTCGAGCTGTTAAAGCCTGGTGGGATGTTAATGCTCACTTCGCCTGTTCCACATATGGACTGGGTCATGAAATTACTTGAACTGCTCGGACTTAACCAAAAAAGAACAGGTCCTCACAATCATCTGGTCTACTTTAGAGATGTTCAATACTTTCAACATAAAAACATTAAAATTGTTGGCTTTTTGTCGCAATGGGGAATATTCACTAAGGAACATTCATGAGTCAAAAAATAGCAATCATAATCGGAGCAGGCCCCGCAGGTTTAACAGCAGCTTACGAGATGCTCGAGAAAACGGACGTTAAGCCAATTATCTACGAGATGACAGGAGACATCGGCGGCATTTCCAAGACAGTTAATTATAAGGGCAACCGAATAGATATTGGTGGTCACAGGTTTTTTTCCAGATCCGATAGAGTTATACAGCGGTGGCAGAACATTCTTCCTATGCAGGGAATGCCGTCAAAAGATGATATTATACTTGGAAGAGATATCCCGCTCTCTAAAGAAGTCAATGCTCCCGATCCTGAAAAAACGGACCGTGTAATGTTAGTTCGCGGCCGAATCTCAAGAATATTCTTCTTAAGGAAATTTTTTGATTACCCTGTTTCTTTGAATTTTAAGACACTTTCAAATCTTGGAATACTACGAACCGTGAAAATAGGGGCGAGTTACATCAAGGCTCGAGTTTTTCCCATCAAAAATGAAATATCTCTCGAGCATTTCTTTATCAATAGGTTTGGCAGAGAACTATACCTTATCTTTTTTAAAGACTATACTGAGAAGCTGTGGGGAATTTCCTGCAGCCAAATTAGCTCCGAATGGGGCGCTCAACGAATAAAAGGTTTATCGATCAGCAAAGCGGTCGTACATGCGGTGAAAAGTATCTTCTCCCGGCATTCTTCCATTGCCCAAAAAAATACTGAAACCAGTCTTATCAAGCAGTTTATGTACCCAAAGTTCGGACCGGGTCAGATGTGGCAAGAAGTTGCCGGGATTGTTGAAGAAAGAGGTGCAGAAACTCATTTAAAACACAAAGTCATAGGCCTTAAGCACAAGGATAATAAGATAGTTGGAGTTGAGGTGAAAGATCAAACTACTGGAAACATAAAAACAAGGAAAGGAGATTATTTTTTTTCGACGATGCCGGTTAAAGAGTTAATAGAATCTCTTGGTGAGCGTGTACCACAAGAGGTTCAGCAGGTAGCGAGAGGATTGATATATCGTGATTTTGTAACAGTTGGTTTGCTTGTAAGAAAGCTGAAGATAAAGAATAAAAGCAAAGTAAAGACTATTAACAATATAATCCCCGACTGCTGGATTTATGTTCAGGAAAAAGATGTAAAAGTCGGTCGAATTCAGATATTTAATAATTGGAATCCGTATATGGTTAAGGACATTAATACGGTGTGGTTGGGATTGGAATACTTCTGTAATGAAGGAGATGGGTTATGGAGTAAATCTGATAGTTGTTTTACTGCGTTTGCTATAGAGGAATTAGCTAAGATTGGCATTATTGAGAAAGAAGATGTCCTTGATAACACTTTAATAAGAATGCCAAAAGCTTATCCTGCCTACTTTGGGACTTATGACCAGTTTCATGTAATCAGAAATTTTACTGATAAGTTTGAAAATTTATTTTTAGTGGGTAGAAACGGCATGCACAAATATAATAATTCCGACCACTCCATGTTAGCCGCAATGATTGCTGTTAAAAATATCATTAATAATGTTAAATCGAAAGATAATTTGTGGGCGGTTAATACAGAGGAAGAATATCATGAGCAGGCAAGGGTGTAAAAGCCGCAATAGCAGTGAGATCTGAGACTCCGCTGAAGTATGGCCAAAATTGAGTTTACCAAGTTGAGATGCTGTTACCGCAATAGCATTGCTTATTGTAGCTCGGTCGACTCTTGCCGTTAATGTTACAGGCCTTAATCGAGGGCGACCTGCGGGATACCCACGGGAGCCGCATTCCATCGCAGGAAGCAACCGGCCGATTCCAAAAAAAAGATTCTTAAATTCGGAAATGGTGGTGCTCAAGAAGAAAGCCAAAGATGCAAGGGATTCTGGAGAAAAAGATAGGGCGGACATAATGAAATGAACGTTCTGATGCTAAATTATGAATTTCCGCCGATTGGGGGCGGAGCGGGTAAGGCACATCTGTGTATGCTCAAGGAGTTCGCAGGCAATAGCAGCCTCGTCATAGATGTATTGACCTCTGCACCCAGGCCAGGCTTTACAGTCGAAAACTTCTCAGAGAATATCACCATCTATAAAGTTGGTGTGCACAAGAAGAATCTACATTACTGGCGCAAAATCGAAGTAATCGAATGGTTGCTGAAAGCACAACGCCACTACCGCAAGTTGCTGCGGGAAAATAATTATGATTTGGCTCACGCATTCTTCGGCTTCCCGACAGGCTGGCTGTGTTACCGGACCGCAAACAAATTGCCTTATATAATTTCGCTGAGAGGCTCGGATGTGCCGGGTTATAATATCCGTTTAGGTCTGGATTATAAGCTCATGGCAGGTCTTTTCCGCAAGATTTGGTCTGGCGCTGCAGCGGTAGTGGCAAACAGTAAGGGTTTGCGAAAGCTCGCGTTGGAGTTTATGCCGGCCTTGGATATCAGGATAATCCCCAACGGCATCGATAAAGAAAAATTTCATCCATCAGAAAAACAAGGTTTTACAAAGCCGATACAGGCACTAACGGTTAGCAGACTTATCAGCAGAAAGAGGATGGATTTACTTATCGGGGCGGTTGGCTGTGCAAAGGAACTTGGCCTTGATATCCATCTGAATATCGCAGGGGAGGGCAACCTTATGGAGCAGCTTCAGCGATTAGCGAATGAATTAAACCTCGCCGACAGTGTCAGTTTCAAGGGAAGGGTCCCTGCTGAGCGGATGCCGCAGCTTTATCGGGACAATGATATCTTTGTTGTGAGCAGCGCCCACGAAGGAATGAGTAACGCGATGCTGGAGGCAATGGCCTCAGGACTGCCGATAATCACAACTCGCTGTGAAGGGGTCGAAGAATTAATAGCCGGCAATGGTATTATTATAGAGCAGGCAAACGCTGAGGAAATTGCTGAAGCGATAAAAAAATTAGCCGATAACCGCCAAACCTGTATGAAAATGTCTGTCGCAGCAAGAAAACGGGCAGCCTTGTTTACCTGGTCTTCGGTGGCCGGCAAATATATTGAACTCTACCAGGAAATCATAAAAAACAAAAAAAGCGACTCTTAGAAAAAAATATATGTGTGGCATAGCAGGTTTCAATTGGCAG
This sequence comes from Planctomycetota bacterium, assembly GCA_013349615.1. GTDB lineage: Bacteria > Planctomycetota > Phycisphaerae > Sedimentisphaerales > Anaerobacaceae > CS2-K091. The sequence goes on along the minus strand of DUZJ01000027.1, from coordinate 2,798 downwards.
GATAAATCCATCATAGAAGAGATGGCCCAGACTATGAGGCACAGAGGACCCGATGACGAGGGATTTTATGTGGACGGTAGTGTCTCTTTGGGCCACCGGCGGCTGTCGATTATCGATACTTCCGAAAAAGGCCGCCAACCTATGGAGTTTGAGAACCTGGTCATAGTCTATAATGGTGAAATATACAACTTCAAGCAGCTAAGAGAACAGCTCATGTCCAAAGGCTATAATTTCATTTCCGATTCTGACACCGAAGTCGTACTCTATAGTTACCACGAATGGGGACCGGCCTGCGTAGAAAAATTCAACGGCATGTGGGCTTTCTGCATTTATGACAAACAAAAAAATACCTTCTTCCTTTCAAGAGACCGATTCGGAATAAAGCCCCTCTATTACTATTTCGATGGCAGTCGCTTTCTCTTCGCTTCATCGCTAAAAGCTATTAGAAAGCACAGCCTGGCCCTGAATATCAGCACGCCGGCTTTGAACTTCTTTTTTTATCAAAAATACATCGGCAATGACCTGACCATATTCGAAAACTGTTACAAACTCAGACCTTCCGAAAACCTGCTGTTCGAACTCAACACAAAAAAACTCACACGAACAAAATACTACGACCTCGAACAGCAAATACGCCAACATCAAGAAACTAAACTAAATCAAAGGCTTGAGTCGATTGAAGATATCATCATCAATGCGGTTGAAAAAAGACTCGTTGCTGATGTGCCGGTAGGCAGCTTCCTCTCCGGCGGAATTGACTCGTCCCTGATTTCCGCTGTTATCAGTAAGAATCATAACGATTTCGACACCTTTTCAATCGGCTTTAAGGACAAATCCTACGATGAGCTGAAATACTCAAAACTCGTATCAGAACACATCCGGACCAATCATCACTACGATTTTTTGCAGATTGATGAAAACATTATCAAATTCATAGTAGAGAATATGGACGAACCTTTCGGCGATGCATCCGTCTTGCCGACCTACCTGCTGTCGAAAATAACCCGCCGCAAGGTTACGGTCTCCTTGTCCGGTGACGCCGGTGATGAGGTCTTCGGCGGCTACGATACCTATAAAGCATACAAACTCGCCCGATATGTCCCAAGGACCGCGATGAGATTATCGAGGTATTTAATTAACCTGCTGCCTCCCTCTGATAAAAAACTGGCTCTGCGCTTCAAGATGAAGAGGTTCGTCAGAGACCTTGACACCAATGTAAATAGAAGACACTTAAACTGGATGGCTACTTTCAACAATCCCCAGAGACAACAACTATTGAACGACAGGTTCGTAGATGCTCAGTCCCTTATCAACTGCAGCCGTGAAGAAAGTTTTCTTTCGATACAGCTAAATGACATTCATAACTATCTGGCGGAAAATATTCTAAAAAAGGTTGACTTCGCCTCAATGCTCAATTCGCTCGAAGCAAGAGTACCCTTCCTCGACCACCAACTGGTCCCTTTGGTTTTGTCTCTGCCGGAAAAATACAAAATCACTAACTTTACAACAAAATGGCTCCTGAAAAAAATCGCTTCCGGCTACCTGCCTGAGAAGATAATCCGCAGGCCCAAAAAAGGATTTACCGTTCCGATTTCTATATGGATTAGAAAAAGTGATTTAATCCGGGAGTTTCTAACTAACCGCAGGTATTATGAACACGATCTCTTGAGCTATGGTTATGTTCAGGACCTGTTCGATGCTCATATTAACAGCAAAGAGGACAATGCAAGACATCTGTGGCTGGTCTTTGTCTTCAATTACTGGATGTCCAGCCAGCCTTAGCCAAATACGGAGTTGTTCAGCAAAACTACAATATCAATTTTCTCGTCTGAAGCCGAGACCTCCCCACCTGTGTTTTTAGAGACACTTGCTTTTGGAATGGTGATAATTACCAATTCGGCCGTAGCGAGTTGAGAACCATATTCTGGGGGAAAATCTAAAAATCACTGAATGTGCACACCCAAATTGGGGGGGGAAGTGGACTCATTTCGAGCGGAAAAAAGCGTAAAAAAGGCAAAAAAACAAAAATTCAGTTGATTTTCAGCAGTCAATGTCTATGATTATAGATAGTAGCGGATTAGAGCACCTGAGGAACATTTGCATCACCAGAGGAATAGTCCGAGACGAACCTTTGCGTTTGTTTTGCTTTGCTCTAATTGCGCGGAGCGGGAATTAGGAAAAGTTAATTTAATTGGTGGTAGAAATTATGAAAACGAGAATGATTTTTGTGGCGGTTTTGGGATTTTTGTCTCAGTATGGGCCAGCCTTGGCGGAATGGACGGTGCCGGCGCCTGTGACGGAGGTGAATACTGAATACGCAGAATGGGATCCGTTTCTCTCCTCTGACTGGCTGTCGCTGTACTTTTCAAAGGGCAAAACGGACACTTTCTATTTTCACCGACTATACGAGGCAACACGGGAAGTGCCTTATGGATCCTTTACATCAATAAAAGAAATTAGTGAATTGAATTATTCCGGCGGGCATATCCAAGACCCGTGGGTGTCGCCGGATAATTTGCGATTGTACTATATGAGAACCGAGCCGGGCAATTACTGGCGCCTGAAGTTCAGCGAGCGGGCAGCGGTGGATGAACCGTGGCCAGTTGGAGTGAATATTTCTGAATTGAATGTCCTCGGTCAGATGCTTCGCAGTCCAACACTGACCGCCGATGAGCTATACTGCTCTTGGTTGAAAAATCCCGTTTTCTTTAATCAGAAAGCACCTTATGTCCGATAAATGGTATATATGAAGGATTACACATTGTCAAAAGAAAAGATAGCTGAACTGGAAAAATTCC
>DUZJ01000026.1 GCA_013349615.1 Planctomycetota bacterium | reverse complement strand
GCTCCCTCTAATTATGTTCATTGCCTTTTATCTTGGAAGGGATATAGATTTTCGGTTTTTCTTTCCCGGGTTTTTAGCGATGTTTCTTTTTTTTATAGCTTCGTCGGTAGGTCCTCTGATTACCCCCTGGGAAAAACGTGCGGGAACTTATGAAAGGCTGCTGTCTTTCCCTGTTAGCGTTAATACCATAATTCTCGGAGATACGGCAGCAGGCATGATTTTCGCTATTGTAATCAACCTTGTTGTTTTGGCTGCGGGGTTGATATTCCTGCATTACAGTTTAAACGTTTTACTCTTGACTGGCGGTGTATTATTAGGGGCTTTTTGCTTTGCCTCTCTCGGCGTTCTGTTGGCATCACCAGCCGCTCCGAATCCATCATATATTATGATGGCTTCCAGCCTTATCCGGTTTCCGCTGATTTTTATAAGCGGCATTTTAATACCATTAGAGAAACTTCAGGGAACCGTAAGAGTGTTATCCTACTTTTCACCCATTAGTTATTTGGTTGATATACTCAATTTCAGTTTCGGGGGACACGCTCAGTATCCCCTGATTTTTGATTTCGCGATGCTATTTGCATTTAGCGTTGTATTCATATTCTTATCGAATAGATTCCACAAAAGGAATTTGATGAAGGGGCTGTGATTGGTGATTAATATCCAGAATATATATGCCGAGCCGCGAAACTGGCGGCCAGAGTGATCTTAGCCGGAGAAGATACAGATGCTTAAAACCATAGCAGTGTCTTTCTGTATATTTGTTTTTGCCATTTTGATGTCAATGGTAGGCCGGGGAGGCGGCAATTTCTATGTTCCCATCTTAATAGCAGCAGGTGGTCCAATGAATCAGGCTGCGACAAGTGCACAGTTGATTTTGCTGGCAACAGCCATTGTTGCCACGTTTGTTTTTCACAAGCACAGAACCGTTGATTGGAAATTGGCTCTTGCAATAGACCCTCCGACGGATATTATGGCCCTTGTTGGCGGGTACTTTGCCCATTATTTTGCAGGGTACTACCTGAAGTTTGTTTTTGCCGCGCTTTTAGTCCTGGCTGGCTTTTTTATGTTAAGACCGGTTAATGAGCGTATTTCTCATAATAAAAAACGTTTCGGATATTGGAATCGGCACTTTGGCGAATATGACTATCGCGTAAACCTCTGGATGACTATTCCCTTTACGGCTGCGGTAGGTCTGTTCGCCGGGATGGTTGGCATTTCAGGCGGTTCTTTTAAAATACCACTTATGGTATTGGCCTGCGGTGTTCCCATGAGAATAGCAGTGGGCACATCTTCAGCAATGGTAGCAGTGACGGCACTGATGGGATTTACAGGCCATACTATAGCAGGAGACTTTAATTTCATGTGGACTGTCCCCATGGTCTGTGTTGCTGTAATAGGTGGTTTATTAGGCGGCAAAATCTCTATTAAAACCAAGCCCGAGAAGTTGAAGAAAATATTCGCCTACACTACCCTTGCAGCAGCATTATTTATGGCTTTAAGTGCCTATAGAGGGTTTGGAATTGAAGCTTGAATTCCGGTTGTACTTTGGATAAAATCTGGGAAGTAAAGTATCTATCGAAACTTTAACTAATATTGGGGAATATTTTATGGAATCCTTAACGAAAGACAGCTTTTTACAAAAAGTTTTTAACTATGAGCAAAATAAAGAATGGAAGTTTGAAGGCGACCTTCCCTGCATCATTGATTTCTATGCCGATTGGTGCGGGCCATGTAAAATGGTAGAGCCTATTTTTAAAGAACTTGCTCAGGAATACCAAGGTAAGCTCAATATTTACAGGGTAGACACAGACGCTCAGCAGGAATTAGCGGCCGCTTTCGGTATTCAAAGCATCCCCAGCCTCCTTTTTGTACCATTAAAAGATAAACCTCAAATGGCAACAGGCGCATTACCACAAAAAACACTGAAAAAAGCAATAAAGGAAGTGTTGAAAGTTGAATAATAAGGTACTCCCGCTTATCAAGAAAAAAACTGGATTGGTAACGCTCCTGTTGGATAAGCTATGCAAGATGACGGGAAATATTATTAACCACACTTCAAGGGCATAACGATGAATCGTACGCGAAGAAACCTTATTGGCATAAGTTTTCACCAGACTGCTCCCACGACGGTACGTGGATTGACAACAAGCGATAAGCATTGCCACTTTATTGGCAGGGCGCGACAGGGTGAGCCCTTTTATATCCCTGCCGAGAATATAAGCTGTCCTTTAGCCAGGTTCCACCTGGGAATTGAGAATATGAACCTTAAAAGTTTAGCCGAGATTCTGGTAACTTGGACCGACGCCGTGGATAAAGACACAGGGCTTAAGTTTCTCAGGTCTGCATATCGCATGAACCAGCCCTACAAATACATTGCTTACTTTACTTATCCAGAGAAAGACCTCAAACCGGATGTGATAATAAGAATCTGTAATCCGGAAGAGACTCAACAAATAGTCCAAAGGTATTCAGCTCTGACCGGCGCAAGAGTGGATTCTCCCGTTTCAGGCATCGGGGCTGCGTGTGGCGAATGTACAGCATACGTTCTGATGAGAGGATTACCAACGGTTTCGGTTGGTTGTAATGGCTCAAGACCGGGTATAAATCTCAGAGATGACGAATTGCTACTGGCTGCGCCTTTCGGATCGAGGATCTCCCGGTTGATGATAGGGTAGAATAAACAGAACACAAACAATACAGCGCTGACGCTGACCAGGCTCTTGGGGATGGGCCAAAAACACGGTGATGTTTTCCAACTGTAGCAGCCCACCATGTGAACCCGCTTTCGCATCTGGCTCTTAGGCACATAGCCGGCAGCATTACGCTGCAAAATAGGTTATCGTTTTTTCCTTGGGTCATGTCTTTTTCTCCTAATTAAAGTGGCCAAAAAGCCTTATGGGAAAACGGCATGGCCCCGTTTTCCAAGCGAATTTCGTGAGTGGCCTCGCCTCCGCTCCACCACACGCCCGTCCATACCGAATTTACAGAAAATAATTTACACTACCGATATCATTTATAGTGGAAAAAAAGGTTTTTGAACTGTCTCTAATCATTTACAATATCCGCAGTTTATTTATCTTTTGACCCACTGCTGCTTGTACAACAAGATGTGAGGGCCAACTTTTCTTAAGGATACTGAGCTGTACTAATTAAACAGGAAAGGAGTTGAGATGAAACAGTTACGACCAAAGAAGGCGTGGGAGATGTCCCGGCGGGAGTTCTTACAGACGGTAGGTACCACTGCTGCAGGCGTTTCAGTAAGCTCTAAGAAGCTGCTTGCGGCTACAGGGCCTTTTACAAAAGCAAGCGGTCGACAAAAGAAACCCGCTACGGTGCGGGGTGCTTTTATCTACCCCCCTACCGAATCCCTAAGGAAAGTAGGTTATTATAGCTGGCCGGGTTCAAGCTTTGATGCCGAAGGGCGTCAAAGGCAGTATATGGAAGCAATCAAACGGATGGAGCGAAATTTGGGGATGCGCATCTCGATGGATGAGAAACCGCTCGATGGTGCAGCGAGTGTAGCGCAATTCATCAACGGTATCAAGCAGTCGAAACCTGACGGATTGCTGCTCATACCTTTCAAGAAGGGACATTGGGGACACGTTACCCGTATCATTGAAGAAGTGGGAATCCCTGCCGTTGTGCTTGCCACGTTGGGTATCCTCCTTGTCGATCATATTAATCAACTGCACCAAAAGTCCGGCGTGTATCTAATCAATTCACTGGACAATCTTGAGGCCGTTAAAGATGGTATGAATATGATACGAACGGCGCACTGGATGAAGGAAAGCCGTATTGTCAACATTGTAGGTTCGGAGCTCAAGGAAAAAACAGTTCCACAACTTGGCACGCAAGTTCGGACCATCCCGCACCAAAGGTTTTATGATGAATTTAAGCGTACTAAAGCCACAGACGCAGTGAAAAAACTCGCACACGCGTATCTCAATAATGCTAAAGACGTGGTCCAACCCACTAAAACTGATATCCTCGAGGCCGCAAAAACATATTTTGTCCTGAAACGGCTCATTGAAGATGAGAAAGCTAACGCGGTGATGATGGACTGTTTGCCGGGACTTAAAAGACCACATAAGCACGTCCCACCTTGCATGGGCTTTATGAGTTTGAGGGACGAGGGTATCGCTGCCGGCTGTCAGTCTGACCTTAGCGCAACACTGACCTTAATGTTAGTACAGCAGCTCTTCGACAAACCCGGATTTCAGCAGAACGCTTCTATGGAGACGGAGAAAAATCATTATTTCGGTGCGCATTGCACCTCTGCCTCTAAGCTGAACGGTACAAATACCGCTGCCGAGCCGTACATCTTGATGAGCCATTGTGAAGCAGGCTGGGGCTGCGTCCCACGAGTCCTCTGGCGTCCTGGGCGGGATGTTACCATGGCTCAGTACGTTCCGGGTGAAACACCCCAGATGCTCATTTACAGCGGGAAAGTGGTGGGATGTCCGAGTATTCCGCAAACAGGCGGCTGCCGCACGAACATAGAAATGACTATAAACGAAGTAGATGACGCATGTGATGTAAAGGGTATGCATCAGATTATATTTTATGGTAACTACGCCAAACAAATGCGAACTTTCTGTCAACTTTACGGCATCAACGTTGTCACTTAATGGTATGAGATGTTTTTAACAGAATTGAAGATGAAACGCCTGCTCCAAGTGAAGAACACATTCGTAAGATGTTCTGGCGATAGGCAGTTCGTTCGGGTATTATGTTGTTAGAAAGTCCGGTGGTACAACTGAGATTAGCTCAAACGGCGAATATTAGATTCGTGAGCGATTAGCTCTTTTGGCTCAAGGGAGGTAGCTATGTCCAATGAACAAAAGGTTCTTCCACTATATATCATTCTTGCTGTTACGATAGTATTGATAAACACGACATCCATTCGGGGACAGGAGGCTCCATTTGAATGTTTTGCGGTGAGCGATTTGGTAAGGATTTTTGAAGATGGTTATAATTGTCCCGAACCGCAGAGAGCAATAGAGATATTCGGCATAAGAAATGAATACGTTTCTGCTCAATGTGTTATCAAAACCAATAAATCTTTACAGCATGTTACTGCGTCAGTGAGTCCTCTCAAATGTGTTGAACGTTCTACTTTGCTGCCTTCCAGTGTCATAGAATGTGATTTTGTGGGGTCTATACCGATTGAGGAGAATACTCCAAAGTACAGAAAAACCGATTTAATTCGTCCTGCGCCTGCGCGATTTCCTGATTATTTAGCTGAAGAGAAGAAAGTTTCGGTGAAAGAAGGCAAATATCAGGCAGTCTTTTTAACTGTCAAGATACCGCGTGACGCCAAGCCTGGTAGTTACAAAGGAGCCGTTACTATAATAACTGAGAGAGGCAATAAGTCCCTGCCATTGAAACTTACCGTTTATCCCTTGACGCTGACTGATGACCGGCACCTTATGGTCACCGAATGGTACACAACAAGTAGATTTAAGAAGTTTCACGACATTGACTCATCGCGTTCCGAACGGTTCTACGAAATGCTCAAAGTGTACGCGGAGAATATGGCTGAGCACAGACAGAATATCTTTAGGGTCAGCATTGATTTGATTGAAAGTTCGCAGGATGCTAACGGCAAGTTGAAATTTGATTTTTCACGGTTCGATAAGTGGGCAGAGATTTTTTGGAATACCGGGCGTATGGATTTGCTCGAAACAGGATTTGTAGCGAGATTTGGCCGGGGTGGCTGGTCCAGCAGGGAAATCCTATTAAGAGATTTTCGCGTTCAAAAAAAATCAACAAATCAGGTAATAAAGATTCCTGGAAAAGAGTTTCTTCCGCAATTTTTGCCCGCATTTGAAAACCATTTGAGGGAAAAAGGCTGGCTGGAGAAGACGGTATTTCACATTGCCGATGAGCCGTCCAATCATAATGTGATGAGCTGGAGACAAGCCTCAGAGTATATACACAAGTATGCTCCATCGCTCAGAAGAATAGATGCCATAGAGACAACACATTGCTTCGACAGATTAGAAATCTGGATTCCTAAATTAGACCACCTCGCTGCGTGGTATGATATTTATAAAAAAGCCCAGCGTCAGGGCTACGAACTATGGTTTTACACCATTGGAATATTTCAGAAAGGCTCGTACCCAAATAAGACCGTTGATGTCCCTCTCATAGAATCGCGAATACTGCACTGGTTGAATTACCGTTTTGGGCTAAAAGGCTATCTGCATTGGGGATTTAATCACTGGACAGACGACCCTTTCAAAACACCAGGCAAGCACCGCGGTGACGGCTGGCACGTATATCCGAAACAGGACGGACTCATCAATTCCCTGCGTTGGGAGCAAATGCGAAATGGGATTCAGGATTATGAATATCTCTGGATGCTCGAAAACAAAATAAACAAGATAAGAGAGACACTGAGTGAGCGGTTGTCAACAATGATTGAGCCGTCTCGCAGGCCAATAGAGATAGCTTCACAGGCTGTCAAGACGATGAGTCAATACTGTAAAGACCCGAATATATTGTATTGTGCGAAAAGGCAGGTTATTGAGGAACTGTTAGATTTGGACAAATCGCCGCGATTGATTGTCCAAACAAATCCTATCGAGCATGCTATAGTAGCAAATGATTGTGCTATAGACGTCTTTGGCTGGGCGGAACCCGGAACGAAAATAGTTGTCAACGGCAGAAAGTCACCCGTTTCGTCTGATGGTTTGTTTATGGAGAGTGTTTCTCTTTCAAAAGACAAAACAATCGTTGTAAAGGCTGAAAATGAAAAAGGCAAAAAGACGATAGTTCGCTCTTTTGAGGTCATGTATTAATGGAATCATCTCTTCTGAAAAAGGAGGGGCTTAATTGAAGGCTTTAGTCTATACGAAACCATATTCTTTTGAATATTCGGATTTTTCGGAACCCGGAGTGGGCGATGATGACGTACTGATTCGTGTCAGGGCCTGTGGAATTTGCGGCTCCGACGTCCACGGCTCTACAGGCAAGACCGGCAGGAGGATTCCTCCCTTGATTATGGGCCATGAGGCGGCTGGTATTGTTGAAGATACGGGCAAAAATGTAAAGGATTTTGAAAAGGGCGAGAGAGTTTGCTTTGATTCAACCGTATACTGCAACAGATGCGAGCAGTGCAAGACCGGTTTTTATAATCGCTGTGAAAATCGACAGGTACTTGGTGTTTCTACTCCGGAATTCAAGAGGCACGGCGCATTTGCAGAATTCGTGGCAGTGCCGTGGTGGATTGTCTCGAAGATTCCGGAGAATCTTTCTTTCACCCATGCAGCTCTTTTGGAACCTGCCTCAATAGGTGTGCACGCCGCGAACAGAGCACCCCTGTCGACTAACGATACGGTTGTAGTTATTGGGGCCGGGACAATCGGTCTTTTCATTCTGCAGGCGTCTAAGCTAAAAGGCGCCCGTAAGGTCTTCGTGTCGGATATAAATGAATTTCGGCTTGATGTGGCAAAGAAGCTGGGGGCCGATGTAGTCATTTGTCCCGGCAAGTCAGACCTAAAAGAAGTCGTCTTTAAAAAAACAAAAAATAAAGGTGTGAATGTCGCTTTTGATGCAGTCGGGTATGCAAGCACTTTTCAAGATGCCGTTTCAGTTACAAAGATCGGCGGACATCTCGTTGCTGTCGGCAATTTAGAAAAGACGGCTGAGTTTGATTTGCAGAAGTTCATTGCCAGCGAGCTTACCTTCGCAGGCTCATACGCCAGCTCGGGTGAATTTCGTGATTGCATAGAGTTAGTAGCTTCGGGTAAAATCAATGTGGAGCCGTTAATCAGCGACGTTTTACCTTTGAAAGATGGGCCGCGTGCTTTTGAGCGGCTGCTTAAGGCTGAGGAAAATTTGCTCAAAATCGTATTGGAACCATAAAAAAAACTTATGTCACCCTGAGCGCAGCGAAGGGTCTATTCTTAAAAGTTTGAAAAAGTGAAGATGAGAGAACTTTTTGACCTTACCGACAAAGTAGCAATTGTAACCGGAACGAGTCGCGGCCTGGGCCAATATTTCGCCAGAGCACTTGCCAAAGCCGGTGCTGATTTGGTGATTACCAGCCGGGATGTATCGAGGTTGACTGAATTCAAACAGGAAATAGTGTCATTGGGCAGGAGGGCGTTACCGGTTCAGTTGGATGTGCTTTCACAAAGTGACATTGATAATATGGTCAGCATGACAATAAAAGAATATGGGAAAATTGATATCTTAGTCAATAATGCCGGCCTGAATATCCGAAAACCAAGCACCGAAGTTTCACAGCAGGATTGGGACACCGTATTAGATACTAATCTAAAGGGAAGCTTCTTCTGTGCCCAGGCGGTGGCAAAGGAGATGATAAAACGAAACTACGGCAGGATAATAAACGTCGGTTCGTGTACGTGTGTTTTCGGTATGGAGGGGATTGCAGCTTATACGGCGAGCCGAGGCGCTATCTTGTCGATGACCAGAAGCCTGGCCGCAGAGTGGGGCAAGTTCGGAATCACTGTAAATGTGCTGGCTCCAGGGTGGTTTAAGACGGCACAAAACGCGGTGTTATATGAAAACAAAGAATGGGTAGAGTATATCACAAATCGCATTCCTCTAAATCGGCCTGGACAACCACACGACCTTGACGGTACAGTTATCTTTTTGGCTTCAGATGCTTCGCAATATATTACAGGCCAGATAATTTTAGTGGATAGTGGATTTACAACAGGAGCAACAAAAGCAATTACTTGAAACTGGTAACTGGTAAATGATATTTTCGAATAACCAATAACCAAACGCAACCGTATTTTTTATGAAAGAGCGTCAAATATAATAGTGGAGGATGTAATCATGAGTCGGAAAGTTTTGCTGACAATTTTGTTAATGGCAGTCCTGACGTTACCGTTTATCACTCAGGTTGAAGCAAAAGACCTTCGTCTTGGCATGATTGGCCTTGACACCTCACATGTCATCGCTTTTACCAGGCTTATAAATGACCCGGAGAAAAACTATGGCTGTAGAGTTGTTGTCGGCTACTCTGGTGGTTCACCTGATGTTCCTTCATCGGCTAATCGAGTGGATAAGTATACCAAGCAACTGCGTGAAGAGTGTGGCGTGGAAATTGTTGAAAGCATTGAAGAATTATGCCGGAAGGTTGATGGAGTGCTCCTGGAGAGCGTTGACGGCCGGCCTCACCTGAAGCAGGTAAAGCCAGTGATAGCGGCGAAAAAGCCCGTCTTTATAGACAAGCCCATGGCTGGTAATCTCGCAGACGTGATCGAGATATTTCGGCTGGCCAAAGAAAACAACGTGCCGTGCTGGTCGAGTTCTTCTCTGCGTTTCAGTCCGGGCATTATCGGCATGAGAAATAGCGCCGAAACTGGTGAGGTGCTCGGCTGTGCCGCATTCAGTCCATGCAGTCTGGAAGAGCACCATCCCGACCTCTATTGGTATGGTGTGCACGGCGTCGAGATTCTCTTTACCATTATGGGGCCCAGCTGTGAGTCTGTTAGTCGTATACAAACTAAAGATACTGAATTCGTCGCCGGCCTTTGGAAAGACGGCCGAATTGGCACCTACAGGGGTCTGCGCAAAGGAAAAAGGGACTACGGCGCATTGGTCTACGGCACAAAAGGTATAGCCCAAAGCGGCAGATATGCAGGCTATGGACATCTTGTAGATGAAATAATCAAGTTCTTTAAGACCGGCAAGGCACCTGTTCCGCCGGAGGAAACAATTGATATTTTCGCTTTTATGTCCGCTGCCGATGAATCGAAAGCAAAGGGTGGAGCCCCGGTTTCTCTTGCCTCGGTAATCGAAAAAGCTAAAGAACACAACGAACTTCGCCGTTCTCGGAAAGGTCGCTAATGAGCACTTTCAAAAATGCGGTTTTGTTATTTATTGCGTTGTTTTTATGCTGCTGTTGTAAGGCATCATCTGAAAAGCTGGTCGGCGAGAACCTGTTGACCAATGGAGACTTCGAACGAGGACTTTCAGGCTGGAATGAGCTCTGGGCCCGCACACCCAGCGGCAGCGCTGCAATTGATACCCGACTGTTTCATGGCGGGCAGCAGTCGGTGCGAATAGAGCATAGTGGCCGGCAGGATTGGAGTTTCCATCAAGAAAAAGTGCTTTCAGTTGAGCCCGGCCAAATCTATGAACTTGGCGGCTGGGTACGTGTGCAAGGAGAAGGTACTACAACATTATCAGTTACCTTGCGAGGTGAAAATAACCAGGTAATAGATTGGTCATTCGGCGGCGTCCAGTCGCGAGCAACCGACAAGTGGCGAAAACTGAATTCTCGATTTATCATTCCTACCCACAGTAAGACCATTCTGCCTCGACTGATTGGCCACGGTCCTGCTACGGTGTGGTTGGATGACGCCACTTTGCACCTGGTTGGAACTCTGGACAAACTGCGGGCGAAGAAGCTGCCCAAAACACTGATGATTGCCAACGAGGTGTTAGAGGTTACGTTTAAGGTGGCTGATGCTGTGCTTTCAGTGGTTGACCGTCGCACAGCCAAGAAATGGGTACAAACAGCCACTGTAGACACAGTGGTTCTCGATGCTAAGGTGACAGGAGACGGTTTTACCCTGCGCTTGTTAGAGCCGGCAAGCATGCTAAACATCGACGTTGGCATCAGACTTGAACCAAAGCAATCCGAGTTGGTCGTGGAACTTGCAGGCCAGCCGGACTTAGCAAAGACCGTGCAGTTTCCTCATCCGTTCGTTACCGGCGAGGGGACTTTCCTGGTGATGCCGGTCAATGAGGGCATCAGTTATCCGGTTGACGATAAGAGTTTGAGTCCAATGTCGTATCATCTTTACGGCGGACACGGTTTGTGCATGCCGTGGTACGGTGTCGCCGACGGAAAACAAGGATTAATGACAATTGTGGAGACGCCCGATGATGCGGCCGTACGAGTGCCGCGTCTCGACGGGTTTCTGTACCTTGCGCCTCAGTGGCAGCCACAGAAAGGCAAGTTCGGGCCAACGCGGCGACTGCGCTACGTCTTCTTCGACCGAGGCGGTTACGTAGCGATGTGCAAGCGGTATCGCTCTTACGCTATAAAGGCAGGTTTACTCAAAACATTAGAGCAGAAGCGCAAAGAAATTCCGAACGTAGATTTACTCATCGGGGCGGTGAACGTCTGGTGCTGGGAGAGGGACAGCCTTGCCATAGTTCGGGAGATGAAATCGCTGGGTATCGACCGAATTCTGTGGAGCCACCGCGGTCGCCCGGAAACGCTGCGTCAGCTCAATATGATGGACGGCATCCTCACGAGCCGCTACGACATTTACCAGGACCTTATGGACCCGGAGATAGTGAAACAACAGCTTCGGGGAGTTCATCCCGATTGGACCCAGGCAGGCTGGCCAAAGGACATTATGCTCGATGGAAACGGCAACTGGCGTAAGGGATGGCGCGTGAAGGGAAAGGACGGCAAGATGTATCCCTGCGGGGTGCTGTGCGATAAGCAGGCGCTCAAGTACGCCCGGCAGCGAGTGCCTGAGGAGATGAAGACCCATCCTTATCGTTGTCGCTTTATTGACACGACGACGGCCTCGCCGTGGCGTGAATGCTACCACCCCGACCATCCGATGACTCGCAGCGACAGCCGACACTGGAAGATGGAGCTTCTGCGTTTTATGTCCGAGGAGATGAAACTTGTTACGGGCAGTGAGACGGGACACGACGCGGCTGTGCCGTTCGTTCACTACTTCGAGGGTATGCTCAGCCTCGGGCCGTATCGCGTGCCGGACGCCGGGCGAAATATGGTCAAGCCCCTGGATAAGGTTCCGGAACGGGTGGCAAAGTTTCAGGTAGGCCATAAATATCGACTGCCGCTCTGGGAGCTTGTTTATCACGACTGCGTTGTGGCACAGTGGTACTGGGGCGACTACAATAACAAATTGCCCGCGTTATGGGACAAGCGGGACCTGTTCAACATTCTTTACGGCACGCCACCGATGTTTATGTTCAACAACCAAATATGGAAGAAGAATAAAGCCCGTTTTGTTGAGAGCTATAAGAAGATATGTCCCGTGGCCCGCGCCGCAGGCTATGCCGAGATGACCGACCATCGCTTCCTTACACCGGACAGGAATGTTCAGCAAACTAAGTTTGCGAACGGCATTAGTGTTACGGTCAACTTTGGCGATAAACTCTACCGCCTTCCCGATGGCAAAAAGATAGAGCCCATGGGCTACCACGTATCAGGTATGTGAGAAGGACCATTTTGTCTGTTATCAACGGGCCGCAAAAAGGTTATTTCTACAGAAGGAGATTGACGATGAAAGGGCTTAATCATGTCACTGTGCTTATTCTATTAACTTTTTCACTTTCATTGCCGGCTCAAGGCAAGGAAATAAAAAACAGAGGAGACGAGAGTCGATATTGGGCCGATGCAATGGCCAAGGTCCATGAAAGATTCTCCGGCGAGAAAGGGACTTTTGCGCATTTTGGTGACTCTATCACGGTTACTCTGGCCTTCTGGACGCCGCTGTTATACTCGCGAAAGAACGCGCCCGAGGAAATGGAGCAGGCATATCAGTTGGTCAAGAAATATCTGAAGAAAGAGTGTTGGCGCGACTGGAAAGGCCCGCAATTCGGCAATGAGGGCAGAATGACTATCCGCTGGGCGCACAAGAACATTGATAAATGGCTCTCGCGGCTGAAGCCGGAAGTGGCCTTGATTATGTTTGGAACGAACGACCTTACGTCCGTCGGGCTTGAAGAGTACAAAATGAAAACGCGGGAGGTTGTTCAAAAATGCCTGGACAACGGGACTGTAGTAATTTTGAGCACGATTCCGCCGAGGCATGGACTTGCTGAGAAAGCGGCGCTCTATGCGGATGCCGTGCGAAAAATCGCTCGCGAGATGAAGGTGCCGTTTACCGACTTTCATACGGAAATCCTCAAGTGCCGCCCTGCCGACTGGGATGGTGCGCTGGATAAATTCGCTCAGTACAGAGGCTATGATGTCCCGACACTTTTAGCCCGCGATGGCGTGCATCCCAGTCATCCAAAAAAGTATAGCGACGATTACTCTGATGAGGCGCTTAAGTGTTGTGGGTTTTCGCTGCGTAATTATCTTGTCCTGATGAAATACGCCGATGCGCTGAGAACACTCGATTTAGTTTCGCCAGCGAAGGGCAAGACTGCTACTGCTAAGCCGCAAGCACAACAGCGTGGAATCATAAATCCGCCTGCTCAACCTTGGTTTCCCAAGGCACCCCCCCTACCTCGGCCTGCAGGGCAGATAATAGAAGTTTCGAGCGTACAGGGACTAATCAAGGCCGTCGACCAGATAATACCGGGGGGAACCATTCTGCTGGCGGACGGCCACTACCTGATGCCCCATTATATAGAGCTCAAAACCGATAATGTATCGCTGCGCGGAGCGTCGGGACATCGTGAGCGTGTGGTCATCGATGGCGCCAGGAGTCGCGACGGAGAGCTTATCGGCGTCAGAGGATGCTCGGGAGTAACAATTGCCGACCTGACTATCCAGAACACCCAGTACAACGGATTCAAAATCAACTCCGAAACCAATGTTCAGAAGCTTACCATCTACAATTGCATCATTCACAATATCTGGCAGCGCGGCGTCAAGGGTGTTAAGGTGCCGAAAGAGAACCGCGAAGCGGTCCGTCCGAAGCACTGCCGGGTGCAATACTGTCTGTTTTACAACGACCGGCCCAAGCGCTTAAGCGACGACCCGCGCGATATCGCCGGCGGAAACTATGTCGGCGGCATTGACCTGATGTATGCCAAGAACTGGGTGATTAGTGATAATGTTTTCATAGGCATCCAGGGCAGGACCCGCGAGGCACGCGGAGCCATCTTCATCTGGTTCGATTCCCAAGACTGTGTCATCGAGCGAAATGTCATTATCGACTGCGATGCCGGTATCTGCCTTGGCAATCCACACCGTGCCGACGGCATAAACACCCACTGCCTGCGCTGTGTTGTCCGTAACAATTTTATTACAAGGGCCACCGAAGGAGGCATTGTTCCCGTCTATACGCAGGACTGCAAAATTCTCAACAACACCATTCACGAGCCCGACAGCCGACTTGGCCGTCTCATTCGTATTGTTTTTGACAACGATGGCCTGCTTGTCGCCAATAACCTGCTCAGCGGGCCCAAAATCAGAAACGAGTCAGATAGCAACATCAGGTTCGTTGGCAACGTCGAGAAAGAGCTTACGAATGTTCTCGTTAATCCTTCACATGGTAATCTGCACCTGACGACCCAAGCTGCCGACGCTATAAACAGAGCTGAGCCACGGTCCGACGTGACCGGTGACATTGACGGCGAACCTCGCGGCACCAAACCAGATATTGGTGCTGATGAGTTGGCTTCTTGAATCCGTTTTTTGCTAAAATTTGCTCTAATAGGATACGATGAGGTTTTTTGCGACTAAGACATCAAGAGTTACATTTGGTTTGACTCGCGTCATCTGTATCGGCGTGTTTTTTCTGTGGATTGTTTGTTACACTCACCCTGTGTCTGCTCAGACAAAAAGGCATGCCGTTCCCAAGAGCCATCCACGGCTGCTCGGCTCGAGGCTTCGTTTGCAAAAATTGGCCGAGCAGCGTCCTGAGGCATATCAACGTGTTGTGAGGGTGGCACGTGAGCTTGACGCCGAGGACCATTCTAAAATGATATCGACGGCCTTGGTCTGTGCGATAGAGCAGGATGAGCAGCTCGGCAAACGCGCCGTGCAGATGGCAATGAAATATATCAACGGTCCCATCCGAAAAGGACATACGCCCTTCGCACACGACCTTGCGCGCTGCGCAATTGTCTATGACCTGTGCCACGAGTACTGGAGTCAGAGCGAGCGAGCAAAATTCCATGCGTATTTGAACAAAACCGTCGATGCAAACATCCGCTCCGAAACACACGTGTTCCACAACGGCTGGTATGGGTACAAAAACTGGGGCATCGGGTTGGCCTGCTACGCGACGTTTTATGAAAATAAGCGCGCCGAAGAGATTCTCAAGAACCTCGAGCAAGAGTGCCGCAGCCGCGCAGCTCCCGCCCTCAAGCTGGCAGGGGCAGGTGGAGGTTGGGCCGAAGGTTATTATATAAACTACTGGCTATACGAGTGGCTGTTCTTTTGCGAAGTGGCCCGGTACTGCGAAGGTCTCGACTATTATGCTATGGCTCCGGGCTTTTTCAACAATCGCGCCATTGCAAGCATGTTCGAGGCCTATCCCGGCATCAAGATTTACAACTCGCGCCGGCCAATTCCTATGGGCGACGGCGGAGGGCGTGTGTTCGGCGGCGACCGTGATAAGACCTTGTCTGCCAGACGCATCCTCGTCAATCACTTCCACGACGATTCGAGCCATCAGGCTGTGCATGCGTTCAACGAGACTACGCCACGCTCAAGCGTCGGAGTTTATGCGTACAAGGATTTCCTCTGGCGCGACACTACTGTCAAAAAAGCTGACCTGAACGGCTTCAAATTGTCACACATCAGCCCCGGGCCCGGATACGTTTATGCACGCAGCTCTTGGAACGAGGACGCAACGTATTTCTTCTTCAAATGCGGAGACCGCTTTACCGCACACCAACACCTGGATGTAGGGCATTTTCTGATTTACAAGCATGAGGAGCTCATCGGCGATGGCGGCCACTATGACGCATTTGGCTCAAACCACGATGTCAACTATCACTTGCGCACCATTGCCCATAATACGATACTGGTGTATGACCCGTGTGAAACATGGTCCAGGATACGCGCCGGCCCGGTATCGGGCAATGATGGCGGGCAGTTACACTCCTGGCCGCATCATAATGGCGCTGTCTCAGATGCGGCCGAATGGCAGAGAGGACGCCAACTCTACGATATTGCAGATATTTTAGCCTTCGAGGACAAGGGAGATTACGTGTATGTAGCTGGTGACTGCACGCGGTCTTACTCTCCCAAAAAGCTCGAGTACTTTACCCGGCAAATTGTCTTCCTGCGGCCCGGCACATTTGTCATCTTTGACCGCGTAGGTTCTAAAAATCCTCGCTTCAAAAAAACCTGGCTGCTTCAGGCAATGAAGGTGCCGACTGAGACTGAGGATGGGCTTGTAATAACCAACGGCAAAGGACGATTGTTCATCCAGACTTCGCTGCCGCCTGACCCGGATGTAAAGCTCGTTACGGGAGCAGAACTATATAGCTACGGCGGCAAAACCTATCCTCCGAAGCGGGACACCGGGCCTGCGCCGCAATGCCGTATCGAAATAACACCTGCCCGACAAAAAGCTGTTGACCATTTTTTACACGTCTTAACGGCAACCGATGCCGCTGTTGCTTCTATGGAAAAAGCAATCGCACAGGTGAAAGACCAGGAAGTAACCGTAACAGTCGGCGAGGCAAGAATCACATTTACGATGGCCGAACTGGGAGGGCGCATCGAGCTTCCCGGACGGCGCACCAGGAAAGATAATACCTTTAAGCCTGCGCATCCAGGGCAGTTACACTAATTTACCTTCGATTTGTTTCAGGACCCTCATCGACTCTTCCGCAATTTTCTTCCCGCCGCCAGAAAAATCAAATACTTCCAGGGATATCCATTTATCGTACTTCAAATCCTTGAGCGTTTGAAGGGCTTTCAGGTAGTCATTAACCGCTGTCCCCGTACCCAGGTGTTTGCCGTCCATTTCCTGGATATGAACATGATGAATATGCTTGTAGTACTTTTTCAACAGGACGTCAAACGGCTCGGTTTCATCGTTGGTGTTATGGAAATCAAACATTATTTGAATAGCTGGATGATTAACTTGTTTAGCCAGCTCCAATGCTTCTGCCAATGTGTTCACAACATCGGTTGCGCTCCCGGGTAAGTGTTCGATGAGTATCTTAACACCGCGCTGCTGGGCGTGGTCGGCAACCTTGGCAAGGCCTTCAGCGAAATATTTTTTTGCCTCTTCAACAGGGACTCCCACCGTACTACGCTGCTTGGGAGAACCGAAAATCATATAAGGCCCGCCAATGTCGCCACAAAAATCAATAAGTTTATCGAAGTAGGCAGTAGTTTTTTCGCGGACGGCAGCGTCAGGCGTTGTAAAGTGCAATCCTTTCGGTGGCGGCGCTAATAACCAGTGCAATCCCACACATTCAATGCCGGCATCTTTCATAACTGAAACTATTTGGCTGCGTTCATCCCTGCTTATCTCCTGCACACCTTCCTTAACCAGGGTAAATGCTGCAACTTCAACTCCCTTATAGCCGGCATTGCTGACAATCCGGCATTGTTCGGCCCAGCTTAATCCAGCCATGCTCTCGTTACACATGGCATATTTGAAACCGCTCCATCTGGAATCAGTAACCATCTCTTTTCTCCGACAACTAAAAGTTAATCCACCTAATACGGCCGCGCCCGAAATTTTGATAAAATCTCTGCGGTTACAGTTTGACATAACCTTTCCTTTCTTGCTTTCTGAAAAAAACTTCTTACTAAAATCCTACTCAAGTAGCAGGCTCCTAAGAGCTTTTGGCTTCAATAAACTTTACGATATTGTAGATGGCTGAATTATATGGAACACGCAATCCATATTTCTCAGCTAATTTAATTACAGCCCCATTTAACGCATCGATCTCGGTCGTTTTTTTTGCGAGGATATCCTGCAGGGTTGAAGATTTGTGTTCGGCTGTATCAGGCACAAGTTTTTTATAGAAAACTTCAAGAAAATCCTTCGGCGACTGCCAATGTGTTCCACACCCTGCCGCTTTCATAACGTCAAAAACTTCCTCTACAATGCCTTTCATTATAATTCGGGCAGATTCCTTTTTTGCTAATACTCCGTATGGAACATCGAGAATAGCGCCGAGAGGATTCAGAGCGCAGTTGTAGAGCATTTTCGCCCAAAGGTCTTTTTCGATATTGCTGGTTACTTCACAAGGAATGCCCCCTTTGTCGATAGATTGGCACAAGTTTTCAATACACGCCAAATCACTGCTGAATAAACTGCCGATATGAATCGAATCTGCGTGTACTGTTATAGTAACTTCGTTGTTTTTCGGCCTGCTGAATCCAGTTATTACACGCGCATTGAAAATCATCTCCGGCTTGAAGAAGGACGAAAATACTTCTGCATTGCCCCATCCATTTTGAAAAAGTACGATTCTTGTCTTCTCACCAAATAGCCACTCGCATTGAGAAAGGTCCTTTGCCGCTTCAAAGGAATCGAAAGATTTTGTGCACACGAGTATATAATCGTAAACTCTTGTTCCGAGCTCGCTTAAAGATGTATAGCCGGCGAATGCCGCCGGCCCTGCGGAGTAATCGCCCCAAATCCCTGTTCTTACCAAGCCGTGTTTGCGCAAAGCTAAGACTGTACTTTCTCTGGCAACAATATCAACCTGGTCTTTAGATTTTAGCAGACAGCTCGCAATACCGAGTCCAACTGCACCACCACCGTATATTAGCGTTCTCATAACTCTAAATTGTATGTTCAGAAAACCTTATCTTCCACAACTAATAGGCCATTATAATCAGTAAGCAGCCAAATAAAAGACTTTTAGTTCTGAGTTTACTTATGACACCCGGATATATCACTCATTCGCAAAAAGCGTTTGAATTGGCCGACTGATTCCGCTATTATAACGATTAGAAACTTAAGTCCAATCAAGCTTGGAAAAGACAAAGGTGTGAATGTATTACCCCCACCCTTCAAAATGCTGTCAAAGATGAGAAGAGGACAAAAAAAGACAACAAGCGTATTCTTGCTCACTGCGTATGGAGTGTTGGCAAGTATAATGCTGCCATCAATCACAGATGCGACTGGCGAGTTTGACATCTCTTACCTGTACGAAAAAAAGGACACTTGGCAGCGGACTGTCCTAACATCGCGCGCTGTGCTGGAGAAAACGAAGATACCACGGCAAGAAAAGAACAAAATTCAAAAAGAGATGTGGAAGCATATCGAAAAAGATTTCCCCATTCAATGCGACTGGACGTATCAGGATTATGGGATGGACTTCCATAGATGGTTCAGTCGTGGTGATAACAGCGACATCGAGAGAAAGATAATAGTAAAGGTGCTGGCTGAGCTTGCACCGGATGCGAAGAAGTTGGTTGCTGATTACGAGCATCTTTGTCAGTCCGACATATCGCCAACCGACCAGCGGTGGTTAAACCTGTATGTCGAGGCCTGTGAAAGACGACGCTGGATTCGTCTGCGACCGCTTCTGAAGAAATGTAAAAAGATTGTATTTACGAAGCATTTCAATATGGGCGGCTCACATTATGCGTACACCGAGGGCCAATCCGATGCACAGCATGAGCGGAATTTTACCCCCGGTTCGGCTCTTTGCCTGTTGGAAATGGACGGCTGTTACGGCAAAGTGCGAACGCTAATCAATGAGCCTGATGGTGTAATTCGTGACCCGGATGTTTCATACGACGGCAGGCGTATCCTGTTTGCCTGGAAGAAGTCGGACCGAGGGGACGACTATCACCTCTATGAGATGGGACTGGAAACCGGCAATGTACGGCAGTTGACATTTGGACTTGGTTTTGCCGATTACGAAGGGGCTTATCTGCCGAACGACGACATTATCTTCAATTCTACCCGCTGTGTTCAGATTGTTGATTGCTGGTGGACGGAGGTCAGCAATCTTTATGTATGTAATAAGGATGGCAGATATCTGAGGCGGCTGACCTTCGACCAGGTCCACACGAACCTGCCTACTGTTACTGAAGATGGACGCGTGATTTACACGCGGTGGGAATATAACGACCGAGGCCAGATATACCCGCAGGGACTATTTCAGATGAATCCGGACGGCACCGGGCAGACTGAGT
The DNA here is from genome assembly GCA_013349615.1 of Planctomycetota bacterium. Classification (GTDB taxonomy): domain Bacteria; phylum Planctomycetota; class Phycisphaerae; order Sedimentisphaerales; family Anaerobacaceae; genus CS2-K091. The sequence continues at coordinate 21,874 of DUZJ01000026.1, read as the reverse complement.
ACTATGGCAACAACTCGTGGTTTCCCACCACAATCCTGCACGCCCGCTCTATCCCAGGCACACAAAAGCTAGTCGCAATTCTCTCCGGACATCATACACATCAACGAGGCAAACTTGCCATTATCGATACCCGCAAAGGCCGGCAGGAAGCTTCCGGCGTGCGGTTTATCGCTCCGGTTCGTGAAGCCGAGGCTGTCCGCATTGATGCTTATGGCCAGGATGGGGACCAGTTTCAGTACCCCTATCCATTGAGCGAGACGGAATTTCTCGTTGCCTATGACCCGCAAGGCAGCCCAAATCAACGCTACGTTCGCCCCTATGCCATTTATTTTATGACAATTGACGGTCGACGGGAGATGCTTGTCGTGGATTCAAAGATTTCCTGTAACCAGCCCATACCGCTTGTCGCGCGCAGGAGGCCGCATGTTCGGCCGAGTCTCGCGGACTACCGCAAGAAAACGGGGACGTATTATATGCAGGATGTGTACATTGGACCAGGCTTGCAGGGGATTCCACGAGGTACAATTAAGAGACTTCGTGTTGTTGCTTTAGAGTATCGGGCGGCTGGTATTGGCGATACACGCAATAGTGGACCTGGCGGTGGTTCACTATCCAGTACGCCGGTTGGAGTCGGTAACACAAGCTGGGATGTGAAAGTAGTTTTGGGTGACGCCACTGTTTATGCGGACGGCTCGGCTATGTTTACGGTGCCGGCCCGCACGCCGGTCTATTTTCAGGCATTGGATGAGAAGGGTCACGCAGTCCAGACGATGCGAAGTTGGTCCACGTTACAGCCTGGGGAGACATTCTCGTGTATTGGCTGTCATGAAAATAAAAATGAGACGCCTGCGCTTAGCCGGCAGACCTTGGCGTTGAAAACGGGCTCTCAGTTCCTCAAACCGTTTTACGGGCCGCCGCGGGGCTTCAGTTTCAATACAGAGATTCAGCCGATTCTTGACCGCAACTGTGTCAAATGCCACACCGGCAGAGAAACTGAGCCTCTTAGTCTCTCTGGAAACCAAATTGTTGATAAGAATTCCAAGCGGAAGTGGAGCGAGTCTTATCTGGCTTTGACCCAAGCGCGTCGGGAGGGAAGACCGAACCAGTCTTATTATAAAGGCAACCAGGATAGCACACTCGTGAACTGGATTAATAATATGTCGGTTCCCACAATGCTGCCGCCCTACTACAAGGGTGCTGCCAAAAGCAAGCTCATAACCATGCTTGAAGAGGGACATGAGGATGTGGAACTCTCGCAGGAAGAGATGGACAAGATTGCCTGCTGGATCGACCTGCTCGTGCCATACTGTGGGGACTATATCGAGGCCAACGCATGGACGCAAGAAGAGGTTGATAAGTACAACCATTTTATGAAAAAGCGCGAACGCATGGAGGAGATAGAACGTAAGAACATCGAAACACTAACAGCCACAGTGGCTGAACCTTAGACCGAACGGATGCGTTGTATATGAAAAAAACAATACTGGCATTTGGTGAACTACTATGGGACATATTACCTTCATGCACTGTCCTTGGAGGTGCTCCCTTTAACTTTGTCTATCGAGTCAATTCGCTTGGCGATATGGGCCTTATGGTAAGTCGTATTGGCCGTGATGAGCTTGGCCGAAAAGCCTTTGACCAGGTTGTCCAACTGGGCCTGGACACAACTTATATCCAATGGGATGAACACCTGCCGACCGGCACCGTTCAGGTTAGCTTTGATGAAGATAACAACCCGGACTTCGTCATCATCCCCAAGGTTGCGTATGACCAAATTGAGCTGACTGATACGCTTGTCGATGCCGCCTCGACTGCCGATTGTTTGTGTTTCGGTACCCTGTCCCAAAGGTCAGAAAAGGCGCGTAAGACCATCGAACAGCTCCTGGAAAGAGCAAGTCAAAGCCTGAAGTTTTTGGATATAAACCTGCGAAAAGATTGCTATAATCCGGAAATAGTCAGCTTTTCCTTACAAAAAGCAGACATTCTCAAACTGAATGAAGATGAGGCTCACCATCTTGGCTGGATGTTGGGTGTCTCACACCAAAATATTCCGGAAGTTTGTGAAGAAATGTTGGCCAGGTGGTCTCTCGAACATTGCGTGGTAACGCTTGGCGAAAAGGGTGCTTTTGCGATGACCGCCGCAGGTGAAAAAGTGTATGTGCCGGGCTATAGAGTCAAGCTCGACGACTCTATAGGTTCCGGAGATGCTTTCTCCGCAGGATTTGTCCATAATATTCTCCGCGGAACATCGATTAGCCGGGCTGCCCGGTTTGGTAACGTACTTGGCGCCCTTGTTGCGACAAAAGAGGGTGCTACTTCTCCAGTTACACTCGATGAGATAAATATGTTTCGTAATCAAAAATTTGAACGTAATATTTACCCAGACCTGGAAGAATTCATAAATTAATAAGGATTTGAAAAGGAGATAAAAATGTTACAAGACGGTGACAAGGGAGTGATATTGCAGCGTGACAAACAAAGCTTTGCGGTGGCGCCCCATATTCCATGCGGAGTTGTTAAGCCACAGACCCTGCGTAAATTAGCTGATGTGGCCGACAAGTACGGCGCAGCGGCACTTAAAATAACCAGTGCCGCAAGAATTGCAATAGTAGGCTTGAAGGAAGGAGATGTCGATAATGTCTGGTCCGACCTCGGGATGAAAGCCGGTGCGGCAGTTGGGCTTTGTGTAAGAAGCGTTAAGGCCTGTCCGGGGACAACGTTTTGCAAACGGGGTATTCAAGACAGTCTCGGACTTGGCCTAAAGCTGGATGAAAAATACCACGGCGTGGAGTTGCCGGCGAAGTTTAAACTTGGTGTAAGTGGATGCGCAAACCAATGTGCCGAAACCTGCATAAAGGATATTGGACTTGTGGGTCTGCCGAAGGGCTGGAAGGTGCTTGTCGGTGGAAAAGGTGGCGGTCGGCCGAGGCTGGCACAGGAATTGGCAAAAGACTTGAGCACCGAAGAGGCCATTGCATTGGTTGACAAAATCATAGAATACTATAAAGCCAACGGCAAGCCACGTCGGAGGTTAGGTGCTATGATAGAGAAGATGGGTTTCGATAACTTCAAATCAGCGGTGCTCGGTGAATAAACGAACTTCGCAGATCAGAGACTGTCTTCAAAGACTTTATGCCCGCTATAACCGCCGGGAATTTATCGGCAGCGACCCGCTGCAATTTGTATATGAGTACTCCAATCCTGCGGATATGGAAGTTGTCGCACTTTTGGCGGCTCTGCTTGCTTACGGCAGAGTGCAACAAATCCAAAAAAGCCTGACCAATCTGCTTGGACGTATGGAAGAAAGTCCGAACGCGTTTGTGCGAAACTTTGATGAGCAAAGAAGAGCGAGGCTAAAAGATTTTAAGCATCGTTTCACAACCGGCGATGATATATCAGATTTGTTGGAACTATTACGAGACATTCTTGACAAATTCAGCAGTATCGAAAAATTCTTTGTCCAGGGCTACAATCCCGGCGATAAGAATATCATTCCCGCATTATCGAAATTTTGTGATTCGCTGCAAAACAAGTATGCGAGCGAACATAATGGCCGAATCGGCCGTAGCTTGAAGTACTTATTAGCCAGTCCAACAGGCGGCAGCGCCTGCAAACGGCTCAATCTCTTCCTGCGATGGATGGTGCGGGACGACGATGTCGATTTGGGATTGTGGAAATCGGTCGATAAAGCCAGGCTCATTGTGCCGGTTGACGTGCATATGTGCCGATTGTGCAGGATTTTAGGCCTTCACGACCACAGAACCGTTTCTTTATCAACAGCATTAAACATAACAGAAAGTTTTGCAGAGATTGAACCAACCGACCCTGTCAAGTATGATTTTGCATTGACCAGAATCGGTATCGTGAACGACTGCGATGGTAACTATCGGCCGAGCTGTCAGAACTGCGAGCTGTTCGCTTTTTGTTGTAAGTGATATTGTCAGTATATGTAGCTTTGTTGACAGATTTAGATGAAAGGCTATGTGCGATACTAAAGGCAAGATAAAGGTACTGTTTCTATGCACGGGTAATTCGTGTCGCAGCCAGATAGCCGAGGGCTGGGCCAGACACTTGAAGAGTGATGTTATGGAGGCATACTCTGCGGGAATCCGCCCAATTGGAGTTAATCCTAAGACAATAAAAGTGATGGCCGAAGCTGGCGTGGACATTTCGGACCACACCTCCAAGGGCGTCGATGAGCTTGTGGGTATCAATTTTGATTATGTCGTTACGGTCTGTGATAATGCCAGAGAGCAGTGCCCAATTTTTCCCGGTCGAACAAGACACGTCCACAAATCATTTGACGACCCTTATTTCGCAACCGGCAGCGAAGAAGAGATTATGGCGGTATTCCGAAGGGTACGAGACGATATAAGAGCATTTATAGAAACATTGCCGGACATACTCGAAAGCAAAAAGAAAGGATATTAAGTAGAAAATGAATTCAGAGCAAATGGAAAAATATACATCAGCAATAACGCTCTCGGATATGGAAATCTTTGTGTTTCCGGAACTGATGTACAGCCTTGTCCTGGCGGATATTATGAGCCCGATTATCTGGCAGTGGCGCCGGATGGATTGTTTCAAAAAGCTTCAGGGCAAAAGCAGCTACAAAAAACTGATGCGGCTCAAACAATTCATAATGGATGAATTCGAGTTTAATCTTGACCTTGAAACCTGGGGCCTTACAAGCAAGGCCAAAGAGCTCAAACGCTTCGAGAAGTTTATTTCGTCCGATGATATCAGCCAAAGCAACGCCCTGTTTGGCTACCACGGCGACAAATATTATTTTGATGTTGATATTCGCAGACACTTCGGCCTGGATAAATATGATAGTGACATCATCCCATATTGGAAGACCGAAACTGTTGAGGCTATGAACGCCTTTCGTCTCAAGCAGGGTTACAATACGGCGGCCGGCGAATGTGTATCGCTTGCGGCTTTATATGTGGCGGCGGCATTTATCGTATGTGGGATTGCTCTGGAAGATATCTATATGATACTTACCCCCCTTCACTCACAGAATTTCATCGACATGCAGGGCGGCGTTCTGACCAATAATAGTAGGCTCGTTACGAAAACGATGTGGTTCAATGGCACCGCTATATCCAACAAAGCCCAGCGGGCGCTGCGGAACGAAAACGTTACTATCACAGCACACCCTTCCGGCTATGTGCACTGTATGTATGATGATGCAACGATAGATAAGAAGACTTATCAGCACTTTACCAGGCAGCTCGGTTCATATCTGTCGGCGGAATTGACACTGCCGCTCTTTGCAAGTTTTTTACGTTCTAATCGAGACTATCAAAAGTTCTTCCAGGTCTGTCGTGAGTGCCGCGGACAGGCACAATTCTTAGAGGCTGAGGTCCTTTTTTCTTATGAACACAGCAGCAATTACAGAATAGCCGACAGAACGTATGAAAAATTACTTGCCGAGGTTTCGGATGAGGCTTTTGTCCCGTATCAATTACCAGGCAGAATTCGCTGCGATGAGCTTGAACAGTTGATAGAAAAGCAAAAAATCGACGTGAGAAAGCAAGAAGGTAGAGAGGTTTTGAGAAAATATATTAAGCCGGTTGTCCCTGAACCACAGCGGTTTGTAAACGAGTTGGCTGGCTTTGTGCATATAGAAGCAAAGCTGCCGGCTTCGGACAAAAATTTCATCCCTGCTAATCCGATTCAAATCCACGTACACCAGAGCAGGGAACAGATAATTGACTATCTACAGCAACTGCGCCAGAGTAGTTCCACCGCCGACCTTGCCTTTTTTGCATATCGGGATATGGCGACCTGTGATTGGGTCCCGTTCATAAAGGCCGCGGTAGAACGCAGCCCGGTCTCAATCCAAATGGCGGACTCAATGTCAACCAAAGAGGTACATATCTGGCTTGAACAAATGAACAATACTTCAATTTACGATGGCAAGCGTCTTGCTCAGCCGGATGAGGTCGCAAATTATAAAACCGGTGACGGAGTCGAGAAAGCCTTTCTGTTGGCCAATGTTATCCGTCAAAGAAAGCCCGAACAAGATATTGAAATAGTCGTAGATAAGAACGATGTGGTTGTCAAGGGGCCCGACCAATACCGCTTTGTGTCCGTCAAAGGCCTCGAAAAGCAAATTCGCATCTCTGCCGCCGGCGCTATTAACATAGTTGGCTGACGAAAAACATCCGCAGGTTGGATGGATTTTACCCTTTTTAGGCTGTACCGAAAAATTTTCAAAAAAATCCTTTTTTATTTTGACAATGCGAATAAATAGGACTATAATAGTCTTATATAGCAGATACAGAGACTGAAAGGCCCATTTATGGTTTTTTTGAAAGTCGAAGATGGATGTTTTGAGGCGAAATACTGATTATGCATTGCGGGCGATAGTGAATCTCGCCGCGCATTATGGAAACGAGCCCGTTTCGACCAGGACAATAGCGGTTCAAGAAGATATTTCGTATCAATTAGCCTGCAAGTTAATGCAGAAGCTCCAAAATGCCAGGTTTGTGAAAAGCTGCATGGGGCCTAAAGGTGGATTTGTGCTGGGCCGGAAACCGTCAAAGATAAGTTTGTTGGAGGTGATTGAAGCCATCCAGGGGCCGATAAGTCTGAACCGATGCTTGCTGAGTGTGAATGCCTGTCCAAAGCAGAAAGGTTGTACAGTAAGGGCAAAGCTTGTTGGGCTGCAGGAATGTATTTACGAATATCTAAGTGGTATTACGCTGGATGAACTGCTGCAGGGCAAAGGCACAAAAAGAAAAAGGAAAGCAGGGAGTCTTAAGAGGAGAAAAAAATGAGCGACGAGAAGAAAAAGGCAACCGTACTGCAGGCGTGCCTGGGTAAAGGGCAAAGATTGGCGGAATTGGTCGAATACGCAGACAGTTCGATTGTTAGCAAGACGATACTGGATAAATCTGTTGGCACGATTACGCTGTTTGCGTTTGATAAGGGCCAGCGGTTAAGTGAGCATACAACACCTTATGACGCAGTTGTTCAGATTATTGACGGGGCGGCGCGGTTGACCGTAGGCGGCAAAGATGTAAATGTTTCGGCTGGCCAGATTATTATAATGCCCGGCAATGTGCCGCACGCGGTTGCCGCAGAAGAAAAATTCAAGATGCTGCTAACGATGATTCGCGCATAAGTAAGAGTAATTTGCTGAAAATAAATGAGGATAGATTATGGTCAGATGTCCAGGACAAGACCAAAGATTTTGGAAGCCGGAAGATATTTTTGAAGTGAAATGTCCCGGCTGTGGCGGCAGTGTAGAGTTTTTCAAGGACGAACCGAAACTGAAATGCCGCAAATGCAGGCGGATTGTGCTTAATCCAAAAATAAATCTTGGCTGTGCTAAGTGGTGTAAATATGCGGAGCAATGCCTCGGTATTATGAAAGAGTCCGATGAACAGCCTGATGGCTCAAAGAGCTCGAAATGAGGTATTTCGAGATGGTTATGCGTAACATAGTTAAAATAGACGAAGAAAAATGCGACGGCTGCGGCCAGTGTGTTGATGCCTGTGCCGAAGGCGCTATAAAGATAATTGATGGTAAGGCAAAGCTGGTCAGTGAAGTTTACTGTGACGGCCTGGGCGCCTGTATCGGGCACTGCCCTCAGGACGCCATAACCATTGAAAAGCGAGACGCCGACCAATTCGATGAAGAGGCAGCCAAGGCGCACCTGGCTAAAAAGCAAAGCGCTCACAGCAAGACTGATTTTGTATGCCCCGGTACGATGGCCAAGAAGCTAAGAGAAAAGGGTCAATCTGCCGGCAACAGCGCTGCCGTGGTTCCATCGCAGTTGAGTCACTGGCCGGTTCAGTTGAAGCTGGTCTCGCCGCAGGCATCATATTTTGCCGATGCTGATTTGCTGCTGGTGGCTGATTGTGTGCCGTTTGCAATGGGTGATTTTCACAATAAATTCTTGAAAGAGCGCAGCATTGTAGTCGGCTGTCCGAAACTGGATAATGCAGATTTTTATATCGAAAAGCTGGCACAGATTTTGAGAGGCAATAAGCTCAATAGTTTGACAGTGCTCCATATGGAAGTGCCCTGCTGCTTTGGTCTGACACATATCGCACGCGAAGCCATTGACCGCAGCGGGACGAAGATGACTTTTGAAGATGTAACGAGCGATTTGCAGGGTAATGTTTGTAAGACCGAAACAGTAGGAAATTAACGGCTGATTGCAAAATAACGGGTGTATAATGGCTGATTTTGTTAAGGCGATAATCATAGATTTTTGGCGTACTATAGCCGAGATGTCACCCTATCTTTTGTTTGGATTTTTCGTGGCAGGAATTCTTTCGGTGCTTGTATCGCAGCGACTTGTACAAAGGCATCTTGGCGGTAGAGGGATATGGCCCTTGTTGAAGGCATCGCTTTTCGGGATTCCGCTGCCCTTGTGTTCGTGCGGCGTTATTCCGGTATCAATGTCGCTTCGCAAGCATGGTGCAACTAAAGGTTCCACAATATCATTTTTACTGTCCACGCCTCAAACCGGTATGGACAGTATCTTTGTTACCTTGAGTCTTCTCGGCCCACTTTTTGCCATCTTTAGACCATTAGCGGCACTCGTTACCGGCCTTGTCGGAGGCGGCCTGGTTGATGTGTTTGGACGAAACAGAGAGGATGAAAACGGGACACCACAAGAATCTTCGGATGAATCCTCCGGTAGCGAAAAGAAAACAAGCAGAGTTGCGAAGGGCTTGAAATACGGCTTTGTTACACTGCCGCGAGACATTGGCAAAGCGTTGATGGTAGGGCTGGTTATCGCCGCTGTTATCTCTGCCCTGGTGCCCGAGGATTACTTCGCCGAAAAACTGGGCACCGGAATTTTCGCAATGGTGGTGATGATGTTTCTGGGAATACCTATATATGTGTGTGCAACGGCCTCGGTGCCGGTAGCGGCAGCGCTGATATTGGCAGGCTTAACGCCGGGGGCGGCATTGGTCTTTCTTATGACCGGCCCGGCCACAAACGCCGCATCATTTGTAACCATTTGGAAAGTTTTAGGCAAGATGACAGCGATTACCTACTTGGCTACCGTGGCGGGATGTGCCATCTTAGGCGGTATTCTGCTCGATTATATCGCTGCTGGCGTTGACTTTGAAATAGCTGCCCGGCCTGGTTGGATGCTGCCGCCGGTTGTTAAATACGTATCAGCCGTGGCACTTTTGGCTGTTCTGGCATTTGCCATCCTCAGCAAAAGAAAACAAACTGACTAATCTTGCGGACACAAAAGATACAGTATATTGTGTTGACCGGATAGTGTCTGAACTAATTGGGATAGCCGTGTTGTCTGAGTCCGCCAAAATCCTGTTAACAGGTCTGCCGGGTTGTGGCAAAACCACCGCCGCTATGCAAATAATTGCAAATCTTAACTGCGAAAAGCTCGCAGGTTTTTACACGCAGGAGATTCGCCAGGGAGGTGTTCGAAAAGGTTTTAGCTGGCAGCGGCTTGATGGTGCCGCCGGGACACTTGCTCATATCGACATCAAGGGCCCTTTCAGAGTTGGTAAATATGGCGTGGACGTTGCCGGCTTTGAAAAATCAGTGGTGCCGATTTTGGACGCCGAAAAAACCGACACGCAATTATTTGTTATCGACGAGATCGGCAAAATGGAATGCTTCTCCAAAAAGTTTGCTGCCGCTATACGTCGTCTTTTCAAATCCGACAAGTCGGTATTAGCCACCGTGGCACTTAAAGGCACCGGCCTTATCTCTGAGGTAAAGAATTATCAAGATATAAAGCTATTTAATTTGACACGTCAGAATCACAATAAGACAATAGCTGAAATTTTGCAGGCTTTATCGTTTTTGAAAGATGCAGTCAGTTAGAAAATGGGTGAGATAACAAAACTTGCCAAGCCGAATCAAACCGGCTCAATGCCATTGGAACAGGCCATAGCCGTCCGACGGTCGAGGCGGCATTTTTCGCCGAAGTCTCTTACACTTGAGCAAATCGGCCAGTTGGTCTGGGCAGCCCAGGGTCAGGAGCCGGGCGGCAGATATCGCACAGCACCTTCAGCCGGAGCAACCTATCCTCTTGAACTCTTTATAATTACTGATGAGGGCGTGTTTCGTTATTTGCCTGCCAAACACACGCTTGAGAAACTTATAGACCAGGACCTTCGTGCCGCTCTTGCCTCCGCTGCCTGGGGACAGGATTTTATCCAGGCCGCACCGCTGACGTTGGTCTTTGTAGGTGAGTTCAGCAGAACGACCGGACGCTACGGCCAGCGGGGTGTTCGTTACGTATATATGGAGGCCGGCCACGCCGCGCAGAACGTGCACCTTCAGGCTGAAGCCCTGGGACTTGGCTCTGTAGCTGTCGGTGCTTTTGATGATGCTGCTGTTAGCACAGTTCTGTCGCTGCCGGACTATCTCGAGCCTCTCTACATGGTCACAGTAGGCTACTATCGTCAGTAAAGGGATGCAAGCACCAATGTCACCGGATTGGGCTGACAAATGAGTTCACGGAAGCCTGGTGTAGTACGATGGAAACTGTTTTTATTGATGGCAGTATGGGCGAAGGAGGAGGCCAGATACTGCGAACATCTCTGACCCTGTCCTGCATAACCGGCAGAAGTCTGCATATTGAGAACATCCGTGCCGCCCGCCGCAATCCGGGCCTGGCAAAACAACATTTAAGCTGCGTTAGAGCCGCCTCTAAAATCTGCACGGGCCATTCGCAGGGAGCAACGAAAGGCTCAAAAGTACTTGATTTTGAACCCGGCCCTGCCAGAAGCGGTGACTATCATTTCGATATAGGCTCAGCCGGCTCTGCGTCTTTGGTAATTCAAACCATCCTGCCTGCCTTGTTCCTGGCCGACAAGCCTTCCACAGTTACCGTCACTGGCGGAACTCATAATCCAATGGCCCCGCCGTTTGACTTTCTTAACGAAACCTTTTTAGCAGCTATCGCAACAGCCGGCTTCCACGGCAATTGCAAACTGATAAAGCATGGCTTCTTTCCCGCAGGCGGCGGAAAAATATCCTTTAATATTCAACCATGGCGTAACCAACCGGACAAGATAATTGACCTTTGCCAGCCGAACAGCGATTTCCAAATTCACGCCCGGGTTTACACCGCCAAACTCCCTCCGCGCGTTGCTCAGCGCCAGCGGACACTATTACTCCAGAGCAAGTTGAATATCCGGAATGTCGAACACGTCGAAGTCGAAGATTCCAATGGCCCCGGAAATTGCGTGATGATTCGGCTCTGTGGCAGCGAACGCACAACGGTATTTACCGCCTTTGGAATGCGCGGCAAGCCCTCAGAGGAAGTAATCCGTGAACTTGTCGGCTTGGTCGAAGACTTTCTGACAAGCAACGCCGCTGTCGACCGTTTCTTAGCTGACCAGCTTTTAATCTATATGGCCATCACAGAAGCCGGCTCCTTCACGACTAACGAACTTTCCAGCCACCTTCAAACAAATATGGAAGTAATCAAAAAATTCCTGCCTGTCAACTTTAGCATGGAACACCAAAAGCATGCCTATAGAATTTCCTGTCAACGTTTTTAATTGCTCATAGTCGTTCGAGATGACCATTCAAGCTGTAGCTTTTGCCGGCCTTGGTTGTGATTTCAACAACCTTATCATCATAGCGGACCTTGCAGGTATTGCCCAGAAGTGAGCGGATAGTAACGCCGGTAAGTTTGCCATCTTTCCAGGTGATATCCACTTCGAAACCGCCGCGGGCACGCAGGCCTTTGATGTATCCCGTCGGCCAGGCCTTCGGCAGAGCCGGCAGCAGATGAACCTCTCCGGCGTGACTTTGCAAAAGCATCTCAGCTATTCCGGCACATCCCCCATAATTGCCGTCTATCTGGAACGGCGGATGGTTATCGAACAGGTTGGGATGAGTGGACCTTGCCAGGAGTGCCTTGACGTTCTCCTCGGCTTTATCGCCCTGCAGAAACCTTGCCCAGAAGTTGATGATCCACGCTCTGCTCCAGCCGGTATGGCCGCCGCCGTGTGCCATGCGATACTCGATGCTCTTGCGTGCCGCAGTGACCATCTCCGGCGAATTTTGAAACGTGTATTGCCTGCCCGGATGCAGCGCAAACAAATGTGACATATGCCGATGACCAGGTTCCGGTTCCTCGAATTCTTCGCTCCATTCCATCAATCGGCCATCCGAGCCAATCTTAGGCAGGGCAAGTCTTGAACGGGCGGCGATGACCTCTCTGACGAAATCATCTTTGATGCCCAGAATCTCATCCGCTTCGATGAGGTTGGTAAAGGTGTCCCAGATTATCTCCTGGTCCATCGACGGGCCCATCGACAGATTTACCCTTTTTCCATCGGGGGCTACGAAGCTGTTTTCCGGGGAGTTTGACGGTCCCGAGACCAGCTTACCAGTCCTGGGATGTTGTACAAGCCAGTCAAGAAAGAATAAAGTTGCTTCCTTCAATACAGGAAAGGCCCTGTTTCTGAGAAACTTCTTATCGCCGGTAAAGCGGTAATGCTCCATAAAGTGCTGCGTACACCAGGCCGCCCCCATAGGCCACATCCCATATCCGACGCTCCCGAACGGGCTTGTGTGCCACCACACGTCGGTTGTATGGTGTGCGACAAAGCCTCGACAATTATACACATCTCGTGTGGTCTTTCGCCCGGAAGGCACCAGCGCCTCAGTCAGCCTGAAGAACGGCTCGTGACATTCGCTGAGATTACACACTTCGGCCGGCCAATAGTTCATCTGGACGTTGATGTTGATGTGGTAGTCGGCATTCCACGGCGCGGCTAAATGCTCATTCCACAAGCCTTGTAGATTGCTCGGCATACAGCTCGGCCGCGAGCAGGAAATCAGCAGGTATCTGCCGAACTGAAAGTATAAGGCAGCTAAGGCGGGGTCATCGGCGCCGCCACGCAGGTCCTTGAGTCGCTCATCAGTGGGTTTATCAGCGGCAGCTGTTTTCCCAAGGTCCAAGATAACACGCCTGAACAATCTACGGTGTTCTGCAATGTGCTCGGCCTTGATTTGCTCAAAACTTTTCTTCTCGACCGCGCCAAGCTGTTTAGAACACACTCGAGCCATATCTCTCTTAAGAGGCTTATAGGGTTCATCGAAGTTATAGTCTGTCGCTGCCACTAAAAAGAGCGTCACGGCATCTGCGTTTCTTATCGAAATTGCCTTCTCTTTCATCTCAAGCTGCCCGCCTTGAAGCCTGGCGCGAAGCTGAGTGTGGTATTTAACACCTTTGTGCTTGCCGTTCTGACTTGCCTGCCCAAACATAGCCAATGTATGTTCCCCGGCTTGCTTCAGGTCGAAATCAGCCGGGCGGTCCAGCGTTGCGTCGATACAAATGCTGCCCGGCTCCTCGGCTGTCAGACGCACAACGATGGCCTGGGCGGGAACGCTGGCGAAGACTTGGCGCCGATATGTAATCCCGTTTACCATAAATGTTGTTGTTGCAATTGCCGTATCGAGGTCAAGCTCTCGTTTATAGGATTCGCTCACTCCTGTCGAAGGTCCGAGAGTTACCGAAGCAGTCATCCCTCCGGGGCCACCTACGTTACCCACTACCACCGCGATAACATTCTTGCCCGTCTTTAGATGCTTGCTGATATTGAAGCTATGCGGTTTGGAGTAGTCTCTCGTCCTGCCCACTTCTTTGCCATTGACGTATATGGCACCCTGGTCATCAATGGACCCCAGTTTCAGAAAACCGAAGCCATCCTGTATTTGTTTGGCGGTAAGCTCAAAACTGCTGCGAAACACAACCTTCTTACCCGCCTCAACCGAAGCGTTACCTTTGACGAACTTGCCCGACTTGACCACCAGTTCAGCCCAGTTCGAATCATCGTAATCAACCTGTACGTACTTGCTGTTTGAAGGCTCATCATCACCACCACGACGCCAGCGAGTAAGCGCAATAGTATCGATGCCCCCGGGCATTTTTATCCAAAGGTCACCGAGCGTCTGATGGCTTCGCGGTGATATCCGACTGCCCATAACCTCACTCTGCATAATCCTCTGCGCTTCGGAATACTTTCCTTCGAAGATGAGCTTTCGCGCCTCGGCGATGTGCTTATAGGCGCCCACACGGTCTTGCGGCACAGGCGGACCCGCCCAGACGGTATCTTCGTTGAGTTGAATGCGCTCCTGTGTGGTGCCCCCGAAGACCATCGCTCCCAGCCGACCGTTTCCAACCGGCAGCGATTCGGTCCATTTTTGCGCAGCCTCATGATACCATAATTTATATTGCGTATTGCCGATATCATATTGCCTGTTTCTTTCGCGCGATGCATCAAGCCCCGCGCACGACGAAAAGATGCTGCCCGCAAACCATACGGAAACAATTATGGCAATTGCTAATTTTCCATTCTGCATTCGTTACCTTCCTTCCTATATTTCTGTCCTTCGCCGGTACTGGTTAAGTACCTCCGCCCCGTTCTTTTTGACATTCTCTTCGGATTAGCCGACCGGAGTTTATCAGGTACTTTACTATCAAACCCAGCCCCGGCAGCCGATTCAAACGCAACACGAATAATATGACCGCAGACCACACGACTGTCTCCCCCGCGCAAAGCCTGCCCTGCCTGCCCTGAGCCTGTCGAAGGGAGCAAAGCCGAATGGGCTCCGAATCCATTTCCATCTTCGCGAACAAAATGTCGGTTTGGCATTTACTCATAACTTACCGGAGATTGTCGCAGATTGACGTAGCTATGTCAAGATTTCACCGCCGGCTGGCGAGCTCAATTTGTTATAAACTCCATTGTAACTGTTACTTTTTTCCTTTGAACTATACCAGGAGAACTTTATAATGCCGGCATATTAGCTTTTGTTGTGGGTAAAAAACCGTTGAAAGGACGTCTGACATAAACAGCAAATCATCCAGTGCTTTATTATTTTTGACTCTGTTTGTTCTTCTGGCTTTTACCGGCTGCTACCGGCCGACGCCTTATCCGGAGATAGTCGGGGTGCCGAAAAGCTTAATGAGCGAAACGCGTATTGTCGGCAGGTCGGTCGAGCATCGGCCTATTGAATGTCTCGTGCTCGGTGAAGGCAAAGACGTAACTTTAATCCTGGCAACCATCCATGGCAACGAGCCGGCAGGTACCCCGCTTGTACAAAATCTGAGAGAGCATCTGCAGCGCTACCCACGGCTATTGCAAGGAAGAAGGGTTGTGCTGCTGCCCGTGGCGAATCCGGACGGCCTGGCCCATAACCGCCGCCATAACGCCAGAGGTATCGATCTGAACCGAAATTTCGCCACCGCGAACCGCATAAACAGCCCCACCAGCGGATACAGGGCCCTTTCCGAGCCGGAAGCACGGGTCATCGAACAGCTTATCCGCCAGTATGCTCCCGACCGTATTGTCAGCATTCACCAGCCATTAGCCTGCATCGACTATGACGGCCCCGCCCAGCTATTGGCGCAACGATGCGCCCAGCATTGCAATTTGCCCGTGAAAAAACTGGGAGCAAGACCCGGTTCGCTCGGTTCGTATGCAGGACTCAGACTCGGCATTCCAATCATTACGCTGGAGCTGCCGGGTCGGGCCAGTCGGCTAAATCGGCAGTCGCTCTGGCAGCGATACGGCGCAGTACTTATCGCAGCGATTGTATATCCGGACAGTGTCACTTTAATAGAAGGCTTCAAGAAACATTTTCTGAATTGATGCCCCCCTGCTCAACCGTTGAGCTTACAACTTATCAACGATTGGAAGTTGGGAATTGCAAATTATGCCCTGTTTTTTTCACTGCTGCCTTTTGACATTTTACTTCTTTCAGAGATTAAACTGCTCCGCAGCCATTTCATTTACGTAATCACCGATGGCAAGTGAGGCAGTTGCGGCTGGCGACGGTGCGTTCAAAACATGAATAGAATTCTCCCGTCTTTCTATTCGAAAGTCATCAATCGGCTCACCGTTCACCCCGACCGCCTGGGCACGAACGCCGGCATTGCCGGGCTTTATATCATCAGCCGCCAGTGAAGGAATAAGCCGCTGCAATTGCCTGAAGAATAGTTTCATGGAAAAGGCCCTGGTATATTCGCTCAACCCATACTTCCAATTTTTGAAAAACATCTTCCAGGTCCCCCGGTAAGACAACGCGTCCCAGGAATCTCGAAAACTAAAATCGGTCTTGCCATAACCTTCTCTCTTGAATGAGAAGACCGCGTTTGGGCCGCATTCGACAGAACCATCAATCTTGCGGGTAAAATGAACACCCAGGAAGGGAAAAGCCGGGTCCGGAACCGGATATATCAGGCTTTTAACTTTTTCTTTAGCTTCCTCCGTTAACTCATAATAATCCCCGCGAAAAGGAACAATCCTCATCTTTGCCTCGACACCGGCCATTTTCGCTACTTTGTCGCACTGAAGTCCCGCACAATTGATAATATACCTTGCGGCCAGAGACCCTTTATTTGTTACAACATTAGTAAAATAATCTTGGCTTTCAAAAGCCAACACTTTATGCGATTTCAGGACTTTATTCGCCCCTTTGTCCTCTATCAGCTCGGCTAATTTCTTTGCAACTTCACTGAAATCGATAATGCCTGTACAAGGCACTCGAATACCTGCGATACCGTGACAAAATGGTTCAATTTCCTTAATTTCGTTCGGGCCGATTTTTTCGATACCTTCTATTTCGTTTTCCAGGCCGTTGCGGAAAACCTGCTCAAAATTAGCTAATTCTTTTTCCCGCGTTGCGACAATTATTTTCCCACAAATCTCGTACCTGATTCCATGTTCTTTTGAAAACGCTACAAGTTCTTTGCGTCCCTTGGCGCAGGTTTTTGCCTTATTCGAGCCGGGCTTATAGTACAGCCCGGAATGAATAACTCCCGAATTATGGCCGGTCTGATGAGCTGCGAGCTCGTCCTCTTTTTCCAATACGGCGATTGAAATTCCGGAATGATTGTGGGCAATTTTGTAAGCCGAGGCCAGGCCTACAATCCCGCCGCCTATCACGACAATATCAAAATCATACTTTTGTTTCATCCCGTTAGAAATCTCCCTTTTTGTAGAATGTTCCGCGGCCATAGGATTTCTAACGACGTTTAGCATATTAGCGTTCTTTTTAGAATTTCTAACGGGATTCATCTATCCAAATTCTCAAATGTCACGCCGATAATACGCAATACGGACGACCGAACACAAGAACACCGGTCATTCCTCTTCCATATACGGATAACGGAAGTTCCTCGGCGGCAGGAACGTTTCCTTGATAGCTCGCGGCGAGACCCATCGCCCCAGGTTGAGCCAACTGCCGGCCTTGTCGTTCGTGCCCGATGCCCGCGAACCACCGAATGGCTGCTGGGCCACGACCGCACCTGTGGGCTTGACGTTTACGTAAAAATTACCAGCCGCGTGACGGAGCGTATCCATCGCCTTAACGATTGCGCCGCGGTCGAGAGCAAAGATTGCCCCCGTTAGCGCGTATGGCGAGGTCTGGTCACACAGTTCGAGAGCCTGGTCGTATTCGTTCTGTGGGTAGATATATATGGTCAACACCGGCCCGAAAATCTCTTCGACCATCAGCTTGGACTTCGCGTCTTTATTTACAACAACTGTCGGCTCGACGAAGTATCCGGCCGACTTGTCACACCCACCGCCGATGATAATTTCCATATCGGGCGAACTCCTGGAGTATTCAATATAACCGCTGATGTTTTCATACGCCTTTTCGTCTATAACCGCACCCATATAGTTCTTAAAGTTGGTAACATCGCCCATCTTAATGTCCTTGATATCACTGAGCAGTTGCTCTTTGACCTGCGGCCAGATCGAATCGGGGATATACGCTCGCGAAGCTGCCGAGCACTTCTGGCCCTGGTATTCGAATGCACCCCGCACTAAAGCCGTCACAAGTGCTT
Source organism: Planctomycetota bacterium (assembly GCA_013349615.1). Taxonomy (GTDB): domain Bacteria; phylum Planctomycetota; class Phycisphaerae; order Sedimentisphaerales; family Anaerobacaceae; genus CS2-K091. The sequence continues at coordinate 4,050 of DUZJ01000026.1, read as the reverse complement.
CAATATCAGTGCTTGCGTGGGCGAATATGAAGTTCTTACCACCTGTCTCGCCGACAATTCGAGGATATGAGACGTACTTGCGAACGTCTGAACCGACTGTCAGCCAGATTCTCGAAAACACATACGTGCTTCCGGTAAAGTGAATGCCGCCGAGTCTGACGTCATTTAGTGCCGGCGGGCCGACAACTGGTCCAGGACCAGGAACCATATTGATTACCCCCGGCGGCATCCCAGCTTCTTCAAGGATTTTCATGATAAAGTAAGCCGGCAATACCGCAGCCGATGCCGGCTTCCACACTACCGTATTGCCCATCAACGCCGGCGCCGTTGGAAGGTTGCCTGCGATGGACGTAAAGTTAAAGGGTGTTAAAGCCAGAACAAACCCATCCAGTGGGCGGTGCTCCATATAGTTCAGCACTCCTGGCGTTGACATCGGCTGGTCACCGTACACCTCCTCCATAAAATGCGGGTTGAAACGCCAGAAGTCTATCAGCTCACACGCCGAGTCGATTTCCGCCTGGTGCGGCGTTTTGCTCATGTTTAGCATCGTGGCCGCATTGAGCGTCTGGCGGTACTTACCAGCCAGCAGATCCGCTGCCTTGAGTAGTACCATAGCTCTGGACTCCCACGGCATCTCGCCCCACTGCCGCTTGGCTTTCTCTGCCGCATCAACCGCTTTAATAGCGAACTCTGCGTCAGCCTGATGATATTCTCCCAACACGTGCTGATGGTCGTGCGGACAGCGGATATCTGCGAGATTGCCGTTGCGCACTTCCTGGCCGCCGATTATCATCGGCACCTCTGTCTTCTGGCCGAGCATATCCTTCAGCTTGGCGGTCAATTCCGTACGTTCCGGACTGCCTGGTGCGTACTGCAAACCCGGCTCATTGGCTGGCTGAGGAATGTGGAAAATACCGTTAAACATTTGTGTCTCCTTGTAATAAAGATTTCAACTTTTATGACTAACAAGACCATTTATTGTCCCGCATTGTTACCAAAAAGTCAAGCGTCTCGAACCTTTTTGCTTTTCACGCTTGCCTTCTTACAATCCCGTTGTTATCCTGGTCTCGTATCAAAATAACAAAATTTTCACGTTGCCTCATCAGCAACCTATGGGAGAATAGCACAACTGGCTCCAAACTTCAGCCTTGCAGCCGAAGTCTTTCAAAATGCGCGAGCGATTTTCTTGACATGCTTTCACTCTGTTGTTATAGTTCGGTTTTTGAGCAATTACGGGGAGAAACTATGGTGCTTGGAAAATATGGCTGACTCAAATACAAACACACAGCTAAAACACGGAAATCAAAGCCCTTCAGAGCTCTCGCCACCTCCTGCTATGCTGCTGCGTTTCCGCAAGCCCCTGATTGTGCTTGCTCATATAGTTGCTTTCGCTGCCTCTTTGATGCTCTCCTTCCTGCTGGTAAACAACATGCAGTTCAGACAAAACTGGCTTGTTCTATATCCTTCTTTGGTACTGTTTTTTCTCATCGTCAAGTTGCTGGTATTCGGTTTTTTCGAGCAATACCGTGGCTGGTGGCGCTATGTAGGGATTTCCGATCTTCTGGGGATACTACGGGCATCTATGGTCAGCACTTTAATTATCGTAGCTTTATGGTTTGCAATAGGCCAAGTCGAGAGTATTCGTAGAAACTTACCGGGAGGTTTGCAGATACCTCTTGAAGGTGTATGTATGACCGATATGTTTGTCACTGTTTTGCTGCTGGCCGGCCTGCGAATGGTAATTCGGCTATACTATGAGGAGTTCCGCACGGTCGAAGTCGGCCGATTGAAGCGACTGCTCATTGTCGGAGCAGGCGATGCCGGTGAGGCGCTGCTGCGGGAGATTGGTCGTGAGCGCATCGCTCAATATGACGTAGTCGGCTTTATCGACGATGACCCCATAAAACAAGGCACAAACATCCATGGAATATCGGTACTCGGTACTGTTGAACAACTGCCCAAAATCTGCGAGGACCACAACATCGAAGAAATTGCCATTGCAATGCCCCAAGCCACCCATCACCAGCGGAGGCGAGTTGTTCAGGTTTTCGACAAAGGTACTAAAATTCGTTTTGGTACCGTACCATCTCTTACTGATATTGCCTCAGGTAAGTTACGCGTTTCTCAAATTCGTGACGTCGATATTAACGATTTGCTCGGCCGAGAAACTGTCGAGCTTGACCTGGATTTAATAGAAGCTTTTTTGAAAGATAAAACCATTCTCGTTACCGGCGCCGGCGGCTCCATCGGTTCTGAAATGTGCAGACAAGTGTGTAATTTTAGCCCGAAGCTGCTTTTGCTCATTGAGCAAGCCGAAAATCCGCTGTTCTACATGGAGCGGGAATTGCACAAGCAATTTGCAGGCATTTCCATAAAAGCGGTCGTTTGCGATATTACCGACAAGATGCGGGTAGAGGGAATTTTTGAAACGTACAAACCGCAGGTTGTCATTCACGCCGCCGCCCATAAGCACGTGCCGCTGATGGAGCTCAACTCGGGAGAAGCCATCAAGAACAATATTGTAGGCACACAAATCGTCTCTGACGCTGCAAATAATTACGGTACGACTAATTTTGTAATGATTAGCACAGACAAAGCCGTCAATCCGACCAGCATAATGGGTTCGTCCAAGCGAATCGCTGAAATGTATATTCAGGACTTGAGCAGAACCAGCAAAACACATTTTGTGACTGTACGGTTTGGCAATGTACTTGACTCCGACGGCTCGGTTGTACCTATCTTCAAGAAGCAAATAGCTGAGGGCGGCCCCGTAACCGTTACGCATCCGAGGATGAAGCGGTATTTTATGACCATACCGGAAGCAAGCCAGCTTGTGCTGCAGGCAGCAACAATGGGAAAAGGCGGAGAAATCTTCGTGCTCGATATGGGCGAGCCGGTAAAAATTATAGACCTGGCCAGGGACATTATTACGCTCAGCGGGTTCAAGCCCGGCGAAGACATTGAAATCACTTTCACGAACCCCAGACCCGGTGAAAAGCTTTTTGAAGAGCTTTCGATAGAAGGCGAAGATATGCAGCGTACAAGGCATCGCAAAATCAGTATATGGAAGAATATCCCGATGGACCGAGGTAAACTTCGCAACGGTATCAATGAGCTGGTAAATGTCGCCCAAACGCAAAACTACAGCGAGATAGTTCAGAAAATCAAGGAGCTTGTGCCGGAATATACGGGCGGCAACGATGAAAATGCCGCAAGTGCCTGATATTGAACCACTCCATAAACTTTGAGATTGGGTTTGTTTGGGTTTGAATTGGGTTTGTTTTGGCATTTTATTGGCTTTAATTGGGTTTGTTTGGCTTTGTATTGGGTTTGAATTGGGTTTGTTTTTCCCACTCCACCAAGTGTCCTCTTTCTCATATTCCCTTGTATTATAATCACTTACGTTCATTTGACTTTTTCGGAAATTGGCTTTGTTTTGCATAAAAAGTCTGATTTGTAAAGCTCTCTCTACATAAGTAATGATAGCTCTACACTTGTAGTGGTGCCTTATAGGCACGTAAGTATTTGCGCACAATGACATAAGGAGAAAGTGAGAAGGGAGAAAGAAGAAGAAAAAGGGCAGATACCAGTTGTCTGTTGCCGGTAGTTGGTTGTTATTGGCCATAATTGCCATTCACTAAGGAATAAATTTCCTTCTTTTCGGCCTTCTGCAAAAAAAGACGTCCCTCTATAAATGCACGGATGTGCGCGTTTGATACGAAAATCGGCTTGTTTTTGACAGGATTTGCAGGATTAAGTTGTTGGTAATAAAGGAGTTAAATTTTTTTATTTTTTTGGGTTTTGGCCGGTTACTATGTGCACTTTTGGTTGATTTTTTAACCGCAGAGAGCGCAGAGAACGCAAAGGGCTTTTAGCCACAAATTAACACGAATTACACGAATTTTTAACCGCAGAGAACGGAGAGAGCGCCGAGGGTTTTTAGACAGCATAACAGGATTTTAGACCACGAAGGCACAAAGACATAAAGCCAAAATTAGACGCAGATTACGCTGATTTACGCGGATTTTGTTTTTGCCAGCCGATGCGGTC
>DUZJ01000025.1 GCA_013349615.1 Planctomycetota bacterium | reverse complement strand
TATTAACAACGAACTACGAACAATTAACTATGAACTATGTACAAAAAAACAAACCCAATTCAAACCCAATACAAACCCAATCAAACCCAATTAAAGCCAATAAAATGCCAAAACAAACCCAATACAAACCCAAAACAAACCCAATTTCAAAGGTTCGAAATGTACAAAAAACCCCACGTGAAATCCCGAATAAAAACATTGGGACGGGCGTGGAGCTAAATATTATTGAATTCAGGGGAGAATTAACAGAATCCCAAAATAAATTGTGGTGCCAACAAAACGGGCAAAATGGCCGTTCCGGCCCGTTCCAGGGAATACTGCTGAAGGCCTCTTAACGGCCATATCAATACTGATAATGTCGTTTTTTGCGGCATTTTTGTTGGAGGAGTTTAGTAAATAGAGCTTGTAATAGAGCTTTTTTATGAAGAATAGAGCTGAGTATTTTAGGCGCGGAATATTAAAGTAACGTAAGGAATAGTCCGAATAAAGTTTATAACGTGACGTTCGTAGTTTTATAAGTGTTTTTTGTTTTTGATTAGGAGAGTAGACAATGCATTTTCTGGAGCAAGTAAAAAGATGGCTTGGTGAGATTACGGAAATCTTCTTACTGCTGGTTGCCTTAGGGATCGTAATTCAGATCCTTTTTGGCAGTCCGGGCACGACAATTCCGTTTTTCGGCGGAGTCGTCGCGAATCTCACCCAACTAATTGACGGGCTGGGCCAAAACGGGCTTGTTGGCCTGATTGCCTTGAGCATTATTCTGTTCCTGTTTTACAGAAAGAAAGCTGTTGTATAAAGCCATGCCTGCCGGCTGTGCTCGCGGCAGGCTTGCTGTACTGCCGGCAATCAGAAATACATGATGTGATTGCAAGCTCCGTAAGCACACACAATATAGTTTACGGAGTGGACGCGGCGAAGGAGAGGGTAATTGCGAATCATCGCAGGGAAGCCCCAAACGCCCTTTTGGGCGTTTGGGGACCCCGCAAAATGGAAAGCCAGGCAATCTCAAAACCAGTGTCATTCATAGCGCCCAAAGATCAAGCGGGAGCTTACGGGGCGAACGAAAACTAATGATACTCATTTCATTGTTGAGTATTACCTAAAGCGTATCCGGCGGCCTCGCAATAACAATTCCTCAAAAGAACATTAGAGTTCACCAGAAGCAAGGTTTTGCAACAGAGAAGAACAAAGACGTACTTCAGGGCTTAATTAGTTCCTGTTGCGGAAGGCCGAAACTGGCAATGTCACCCCTGCTAAAGCAGGGATTTATGGCTTAAAAACTGGATTCCTGCTCCTTCGACTTAGCTCAGGACAAGTTTCGCAGGAATGACAAATGCTGTTTCCGCAACAGATACTAATTAGCACCGGTGACTCTTAGCATGACCAGGACGCCTAAGAGAACGAGGACAAGGAGTGCGGCCCTGAATACACGCATAAGCTGTGTTCTTGGCTTCACATATCGCCACACAAACAGGCAAAGCGTCGCGATAAGCGAGATTCGCAATACAAAAAATACAACCTCCTCAATCATAGTTGCATTATATCCTATTTTAACAGGCGATGTCAAGCGTAAATTTCCTATATTAACATAAAATCTCCCGTAATCCAAACGGACCAATTCTTTCTTAGAGCAGGATACCCGCCCACTCGGCCCTTCGGCTTCGCTCAGGACATGGCTTTTCGCAGGAATGACAGGAAGGTTTTCCGGCGACGGCCAAACGAGAAGTAAGGGGAAGTTACCATCCCCAAGGACATTCGGCTGAGCTCAGTCGAAGCCCTGTTCCTGCGGCTTCGCTCAGGGCAAGCTTTCTTTTGCTACCCGAACCAAATGACGGCAAAAACCTATTTGTAAAGGGGCAGGCAGGGCAGGCCCTGCGAGGGACCAGGTTTCCAGGAATTAACACTGTCTTTGATAGATTTCGATTCCTGCTTCTCGATTAGGAGTCGAGGGCAAGCCCCGTTGTAATGGCGTTAGGGTCATTAAAACTGTTCATTGTGTAAAAGTTTTTTATAAAGGATAAAAAAACACTTTTTGCTTGAAGAACTCCGGGTAGTATGATAGAGACTTGGCAGAAACGCTCTTTGAAAAGGATATAACCTGACTGCAGGTCCGAAAGCATTGGGCTTTTGGATAGTCAAACGGGAACGCGGTTGAAAGCCGCGACGGTCGCGCCGCTGTGAGCGCCTGTTCCGGTAATTTAGCCACGAATTTTTACGAATGGCAACGAATAATAAGAAGGACGTTCGTAAAGTTTTGTTCGAATGAAAATTTGTGGTAATTTGTGGCGATAATTTATCGGAAATCCGAGAGACATTTTTGTCCACTACCCAGCACTAATCTTTTCTTTGGTATTGCAAAAGACATTTTTATGCACTGTCGAGTATTAACAATACTAAAGATTAGTGCCGGATGGGAAGGAGTCTCGAGGTAAGGCGCAAGTCAGAAAACCTGCCTGTAGTTAGCTGCACATAATTAGTGTTCTCGCGAGTTGGGACATGGTGCGCTCTTGGCGCCAGTGAAGTTTTTCTCAGGTATATTTCAGGCCGGCTGAGAGTTTGGTTTGCCCATAATTGAAACCGCTGTTCCCCTCGTGGGAATGGCGGTTTTTTTATTGGTATTGGGCGCCCTCGCGATAAGGGCATAGAGGTGCAAAAAGGAGGTAAATTTAGCATTCAGCATATAGCTTGAAAGAAGAAGTAGTTTTGAAAAAATTATGACTTTGAAATAGAGGAGATATAACTATGGCTTCGGAGAAATTGGTTGGTTTAATCGCCGTGTTAGTGATAAGCGGCATATCAAGCGCGACCGTTGCTACTTTCGATGAATTGAGCCTGGCGGCTGAATCCTACTGGAACGGCTCAGACGGCTCAGGAGGTTTCAGCAGCGGCAGCGCATACTTTAACAATAATTATAATGCTGTATACATGTCCTGGGATGGATTTGCTTACTCTAATATTACCGATACGAGTTCATCGGGATGGACGGCCCAGTACAATGCCATTACCGGCGGCGGGCAGGACGGCTCTGCAAACTACGCTATCGGCTACGTTGGGTGGGCCGGGCCGCCTACTATGACTTTGAATACAGCAGGCATTGTTGAGGGTTTGTACGTTACGAACAACAACTACGCCTACTACTCAATGCTTAATGGGGACATGTACGCGAAAAAATTCGGGGGGCTGAGCGGGGACGAAGCAGACTGGTTTATGCTGACTATTACGGGTAAGGACGCTGGCGGGGCTGCGACGGGCAGTGTTGATTTCTACTTGGCCGATTACCGGTTTGCAAAAAACAGCCAGGATTACATCGTCAACACGTGGGAATATGTTGATTTGAGGTCGCTTGGGTCGGTCAAGAACCTGGGGTTTGCTCTCAGTTCCAGTGACGTCGGCGATTTTGGGATGAATACGCCGGCGTACTTTGCGATGGATACGATTGTGCCGGAGCCGGTGCGTATGGTCGAGATTGACATCAAGCCGGGGAGTTATCCGAATGCAATCAACCTGGAGGCACATGGCCTGACGCCTGTAGCAACCTTCTCAATGGCGGGGTTCGATGCCAGAAATGTGAATCCCGTTAGTGTGGACCTTGCCGGAGCGTCCGTAGCCGTGCGGGGAAGGGACAAGTTTATGGCCCACGAAGAGGATGTGGACGAAGACGGCTTAGTCGATTTGGTGGTACAGATAGTAACAGCCGATATTGACCCCGCCCTGCTGCAACAAGAAGGCGATGCGGTCTATGCCGTCCTTACGGGAAGTACATACGACGGGCAAGATTTCGCGGGTGTGGACGAGATTGCCATTGTGCCGGCGAAGAATAAAAAGCCCCAGTAAAACTGGGAGCTAAATATGAGGATTCTGGTTGTGCAGGTAATCGTGCTGGTCATATCGGCGTTTGTGTGTGCCGGTCCTTATACCGAGCCGGGCGTGAACGGGTACATCGGCGAGGACCGGCGTCACGCTGACCCGTGCGCCCCAAATGCGGTAATAAATCCGATATTTCGGGCTTGGGCGACGGCTGTAGTCAGTTATCAACCTGCGCCCGGTGTGGATTTGCTGTGGGCTGACCCTAACAAGGCACTGGGGCCTGCTACGGGAGACAACCTTGATATTGTCAGCTTAGGTGATTTGGATTTAGGCCAGATTGGGCAGGGTGTACCGGCTGGTCGAATAACTCTGTCATTTAGTGAAACTATTCGCGATGGTAAGGGCTACGATTTTGTTGTTTTTGAAAACGGTTTGGTTTCAAACTATACAGGTGGTGGTTCTGTTGCAGGACAAATGTTTGCTGAATTGGGATACGTGGAAGTATCTTCCAATGGTATAGATTTTGCCGGATTTCCATCTGTGTCGCTGACAGAGGGCCTTGTTGGAATGTACGGCACTATTGAGATTAGTAACGTGTATAACCTTGTGGGCAAGCACCCCAATGGCGAGGGCTTGTGTATGGGTACGCCGTTCGATTTGACCGAAATCGCCGATGAGGCGAATATTGTATCAGGCCTTGTCGATATCAACAATATAAATTACGTTCGCATCGTTGATATTCCCGGCAGCGGAGATTTCGAGGACGAGGCGGTAAAGCACATCAAGCCGAATAGCCAGCCTGCCTGGGACTTTTTTGCCAATAGCCATCCGATTTACGATGCGTGGCTTACGTTTGAATCGGGCGGTGTGGATTTGGAAGCGGTCGGCGTTCTGAAAGAACAAGAGTATTCGGCTGATATCAACCTGGACGGCGTGGTCGATATGGTTGACTTTGCGCTGTTTGCGTCGGCGTGGGGAAGCCATTTTGGGCAGGCGAACTGGATAGGCAGATGCGATTTGGCGGAGCCGAGAGATTACGTTGTCGATGGTTCCGATTTGGCAGTATTTACCCCTCAATGGCCTAGAGTGGAAAAATGGCGGGGCAAGTGAATGGGAAGTCGCCGTGGCGGCGACTGCTAAACAATTTTGAATTTATTCTTATGTTTGGAAAAAAACAAAAAGCGTTTAGTCTGATTGAGCTGCTGGTAGTAATCTCAATCGTTGCCTTGTTGATGGCGATACTGGTACCCGTGTTGGCGACGGCGAGGGCACAGGCTTACGGAGCGGTCTGTCACTCTAATCTTCACCAGCTTTTCTTAGCCAACACCGGGTACACAATTGAAAATGACGGCCACTACGTTCCGGCGGCACCGGATATTATGTCCGAGAAGGGAGGCAAATACCGGTGGCACGGCGAGCGAGACAGTGCGGATGAGCCGTTTGACCCGCTGCGAGGTCCACTCGCGGGGTATCTGACCAATGGCAAGGTCAAGGAATGTCCGGAGGGGATTGGCTTCGGGAAAGGCGGTTCGTGGAATGAAAATTTTGAGCAGGGCTGTGGCGGATACGGATATAATCATATATACCTCGGCTCGCGAAACTGGGAAGACCGACAATTCGAGACAATCGAACAGATGGAACGTGCCGGATGGGAGACGACAATGACCACGGAAGTTAGCAAGCCGGCGGAGACTTTGATGTTCGCTGATACGGCGATGTGCGTTGAGAGGGCGAATTTGATAGAGTATTCGTTTGCGGAGCCGCCCTTTTATGTCTATAAGGGCGAGCCAATGAAAAACTTTTACCTGTCTCCGTCCATACATTTTCGGCACCGGGACTGTGCCAAGGTTGGATGGGCTGACGGCCACAGCGATTCGCGGCGGATGGCCGGCTCCGGTGACACGAATGTTTATGATGTCGATTCCGCCGAGATGAAATTAGGGTGGTTCGAGCCGATAGATAATACGCTGTTTGATTTGAAATAAGAACCGTATCAGCGTATAATGGCGGCGTGGAGACGGTAAAGATAAAACGAATTGTATCTTTTGGCTTGCAGAGTGTTAATCAGCTTCTTTGGCCTGCGGTTTGCAGTAACTGCGGCAAAGGCGTTTGCGAGACCGACAAAACTTTTTGCCGGGATTGCTGGGGCGAGCTTCAGTCTTGCGTTGGCGGTGATTACTGCCCGCGATGCGGCAAAGATGTCAGCAGATACGGCCTGGTTGGAGGAGCATGTCCGGATTGTCAGGGCAGGGAAATTCATTTCGACCGGATAACACGGGGCGGCGTTTACAAAGATGCTTTAACTAAAATGATATTAGCGTTTAAGAAAGGCAGGACGGAACTGGATTCGATGTTAGGTTTTCTGGCAAATTCGGCGCTACAGGGCAGCAGCTTTGTAAACGATATAGATTTTTTTGTACCCGTTCCGCTACACTGGTCGCGGCGGTTTGTTCGCGGGTACAATCAATCTTTAGTTTTAACAAGAAAATTGAATCACACGACGGCGAAAATCAATACCGAGCTTGTGCGCATTCGGCGAACGAAGATACAGCCGGTAATGGTAAGTGCGGCTGCACGCGCTAAAAATGTTGCCGGTGCTTTTGCGGTTCGGCAGGGACATCAACTTGCCGGCCGGGCCGTATGCCTGGTCGATGATATTAAAACGACCGGCGCGACGTTAAATGAGTGTGCGAAGACGTTGAAGGAGGCCGGCGTTTCAAAGGTCTTTGCACTGGTGTTGGCTGTTGCCTGGCAAAAGACCAGGTGACTGCAAACAATGAAAGAACTGATATGACACAAAGACTTCTGATAACTAATTGCAGATTATTTGATGCCGAGGACAGGGAGGCGGTTTCGATTCTTATCGAAGATGGAGTCGTTGCAAAAATCGGGCAAATCGGAGCGGGCGCCGGCTGCGATATACTCGATGCACAAGGGCGAATAGCTGCGCCCGGGTTTATCGACGTTCATATTCAGGGGGCCGGCGGGGCGGATGTGCTCGACGGGACAGTTGAAGCACTAAAGACAATATCACAGACGTGTGCTCGGTTTGGCACGACGAGCTTTTTAGCTACAACGGTATTCAGAGCAGATGATGAAAATGAACACCTTCGGTTGACGGCTGAATGTACAGGCAGTAACCTTGGGGGGGCGAACCTGGTCGGTATTCATATAGAGGGGCCATTTATCTCGGCGAATAAAAGAGGTATGATTCAGCCGGGCTGTTTATGCCTGCCATCGGCGGAGGTTCTCGATAAGATTCTGGATATTACAGCGGGAAAGCTGGCGATGATGACGATTGCGCCGGAGGTTTCCGGCAGCCTGGAAATAATCCGGTCACTGGTGGATTCTAATATCGTGGCCTCCTTCGCGCACTCGGAAGCGAATTACGAGCAGACGCTGGCAGGCATCAAGGCCGGCATTTCGCATGTCACTCACCTTTTCAACGCGATGTCACCGGTTCACCACCGGTCGCCGGGGCCGCTTGTTGCCATTTTTGAGAGTGAAGAGATAACCGCCCAGCTTATCGCCGATGGGGTACACATATATCCATCCGTTCTGAAATTGACTTTCGAGATACTTGGGCCGAATCGAATCGTACTGATTACCGACGGTATCCAGGCGATGGGTCTGCCGGACGGCAAATATGTTTATAACGGCATCGAATACGAATCCAAAAACGGTGCTGCAAGATACAAAGACGGCACGTTAATCGGTACGGCACTGGGCTTGAGTGAGCTGCTGCAGAGACTGATAAGATTTACAGATTGCGGTCTTGACATCGCTATCAAGACGGTTACGGAAAATCCGGCTAAAGTATTGGGCATCGAGGACAGGAAAGGTTCGATAGAGGTCGGCAAAGATGCTGATTTGGTGCTGTTAGACGAAGACCTTTCGGTGCAGACGACAATTGTCGCCGGTAAGGTTGTGTTTGAAAAGTGACTTTTGGGGATAACCGGCAAAGCCGGATTTTGAAGTTAATTGACGCGGACATGCAGGCGGCCAATCGCCTCGTACCCATGCTCATCAGTGCGTCTAACCGTAACAATATAATCGCCGGCTTTGGCATACCGATGTTTCGTCAGGGCATATCCGGCCAGGTCATGCTGATTCGCATTGCCATCAGATCGCACCTTAACAGGGAGGCTTCGGTCCCCAAAATCCCACACCTCTTCGCCATGCTGTGTTCCGAAGGACCGCACCTTGAATGCCACTTCATCACCCGCCCTCAGGCCGAACGTGGGATAATAATTGGCATGGATCGCCGGCGGCACGCGTTCGGGGTGCCTGCGGTCGATTACATAAACCACGGCAAAATCGTATGCGAAATTCCCCGATGAATCCGTCACCTTCACAATCTCGCTGTACTCACCCGCTCGCTCATAAACCCGTTTGACCTTACTGCCACGGGCATTGGTCCCCTCACAGAATGTCCACTCGTACTTCGTAATTTTTCCCGTCCTGCACCAGCTCTTTGAAGCGTCAAGCTGGACTGTTTCACCGGTATAGACGAGATGATGAGGTCTGGCGACTGCGATAATCTCAGGTCTGTATTGCTGCTGGTACGCCTGCCAGATGAATGCGTAGCCGTTCTGCGTCCCCCACATGCCCGAAGGCTGGCGGCACTTTATACCGAAATGCAAATGCGACCAGCCGCCGCTTCCGCCTTCCTTGCCGACCAGGCCGATGCGCTGCCCCATCTTCACACGCTTGCCCGGAATCACAGGGGTTGCAATCATCGCCAGATGGCTGTAGCGATAGTACCAGCCGCGATCGTCGAGAATGTAAACCACATCGTAGCGAGGCGTGACCGGTGTGTCCTTATGGCCTTCGAGTACGCGCTCAGCTACCGAAACGACCAATCCATCGGTGGCCGCGACGACCTCCACTAACCCTTCCGAACCGCCGAAGTCCAGCCCGTAGTGATAGTAGATGCTCTTCCGACCAGGTATGTCACAGGCGTTAACATAGCAGGGGACATTGGCCATCTGGGTATCGTTGGCGAACCACTTCTGCTTTACGGGGTAGACGAATGTACCGGGGCGAATCCATGGAGAGCCGGCGGGCCAGAGTCGAAGGCGAGCGTCTTTAAGAAGGCCCCAGGCGTTGGCTTTGCTGCTGTTTTGCACATAGCCCTTTGTGACCGGACAATCGATATGGACACCGCCTACGGCCTTCGGCAGATGATACGTCGAAGAGACGAGGGACACTGTTTGACCGTTGACTTTTATTTTGACCTGCGCCCTGCGCACCGCGTTACGCACCGAGTCTCGTTTTTCGGCCAACTCCAGAAGCGTCACTGTTGCCTTGGTGCCGTCGTGGAGCGTAACCCGGCGCGTTTGGCCCACATCCAGATCGACTGTACGCACAAGCGGTTCGATTGACGCTGCGGAAAGGGCGGAGGGTGCTAAAAAGCAGGCCAACATGAAGACTGTTATTCTGTGATTCGCGTGCATTTTTTCCTGTCCTCCTTTGGGAGTTCGGGAATTACGCCCTCCCACTCAACCGGATATGGAGATGTCTTATTGCCGGCCTTATCCTTCACCGGCGTCTGCTAAACAATAAAGCTATAGTTTTTCGTATTTTATAATGGCGCGGTATAGGCCGTTGATGCGTTTTCCGTCGACGATTATGGGTGGATATTTTTGGTTTCTTGGCTGAAGTCGAATTTTGTTTTTTGGCTCAAAAAAGGCCCTCTTGAAAGTCGTTTCGTGCGGCATTTCAAAACGGACGAAACAATCGTCGCCACTGTGTATTTCGGCTGCGGGTGAGAAGACAACAATGTCACCCTCGTGGAACCTGGGCTCCATCGAATCTCCGACAACGCGTACGGCGAAGGCATTGGGGTCGTGCAGGTCGGGACAACGGACATAGTCGTCGGCTATACCGACGGGATAGTCCAGGTCGTTGAAATCGCTGGGATAGCCGGCGGAAACTTTGTTTATGACGGGAACCATTCGGCCGGCTGCCAGAGGCGGCAGACCCTTTTCGGTGTCCAATTCGCTTTTTTTAAGGAGGGCATTGATGCGTCTTGTACTGGGCTTTTTGCTCTTCAGTTTTTTGACGAACTGGCGCCATTTTAGATTTTCCGCCTCAGCAGATTCGTATTTCCTGCGAATGTCCGAAGGCATACCTTCCATGTGGGCGATGTGCAGCAGGAGGCCCGACTTGAGCTTGAGTGCCTTCTCGAGCTTTCTTAGGAGCTTGTCGCCGGGCGGATTATTTACCTTGCCGGTCTCTATGGTAGACAGGTACGGCTTGGAAAAATCGATGCGAGAGCTTACCTCATCGAGGGTAAGATTCAGCTCTTCACGTCTCTTTCTTATTATCTGTCCTAATGACATATTTCAAATTCTACCACAATCGGAATCGAATGCAAGCACAATTAGATGAATATTTAACAAATTTTTTCAAAAAAATCGGTGCTCAATCAGTATTTTTATGCCGAGGGCGATGAGGATAATACCGCCGATGGCTTCGATTTTGTTTTCAAAAAAATGCCCTAATTTCTTGCCGACAAATACGCCGAGATAGGAGAGTATGAAGGTTACAAGACCGATAATAACGACGGCCACTGCGATTGAAACCTTCAAAAACGAGAGCGTTATGCCGACTGCGAGGGCGTCGATACTTGTTGCTACAGATAGGACGAGTAAGACCAGGACATTCGACGGATTAAATTTGTCATCAGCCGGTTTGATTTTGAAGGACTCGTAAATCATTTTTCCGCCGACCGCACTTAGGAGTCCAAAGGCGACCCAATGGTCATAGTCTGCGATGTACTCCCTTATTGTGAGTCCTGCCAGCGAGCCGATTAAGGGCATCATTGCCTGAAAGGCACCGAAGGAGAGCGCCATTCGCAGGGCGTGCTTTACCTTTAGCTTCCTGTAGGCGGTGCCGCTGACGATGGAGACGGCAAAGGCATCCATCGCGAGGGCGAAAGCAATAATTATGATTGTGATTAAACCCATAACCGCTGCCTATTCAATTATTATACCGGTTCTGGGCCATTTATCTATGGTTTACAGGTTTTGCAGGGTCTTTTCCCGGCTTCTGTTGCCTTGGCCCTGGTGCTGTAAGTTACGAGATTAGAGGGCTTTATTCTTTTGACCCAGCGGCAGTCCGGCTTGTGAAAGACCTTGCTGTTCTTTGATGCCACGTACTTGTACTCGGCTGTTGTCGGTTTAACAAGCGGCTTGGTTTGCTTGTCGGGGACGGCCGGCAAAACAATGGCAATATTGTTGACGTCTGCGGGACGCTTGTCCGGTGGATTTGCAGCAAGATAATCAGCGATGAATCCATCAATTAAAATCTTTATATTGCTCTTGATGTGCTTAACAAACCGCTGTGGAGGCGAGTTTGAAAGCCACGAATGTTCCCAGGTAACGGCGGTAATCTTCTCTTCGGGATTTCTGGCTAAAGTAACTTCCTGTTTAAAAAGAACATCTATGTTATCAACGAACATTTCCTGATTAGGGATTTTGTATGCATTGATCCTTATCTGCAGGCGAGGCGGCCCATACATATACTCGGGTAGGGTCTTAACACCTGTTTGTTCAAGCCGGGTTGCAATATCTTTTCTGATATCCTCTTCTTTCAAGCCTGCTTCTCTTGCCTCTTTAGTAGTACTCACTGAAACGACCATACTTGTAATTAAACTTAAAGACTTCTGTTTGCTGCTTAATTTAGCAAGGGAACTCACGGGCAATGCCCCCAATAAACACATAGCCAGAGCTGTTGGTAGAATGGTGTGTTTTTTGGTTTTCATGATTTTCCTCTCTTTCCGATATATTAGTTTCAGGAATCCCACAATAAATGTGAGGGCGAAAACAACCTGCGGTAAAACCGCAGGCTAAATATAAATTCGTTTTGTCTCGCCGTGCCGGCGACGGCTAAACAAGTCTGATAGGTTAGTTAGTACCTAACGCTTTTTTCACGGCGGCTTTCATTTTTGTCAGGCCGATTTTGGCAACGGCAAGGGCGTCCTGCTTCCAATAGTTCGGGTTGAACAGCTCCAGGGACAACACGGCGCGGCTGCCCGTGTCGCGGAGGTCGCGGATGATTTGCGTCAGCGGAGCTATGCCGTCGCCTGGCATGACACGGTCGCGGTCGCCAATCCTGTCGCGCGGCGGGTCGGCGGGGTAATCATTCAAATGAAAGACCTGGATAGCATGGGCACTTAGCTGCTTTAGGCCGGTGAAGTCCGAGCCGCCCTTATAGATGTGATAGACGTCGGGCATCAGGCAGGCCTTTGGGTGGCCGCTTTCGATGACGACAAACATGGCCTGTCCCAACCGGTGCAGGTTCCGGGAAGGGCCCCATATCTCTACCTCTGGGACGACGCCGATTTTGTCGCCGATTTCGAGGAGTGTGCGATATCGTTCGGCTGCCTTCATCAAATCGAGGGCCGGCCCTCTCGTGGCACCGGCTGGCGGCGCGGCGATACGTTTGCCGCCAATCCGGGCGAGGACGTCCATATCGCGTTTTGCCTGTTCGAGGCCATTTGCACGCCTGGTGTCGTCGTCGACAATCCATTGAAAAAAACTGATGGCACTTTCGACGGCCAGGCCCAAGTCTGCGATGCGCTTTCGCAGGTCCTTTAGATTACCGCCGGAGCCGGCATGTTCGTGGACTTTATGTACCCAGGGCTCGATGGCGCGGTAGCCGGCCTTTGCAGCGATTTCGATTTCTTTGTCCAGGGTGAGCTTTTGGCCGCGGATAGTGCTTGTATTAAGGCAGTATTTGAAAGGCACTGCGGCAGAGGCGCCGGCTTTGGCTGTCTTGTCGGTGACGGCGGCGGTGGCCACGGCAGCAACGGCAGCGCCGGTGCCGGTCAGCAACCGGCGTCGTGAAAGGTGACATTTAGTCATAAGTAACTCCTCCTTTTATAAATTTTTGGTTGAATATACATAGATTCAGGCGATAAGGGCGAAGGCATCGGCGACATCCATACCTTCGTTAATACCGAGGTCTTTTGCTTTTGCGTTCGCCTTTGTTATCTTGCGGTCAGGGAAGCGGTCGAGTGTGCCAATCGGATTGTCCGGAGTGCTCTCGACTATTGCGGCGGCAACGCCGTAGCCTTGGCAGGCTTCGACATCAATAGCAGGACAAGCCAGGAAGCCTTTAGGGCCGGTAACGAGCAGAATATTGAAACCGGACCACTTGGCCTGTACGCCTTCAACCAGACCGTTCGGGGCCTGATACGTCATTGTGTTTATTTCCATTATCCTCTCCTTGAAAAATGGGCCTTTGAGGCAAAAACGAATCCCTCATCTGTAAGCGATATTCATATCATACCGGCGTTCCGAGTTGGGCTTTGAGCTCTGCGAGATTTTCGTAGAGCATCTCTCTGCTCTTTGCCTCGACATTCAGCCGCAGTAACGGTTCGGTATTGCTGGGCCGACAATTAAACCACCAGTCCTTATACTGGATGGAGACGCCGTCGAGGTAGTCGATTTGGGCGTCACTGTATTTCCTTGCAAGGCCGTCCATTTTTGCCTGCTTGTCCTCTACCTTGAAGTTTATCTCGCCGCTGTGGTAGTACCTTCGCAGCGGCTGTATAAGCTGACTTATCGGTATGTCGGCTTCACTGACGATGTTCAATACGTACACGAGGGTAATAAATGCCGAGTCGGTGCAGTAGTTGTCGCGATAATAGAAGTGTCCGGAAAGCTCGCCGCCGAATACTGCGTGCGAGTCGCGCATTGCCTTTTTCATAAAGGCGTGTCCGACGCGTTCCCTTCGGGGCGTGCCGCCATTGTTGATAATCTCATCAACGACAACCTGACTGCTTCGCAAATCATAAACGACGGTTGCCTTGGGGTTTTGCCTGAGAAAATAAGGCGCCATCAGGGCGGTGAGCAAATCACAACTTATAGTATCACCGGCCTGGTCAACCATCATGAGCCTGTCGGCGTCACCATCGAAGCAGATTCCGAAATCGCAGTTTTGTCTCCTTACCGCATCTTTTACCTGAGAGAGATTTTTTTCAATGAGGGGGTTTGGCGGGTGCTCGAATTTTCCCTTATGCTCGAAGTTGAGCGGTACTATTTGTACCGGCAGGTCGCTGAAAATGGCCGGCACCATTTTCCCCGCCATTCCATTGGAAGCATCAACGGCGAGCTTGAGCTCATTGCTGCTCGGCTGCCGAAACTTGAGGACGTGATTTTTGTATTCTTCGGTCAAATCCCGTTTCTTTACAGAGCCGGCACTTCTGGATTTTGTGTGAGGCAAACCTGTCGCGATATGCTCTATGTCCTTCAAGCCGGTATCAACGCCGATGGGCTTGGCGCCGAGTCCGGATATTTTGAAGCCGTTATACCTGGCCGGATTGTGCGAAGCGGTAACCTGAACGCCGCCGCAGGTGCCGAGATGATTGATTGCAAAATACATCTGCGGCGTGTCAATCATTCCTATATCAATGACGTTTGTGCCGGTGGCGTTCATCCCTTCAATAAGTGCCTGGCCCAGGCGTTCGCTGTGTGTTCTCATGTCACGTCCGACACAGAGGGACTGGGCATTTGCCTGGCCCCTCTGGTAACCGCGAAGCAGAGAGCGCAGGAACCGGGCGGTGGCGTAGCCGATTTTCCACGCGGCCTCCTTGTCGAGCTGGTCGGGATAAACACCTCTTATATCATACGCCTTGAAGATTGCAGGATCCATTTTTCAAACTCCTATCGCGCTTCGTTTATACGTTTATGCGTAAATGGGTATATGCGTTCGCTTTGTCCGGCGGCATAGCTGACCATTTACCATTTGGTACTATACAGGCGGGCAACCGGGAATGTCAATAAAGAATACGCTGCTTAGCGGTTTTTTGGCGGGCATTATTTAGCACTTTGATTATATCCGGGGCCTCGAAGATAGTCCCATCAGTCAGTTGGACGGTTATTGTCAGCTCGACCTGGTCAGTTTAGATTGTGTAAGATTGTAAAAGACACTACTTACGGCGGTGGGGGTGGCGGAGGCGGAGGTGGTGGAGGCGATGGTGGGAACGGCTTAGTCGTGAAGCTCCAGACTGTACCGGTGGTTTTGCCCCACTTATTGACCTCATCAATACGCCAGCAGTACTTTGTGCTATAAACCATCGTGCCGGGTTCAAATATTGCAGCAGTCTGGTTGCATACGAATGGGGGCGGATAGCTTGTGCCGAAGTATACATCGTGCGATGTGGCGCCATAACCGGCTGTCCAGCTCAAATCGGTGGTTATACCGACCCATCCCGCGCCATCAGCGGGATTCGGATTGCTCGCCTTACCAAGCTTGGTCAATTTTCCACCACCTTCAT
The DNA here is from genome assembly GCA_013349615.1 of Planctomycetota bacterium. Classification (GTDB taxonomy): domain Bacteria; phylum Planctomycetota; class Phycisphaerae; order Sedimentisphaerales; family Anaerobacaceae; genus CS2-K091. The sequence continues at coordinate 26,822 of DUZJ01000025.1, read as the reverse complement.
ATATGACTTTAATTACATCTGTGCCCTCGAATACGGTCCCGTCCATTAACTGGACGCTTATTGATAGTTCAAACTCACCTACGTTAAGAAAGGTCTGAAGCTGTTCGCAGCTGAACCTGGCCACCACAACTTGTTTCTCTTGATTGAACCAGAATTGCTCAGGTTCAATTTCGTACTCAAGGAGCACAACACATAAGTCAATATCAGCAACATTGTAAGCTTCTGGAAGCCAGATGTAGCACGTAATCCCTTTTCTCTTGTTTGCCAGATTAATGTTACGGGGGACAATCCTCACTTCGGCTGGTACTAATTGCCAGTACTCAAAAGCTCCCATATCGATTCGGCCTGCGATTACGCGAGGCTTGCCGTCCAAATCCGTTTCATTCGGTTCAACGATGTAATTCGGATCGCCGACATTAATACACGGCGAACTGGTGAGCAGATGATAGTCACCTTCAATCCAGACTCCATTGGCGTCCCAGCAACCGGGCTCAATAAACAATGGGTCAGAATCAATATTTCCTTCGCCCGGCCAGCCACCCTGGACATCGCTGTAGGTCATCGTTATCGTCGAATTGTCGTTGTTCCATATTTCGTTACCGCCGTCCCAGAGGATACAGTTGGTTAGCTCAATGTTACTTGGACTCTCTTGTCTCCAGGAGGCGTAAGCCAAGGCGTTTCCATCGCGCGCTCTATTGCTGAAAAATGTACAGTTGATCAGGGTGAGATTGCTGTCAGTATTTAACATTCCACCGCCATTTTTGCTGCCCCAGTTCCCACTGAACGTACAGTTAGTTACCCTCAGACTGCTCTCTCCATTGTAGACCGCGCCGCCGCCCCACCCTTCTGCCATGTTTCCGCTGAACGTGCAGTTGGTCAGTATCGGGCTGCTCTCCCAGTTGCACATACCCCCTCCGGAACCGTGCTCACCTGTATGTTTAGCTACGTTTCCGCTGAACGTGCAGTTAGTCAGGGTTGGACTGCTATCGTGGTTACACATTCCGCCGGCGTACTTGTTCGCCGAATTGTCACTGAAGATGCAGTTGGTAAGTGTTGGGCTGCTCTCTCTGTTGTACATCCCGCCGCCTACATAATATACAAAGTTGCCGCTGAATGTGCAGTCGATCAGCGTGGGATTGCTTCTCCAATTGTACATCCCACCGCCTTTGCCATAGGAGAACCCTGTTGCATTTCCGATGAACGTACAATTGGTAACAGTTGGACTGTTGCGGATACAGGCGATCGCGCCACCATCAATCGCGGAGTTTCCATTCAAAGTGCAGTTGGTGATCGTGGGGCCGGTCAAGTTGTAGGCGGACAGAATTTCTGGAGACGATTGTGACCCAACTGCTCCCGGCGGTAGTGGTGGTGGTGGTGGCGGTGGCGGTGGTGGTGGAGGTGGTGATTCATAGCAATATATCCCTCCACCACAGTTATAGTCATATTGATCATCGCTATTGGCATTGCCGGCGGTGACGGTGAAGCCGTCCAGCACAGATGTCTCGTCAGTTTCGATAGCAGTTACTACATGGTAGCTGTTCTCAGCGTTATTAGCGAAGTTCGGGCCATCATCGACGTTAAGGTCGCCGCTCAAGATGGTTTCGTAGAGTTGGATGTCGCGGGCATCGGGATCCGGTTCACCGAAGCCAGCGTAACCGCCCTTGATAACTACACCGTCTTTGAGCTGAAAAGTTGTCGTTCTCCAGTTGAAGTTGGGCACGGCTGCCATGCCATCGTTGGGTCTGTAAATGCCCTGGGCAACTCTGATCTCATACCAGCTTGTGGGGTGACCAAGAGCGTATGTCAAGTATTTATAGGCATTAGCCCAACTTGATCCATCATCATTCCCGGTGGCATCGGCATCCACATAGATAATTCTTGCGCTGCAGGGGATTGCTGCCAGCAGGTAAACAAAAATAATGATTAAGCATCTCATTTTTGCACTCCGCGAACGCGCAACGGGCCGATAAAATACTACTTCAATTATAGCAAATTGGGAGGGATTTTTCAAAAAATTTTGCAAAAAGGGGAGAATTGGGCCTAATTGGCGGTGTAAATGAGGTACAGGCCGGCTATAAAGACAAGGACGCCGCATATCTTCTTGACGATTATGTTGGCCCCGGATTTCTCATTCTAGTTCATATACTGCCGGACAGCGTTATGCGCAGACAAAATCCGTCGCGGTCAGTCGATAGCCAGCGACGCCAGCGCATTTGTTTACTTGCCGGTGGCGGCCATCTTCAATGCGACTTCGGCAACGCGGCGTCCCAGATTTTTAGCGGTGTCCATTCCGAACTCATCTTCGGTAACGGGACTTTTGCCGTTGTTCCAGACGGTTGCGCCGATACGGGCGGTAGGTCTGCCGTCGCCGACTATTATCATCTCCTGGCAGAACAGCGCGGCCTGCACCGATTGGATGGTCACTTCCTGGCCGCCGTTGCGGGCTCCGCCGACTGCAAGGACACCGGCGACTTTGTTGCTCAGCGCAAAGTTGTTCTTACGGAAAGCAATGAAACGGTCGAGGAAGGCCTTGCACAGAGACGTCATATTGCCGAAATAGACCGGAGTTCCAATGATGATTCCGGCCACTCTCGGGTCCGAGAGTTTTGGGACAAGTCTCGGAAAATCGTCCTTTTGCCCCGGTTCGAGCGGCAGGCCGGCGGCCAACGAGCCGTCGATTTTCATACCGGCCAGCTCGATAAGTTCGACGTCAATTCGGGGGTCAGCTTTTGCGGCCGCCTGCAGACAGACACGCAGTGAGGCGGCTGTGGTTTTGCCTTTCCGCGGGCTGCAGGAAATGCCGACAATCCGAATGGTTTGGCCGCGGGACCCGGCTGCAGCCTGGGCGGATGTTGTCGCTGTTGCGGCACCGGTAACGATTGCTGCACCGGCCGCTTCCATAAACCTGCGTCTTGTAAAGTCTGTTGTCATTACTAAACTCCTTTCATAGTTTCTGATGGGCTTTTAGAATCTTATAATTTCATATTGCGTCAGGAGGCTGTATATATGAGGTACAAGCCTCCCAATAAAACAAGCACACCACAAATTTTCTTGAGAATTAACGCGCCTCCGGACTTTTCATTCCAATTCATATATCGCCGCACAAGTTCGGTACAGGTGCCGGCCAGAACGATGACCGAACAGTGTCCTAAGCCGTAAAAGAGCAATAACAGAACTCCATAAAGCAGCTTCGTTGATGCCAGCCTGAATGTTACAGCTAACATGGGGGCCATATATGCGAAAGTGCAGGGTCCAAGTGCGATTCCGAAGACCAGGCCGATAATAAAGGCGGCGAGCAATCCTTTGCGTTTTGTGCCGACGCGGCCGGGTCCCGACCAGGGCATCGGGATGACGTCCAACAGGTGCAGTCCGACTACAAAGAAGATAATCGCGACAAAGTAATTCCCGAACCATCCTACGTTACCCATCATTCGGCCGGCCGCTGCGGTAATTATACCGACGGCTGCGATGGTAATCAATATGCCCACCGAAAACAGTGTCGAGGTGGCGAAGGCACGTTTGGTGGAAATGAGGCCTTGTTCGTTAATGAAACCGACTATCAAAGGAATACTCGCCAGATGGCAGGGACTCAAGAGAATGCTGAGGATTCCCCACACGAAGGCCGCTGCGAGAGCTATCGCCGGGGTGCCTTCCACCGCACGGGTCAGCGTTGTAAAAAGCTGCTGTATCATTTTGCTTTTGTGAGCCGGACGCCGAGCTCTTTCCACCTGGTGATAATGTCTTCCTTTGAGTAAAAGCCTTCGTGGCGGAAAAGCTCTTTACCTGCGGCGTCAAAGAATATCTGCGTCGGAATAATTCGAACCTCGTACTTTTCGGCGATGTCCGGATTTTCCTCGACATCGACAACTTCGACCTTCAGGGAGCCGGCATATTCTTTTTTAAGCTCTTCAAGGATGGGAGCCATCATTTTGCAGGGGATGCACTTTCCGGCACCAAGGTCAAGTAAAAGGGGCAGCGCTTTGGTGTGAACATCGTTTTGCGCAACAGGGCTTGTGGGCGTTCTTTGTTTTAGGATAATTACGCCGCAGACAGCGAGACCTAACACTGCCACAATAATGATTCTTGTTACGTTACTCATATTTGACCAAACCTCCGTAAGTCAACTCGGGGACGCCTTCCGGCGGAGTTCTTAGGACTTTCAATTTCTGTGTTCTTGCTCAAACAGCCTGACTTCAGGCGAGCATCTTTTTAATTTCATCGGGGGATGGGACTTTGCCGACGACTTTTACCCGGCCTTCCACAGCTAAAGCAGGTGTCATCATCACGCCGAATTTCATAATTTCGTTGATATCTGTAACTTTTTCGATTTCATATTCGATGCCCAGGTCATTAGCGATGGTTTCTGTGAGCTCGGCCAGCTTTTTGCATTTGGGACAGCCAGGTCCAAGAATCTGAAACTTTTTCATATTCAATATTCCTGTGAAGTATTTTGTATTTTGTTGTTTTGCTTATTTATCCCCAAAACGCACCGAAGAACAACCCAACGATTGTGGACATGATGATTACGAGCATTATAAAAACGAGCGTCTTGAGATTTCCCATTACTTTCCTGATGACGAGGATGTTTGGCAGCGACAGGGCTGGGCCTGCCAGCAGCAGTGCCAATACCGGCCCATTGTGCATGCCGAGCTTCATCAAGGCCTGCGTGATGGGAATCTCTGTCAGTGTGGCGAAGTACCAAAAAGTGCCGATGACACTGGCTGTGAGATTGGCGCCGAGGCTGTTGTCGCCTACCCATCGGGCGACCTGCTTTTCGGGCAGCAAAACGCTGACAAAGCCGACGACGAATACCCCGCCGTAGAGCAGCGGCACGAGCAGCTTTGTGAACTGCCATGTGTTGTGCATCCATTCGCGAATTTCATCGCGCTCGAACCATCGCCAGGCCATAATGACGACCGCCAGCGCCATCAGTCCCGCCAGGTACCACCGGATATGATAGACGGTAAGTACCCAGGTCTTGCGCTCCTGCATTTCGGCAATCTCGGCCTTAGTCAACATTATCTTATCGCCGGTCTTTTCTGAGCCGATGTCTTCCTCGAGTTGAAAACGAACGGTGTCCTTTGTCTCATGAATCACGACGGCCTTGAACCGGCGCCCATCGTTTGTTTTCACGACGACATTACCGGGATTGAACCAGTCGCTGAAGACGAGAAACAGGACCATACAGGCAAGGTAGAGAGCCGTCCTGGAAATTGGGCGAGGGGGCTTTTCCGGCTCGGGCATCTGGACGGCGGCTTCGACCTTTGCCCGCTCGCCTTTACGAAATATCGTTGCCATCAGCAGGCCGATGACCACTGCAAAAACTATGGCCCCCACAGCCCGTCCGACTCCGATGGATAAACCCAGAACACGGGCGCTCAAAAAAATAGCAAGCACGTTTATGGCAGGCCCTGAGTACAAGAAGGCCGAGGCCGGCCCGAGACCGGCACCAAGCTGATAGATTCCGGCGAACATCGGCAGCACGCTGCAGGAGCAAACCGCCAGGACACAGCCCGACACGGATGCCACAGAATAGGCTAAAACCGGATTGGATTTTGGCCCCAGGTAGCGCATTACCGAGGCTTGAGATAAAAACGTAATGATGGCTCCGGCAATGAACAGGGCCGGTACTACGCAGGCCAAAGTGTGGTTCCGCGCGTACCACTGGAGCAGGCGAAACGCCTCTTGAATTGCCTCTTGAATTTTTGGATTACCCAACGGCAGAGCATAAGCGACAATAAAAATGCCGATGAGCGCAGCTAATATTTTCAATTCCCGTTTCAAGCTTTCCCTTTCAAGACTACGTGCCTATGTGAGCATATTCTCACACATTGCCTCAAAAAAAAGTCTGTTCATACCGGCATGTCCCCTTGCACCGAACTCGGCGTCTATAGGGCCTTCAGCAGCTTTTCGTTGTCTTTGGCCTGCTGCTTCAAAACGCCGACTACGCACGAGAAGAAATCGAGAATACAGGGAGTTTTGAGTGCATAGATGACCTTGAGGCCTTGTTTTCGATAGTCCAGTATGCCGACATTAACCATTACCGACAGATGCCGGGAAACGTTCGACCTTTCAGAGCCGACGTGCTCTGCAATATCACAGACGCACTGCTCGCCATCCCTTAGAAAATCGACAATTGCGATTCGCAGCGGATGGGCTATCGCCTTTGCAATTTCTGCCTGTTTTTGGAATAAAAGCTGTTTTTTCCTGTTTAACATCGCAAAACTCCAAAGTAAATTACTATGTGATTACATACTCATATAATAACATACGGTTCGAAGAAAAATAAATATTTTTTGAAAAATTTTCTTTTTTTTCTTGACATTCCACTATTACCGAGGTAATATTACCATTATAACACAACATTTGTTTAAGGAGTTCGACATGTTAAAGAAGCAGCTTTCAGAAATTCGATTGGGGCGCCTGGAGCTACAGATTATGAACGTCGTCTGGGACAGGGGCCGGGCAACAGTTCACGATGTAAAAGATGTGATATCGCGCGGCCGAAAGCCCGCGTATAGCACGATACTGACTATGATGCGCAAGCTCGAAGCCAAGGGATATTTGAAGCACAACGTGGATGACCGGACCTATGTTTACCAGGCCACCATAAGTCGACAAACTGTCCGCCACGGCGTGCTTGGTGACATTCTCGACCGTCTTTTCGAAGGCTCGCCACTGCTGCTGCTGAATAGTCTTGTAGAACAGAATCGTATCAGTGAAGAAGAAGTACGCGAAATCCGAAAACTGATTAGGAAAAGGAGAAAGAAAAAATGAATACTGTACTGACTTCATGGTCCGATGTGATATTAAAATACCTGCTGTTTGGCTCCGCCGCTACGGTCGTACTGGTGCCGTTGGCGTGGGCAATCATCAAAGCCGGCATCCGGGCGCCTGTTTACCGTCACATGCTCTGGCTATACTCACTTATAGGCACTGTGCTACTGCCCGTAATATGGCTGCACGGACCAAAACTAACCGTTGCCGTCCTTAGCAGGCGGGCTGAGCCGGCCAAAGTCGCGAGACTCGTGGAAACCAATTCAAACGATGCTATCGCTTTCAATCGAGACCTGCCCACCCCGCTTCTTCCACCGCGACCGACCCACATAGAAACGCCCCACTCACCTTACGAGAAGGCACGGGCCTTTGGCGTTAAATTTACATTAGCAGGGATATGGTTGGCGGGTTTTGTTTTCATGCTCGGCCGACTGGGCGTCGGCTGGTATCGACTTCGTCAAATATTCTCAACGGCAACGCCTTTGCCGCAGGGAGAATACTCACAGTACACAGACGGTCGGAAATTAAAAGTTCTGTTGACGTCTCAACTATATGGTCCGGTGTGCTTCGGAGTTATTCGACCGGTTGTTGTGCTGCCGCGGGAAATGTATGACAATAGTTTAGCAAAAGACCTCCAAATGGTCCTGACCCATGAATTGGCGCACATTGAGCGGCGAGACTGCTGGACAAACTTCTTTCAGCGTATTATTGAAGCAGTGTTCTTCTTCCATCCTCTTGTCTGGCTGGCCAGCCGGCAGCTAACTCAACAGCGTGAGCAAATCTGTGACAATTATGTCCTGGCCAAAGGCGCCTCCGCAGACGATTACACAATGCTGCTCTCGCAGATTGGTGAGCGGGCTTTCAGGAGGACTTCTCTTCAAACGGTGGCCCTGTACGAAGGTCAATTGCTATCACGGGTTCGCAGTCTGCTTGACCCGCTGCACAGCTTTCAGACGAAACCGCCCCGCTGGGCTGCGATAACGTGCACCATTGCTGTCCTGTTCGCTTTCTTTGCGTTCGGCACTGTAAGGCTCGGCGCAAAGCCCAGCCCAAAGGCACTTGCCGGTCCGGATACTGAGCGTATGGAAACCGGCAAAGCACGGGTTGTTCATTTTCCAAAGGACAGGTCGTTGGGAAAGCTCGAGATACAGGATGCAGACGCGGCCAGAAAACTCACCTATTGGTTCCACTGGACGGGGATAAAGGGTCCTAAATGGGAATATCTCGGCCAGGCTAAAGGTGACGTTCATGTCCCTGCCGACAAACGCCTGTCTCTGGTCGTAAATAAGTCGGTCTGGAGAGATTTGTCTGCGCTTTCGAAGCTGCGGCCGGACGACCTCTATAAACTCAGCATTTATGCCTCATCTACAGATGGCGTCAAACCGAGCGACAAATGCATGCCGCATATCGCGCATCTGACCGGGCTGAAGTTCCTGATCCTGGACCATACAGAAATTACGAATAAAGGCCTAAAGTACATCACCAAACTCTCGTCCCTGGAATACTTAGGGGTGCCCTATCGGGTAACAGACAAAGGAATGGCTGATATGGCTGCATTACCCTCGCTTAAAGGAATTTACTTTCCGACGAACTGCGGGGTCACCAACGCCGACCTGCGCCATCTTGCCAAGCTGACCTCTCTGGAAGAGGTGTATCTGGCGGGAGAACGCGTGGGCGATGCCGGCCTAAAACACCTTCGAGATTTACCGCGGCTTGAATATCTGGCCTTGTACGGCAGAGGCTTCACCGACAAGGGAATGGTCTATGTGAAGGACATCCCCTCATTGAGGATTCTGTCTTTTCATGAAAGTCTGTGTCGCATCACAGACACCGGCCTGGCACATATAGCAGATATGCCTGACCTGGAAATATTGTGCCTGCACGGGATTCGCGACATCACCGACGATGGATTGGCCCATCTTACTAAAATGCGTTCGCTTAGAAAATTGGAAATCGGTGCATCTCAAGTTACCGATAGAGGGCTGTCATATCTGTCGCAGATAAAGACACTCGAACGGATAGACCTTCCTCAGGACCAGAAGGGAATCACCGACAAAGGCCTCACCTTTCTTGGTACGTTGCCGAACCTCAGGCACCTTGCGATTTCCAGAATTCACTTCATTGACCCCAAGATGAACAAGGAATATTACACAGACAAAGGCCTGGCGGAGCTCGCAAACTGTCGGCTGTTCGAAGAACTCTACATTGGCAGTCCGGGCATCACAGATGAAGGGATGCGCCACGTTGCCAGGCTAACGAACCTGAAAAAACTGATGCTCTTCGGCTGTGAGAACGTGACCAACGAAGGGCTGGCACATTTGACCACCTTAAAGTCCCTCAAACACCTCTCCATAACCGAATCGAAGATAACGATCGGAGGCCTGTCCCATTTGAATAAAATACCAGGACTGTTCAAGCTCGACCTGCACGACATAGAGCAGGACCATGCCGGTTTGGATATATCAGGACTGACCAAACTTGAGGAGCTGAACCTCGGCCTCAAAATAGAGCGGGTAGACCGGGAAAACAAATCAGTAATCACTCAAAAGTTCACTCCCGCCGACCTCGTGTGCCTGGGCAAGCTCAAACGCCTCAGATGGCTGCAGGGCATAAACAGTATCTTCGACTCCAGCCTCAAATATTTGGCCGGCCTGACCAATATGGAGAGATTCAGTTTTGCCGCGACCGGCTTGACCGATGACGGACTCAAATATTTGGCCAATATGAAAAACCTGGACCTTTTATCAATAAACAACAAATACCCTGAAAATATTTCTCCTCCTGCCAAGCGCAGATTGACCGATGAGGGCCTGCGCTACCTTGAAGGACTCAAGATGCTGACGTATCTCCAGATCGATTCCGAAAATACCTTTAGCGCCGCAGCCATACGGCGTCTGCGCCGGGGATTGCCCAACCTGTATGCCCTGAACATCAAGGGCAACAACAGCCGGCCCACCGGAATGGGAGCAAGGGCTTCCGCGCCCAGGCAACCCCGACGCCCCACAGCCGTTAGGCGAAGCAGGGCCAGGCCGAGCAGACGACGCTGAAGTTACCAGACAATGCAGCAAGCTCTAAGTAACAACACCTGAGAAGGCTTAACCTTCTATTGAATCGGTTTTTGCTGTTTTTGTCTAAGCATTCGGCCATTCACGCCTCAAATCCTAGTTTTTTGTCGGTTCTTACTCGGAAAATAGGGGAGAAATTTTGAAAAATTTTCCATTTTTTTATTTTGCACGGGTGCGGGATAGTGTATAATAGGTTTGTAGAAAAAACTGGTTTTTGGGAGATAACAGAAATGTCAGGTGATATTAAAAATCGCAAGGAAGAAGCGGAGAAATTGAACCGGCTGGGTCGGCTGGTGGACAAGTATGCCCAGAGCCGGGCGTTGGGATTGCTGATACCGGCAGTGATATTGGGGACGATTGTAGCTTTGATAATAGGCACGACGGAATTGACGGATTGGAAACCGGGGGGATGGTGGGCCCCTTACCTTAATTGGGGGACGATTGGGATTATAGCAGGATTGTTATGGCTGGGAGCTAAACTTGTGGCCAGGTACGAGTTTAGTTTCTATCAGAGGGATGGAAAAATAGAACTTCAGACAGAGAAGATTCCGGCCTGGTGGTGGGTGGCTTTCTTTGCAGCCGTGATCGGTTCTGTGTTTCTCAGTCTGTCTGAAGTGATATCTGTTCGCTGGGCCTTGGCATTGGCAATAGGCAGCACAGGTGTTTTCGTGCTGTGTATAGGTAAAAAAGAGAAAGCAATGCCTGTGTGTGCAGTGTTAGGTTCTCTGCTGATTGTTGAGGCGGTAGTCATAGCGGCCGGCGTCCCAATACCCTTTGCCGGCAAAGAATGGTTGTATTCATTTTTTCTGACGTTTGAGACGTCTGTGGTTGGGGCCGGTTTGATTTCGGCAATGGTGGTTCATATATATAATCGCAGAATTTTGCGTAAGCTCAAAAAGATGAGGCCATTCGGTGAGCAAGAGCCAGGTAAATCAGATTCATAACAGCATTAACCGGGTAGTGCACGAGCCGGTGCGATTGGCGATTTTGAAGATTATGACCTCGGCGAAAAAGGTCGATTTTAATTTTCTGCTGACTACGCTGGGGCTAACTAAGGGCAACCTTGCCACACACATTAATAAACTCGAAACAGCCGACTTCATAGAGGTAAAAAAAGAATTTCGTGGCAAGATGCCGCATACATCGTACAGGATTACAAGAACAGGCCGGCGCCAGTTTCAAAAATACTGGGAGAATATGAAAGAGCTGGCGCCTGAATAAAGTCTCTATGAAAAAGTAAACAAGTTGGCTGGTAGAAAAACAATCTAAAATATGGAGGTATGCAAAATGAGAAGGTCTCTTATAGTGTTGGCTGCATTGTTTGTAGTGTCTTGGGTCGCGGCAGCGGATTCAGAGAGATTTGGGAAAGTCGTAAACAGGATGGTCGAGGCCATCAATGAGAAAGATTACGCAGGCACCGGAAAAGATTTTGACCAGAGTATGGAGGATTTTTTCCCGTTAGAGAAGAGGTCGCCATTTTTCAAGAACCTGTCCACCCAATACGGTAAAATCGAAAAACTCGATAAGCCGCGGGTGACTCCGCCCCATCAGGCGATTTTTATTGCACATTGCGAACGTGGGAAGCTGGACATAACAGTCTGGCTGGATGAAAAAGACAAGGTTACAGGATTGTTGTTCCAGCCACATAAGCCGGAAATACCGGTTCCGGAGAAAAACGAAACTAAGCTATCGCTTCCTTTCAAGGGCAGGTGGCTGGTTTTCTGGGGCGGTGACACCAAAGAGCTCAATCAGCACCACGACACTCCCAATCAAAGATTTGCTTTCGACTTTCTTGGTGCGAACGAAGAAGGGAAGACGCGTAAAGGCGAAAGCAGAGTCAACGAAGACTACTTTGCGTTTGGCAGAGAGATATTAGCGCCGGCGGACGGAAAGGTAACGGATGTCATCAATGGTGTCAGAGATAATGTCCACGGCTCTATGAATCCGTATTCGGGATTGGGCAACGCGGTATTTATTCAGCACCGCGAATATGAGGTGTCGGTCCTTGCCCATCTGAAACTTGGCAGTATAAAAGTCAAGGTCGGCGATAAGGTCAAAAGAGGACAAGTCGTAGGTCTATGCGGAAATTCGGGCAATTCTTCGGAGGCACACCTGCACTATCATTTGCAGAACACGCCCATAATTCAGGATGGGACCGGAATCAAGTGCTATTTTGAAAAAGTGATAGTGACAAACGGAGAAAAAAGAAAAGCAAAGATGAATTATTCTCCGATAAAGGGCAATTTTGTGGCTGCTGAATAGATTTTTACGGCGGGCCAGAAAAAGTTAGTATTTTTTTCTAAATCTGGCGGTGGGGATGTTTAAGAGCTTGCGATACTTTGCAACGGTGCGTCTGGCGAGATTTTTGATGCCGCTTTCCGCTAATTTCTTTCTTATCTGGTCGTCACTTAACGGCTTTGCTTTGTCCTCGGCATCAATAATCCGGCGCAATTTGGCCCTTATGGCCTCCCAGCTATACAGGTCGCCGTTATCATCTTTGGTCCCGCCGCTAAAAAATTTTCTCAGCGGCAGCATCCCCCAGGAGCACTGTACGTATTTGCCGGCAACGGCCCTGGAGACTGTGGCCAGATGCACCCCGACATCATCGGCGACCTTTGACATCGGCAGCGGACGAAGATGCAGCTGGCCCCTCTCGAAAAAGTCTCTCTGGTATTTGACCACGGCCCTGGTTACTTTCAGCAGGGTATTCTTTCGCTGCTCTATTGCATCCATAATCCACTGGGCGGAACGGATGTTGTTTTGCAAAAACTTTTTTGTCTTTTCAGCGACCTTTGTATCTTTTGCCATTTTTGAATAGTATTTACTTACTCTAAGGTTCGGCAAATCAGAATCGGCCAATCGGACGGTGAAGCCGGCCGAATCATCCAACTGTTCGACTATTACATCGACGGTGATGGCATGGTTCCGGTTCGGCCCAATCTGCAGACCCGGGGATGTGTCAAGCTTGCTCAAGCGCTTAACGGCGAGATTGATTGCCTTAACGCTGCACTTCATTTTTTTTGCGATGTCGGGCAGACGATTCTCGAGCAGTGCGCCCATATGTTCGGCAATCAGGCGGGATTCAAAAGTCATCTCCTCGCTGCTCTGCGCCATCTGGATGAGCAGGCACTCCTTCAGGTCGCGTGCGCCGACGCCTGCGGGCTCCAATTTCTGGACAAGCTCAATAGCCTTTTTCAAATCATCGAGGGTGAAATCGGCCCTGTCTTTATTGTGCAGCTGTTCAAGCCTTACGGTCAGATATCCCCTGTCGTCGAGGTAATCTATTATCATACCGCCGGCTTTTTTGACCGGCTTTTCGGCCTCGACCATTCGCCACTGCTCTTCGAGATGTTCATGCAGGGACTGCGGGGGTGCGGCGGTATTGTTTATCGCCTGCAGTTTCGCGTCCGGCTCGTCAGCTCGAATGCGTTTATGAAAGGTGCCTGACTGGGACATATAGTCCTTAAAACCGTCACCGAGATTGTCAAGGCGCTGGAAGTCTTTGACCTTGTTGTTGTCTGTATCGACGACCAGGTCCCTTTCATCTACGCTTATATTGTCCGGGGGCTGCTCGCCGTCGGATGCGGGGGCTTCGGGATCCGAGGGCTCGGCCATTTCAAGAACAGGATTGGAATTCAGCTCCTGTTCTATCCTTTCCTGAAGCGCCAGGATTGGAAGCTGGAGAATCTCCATTGACTGAATCATGTGCGGAGCGAGCTTCATCCTCTGCTCCAGACGCATGTGTGTGCTCATCTCCAGCTTCATAAAGACACCTGAAAAAATTCCTTAGTCATCACTCCTTATCGGAATTACCAGATACAAAGTTCCGGGTAAATAAAATATATATTTTTGTGGCCTTCCGTGGCATGACCAGCTACAAAATCTTTTTATCGAGTTTATATTATAGACGTGTGAGAAGATTTCGTCAATTATTTGAAAAAATACGCAAGGCAAGAGATTGTTCTTGATTAGCTCCGGAGCAAAAAGTAATTTGGCCGCGGTATTTTGAAAACATGCACTTGTTTTAGACAGTCCTTGGGACTCCTTACGGAGGATTAACAGGACAAGGGAGTAAGTTACTATGCAAACACTTAAACTTGGTTTCATCGGGGCCGGCTTCATCGGCAATTTCCAGGCTACAGCGCTTAAACAGGTACGCGGGGCTGAGCTTGTGGGTGTCTATGCGCTCAACTGGGCGGAAAAATTAGCTGAATTTGCGAAAGCAAACGGATTGGGCGACTGCAAGGTCTATCCAAACGTTGCGGAATTGTGCAAAAACTGCGATGCGGTGGCGGTGTTTGCGCCGAACTACGTCCGCATCGAGCTTGTGGAGCAGATTGTCGAGGCGGTAAAAGCCGGTGCGGAGCTGAAGGGTATTATCTGCGAAAAGCCGCTTGCGCGCACCGTAGCGGAGGGAAGGAAGCTTATTGCCCTGGCGAAGGAGGCGAAGCTGCCTACGGCTTACTTCGAGAACCAAATCCACATGAAAGCCATAAAAAATGCGCTCACGCAGCTTGCGCCGGCGCAAAAGAGTATGGGGCCGATTGCGCTTGCGCGGAGCGCCGAAGAGCACGGAGGCCCGCACGAGCCGTGGTTCTGGGACCCGACGCAGCAGGGAGGCGGAGTGCTATCAGATATGGGCTGCCACAGTATCGCCGTGGCGTGGTTTGTGCTGACGCCCGTCGGCAAACCAATTGATTTCCTTGAGCCGGTTTCCATCAACGCCGAGACGGCGCTGCTGAAGTGGGGAAGGCCCAAATACCGGCAGCAGCTTCTCGACAGAATGGGTGTCGATTACGCGAAGGTGCCCGCTGAGGATTTCTGTACGGGCATAATCACGTTCCGCAATCCTGAGACGGGGCAACTTGTAAAGGCGCAGTTCACCAACTCGTGGATGTATGACAAGCAGGGTCTTCGGTTGTTGATGGAGGGGATGGGGCCGGGCTACGCCTTTGAGGTCAACTCGCTGCGGTCGCCGTTAGAGGTTTTCATCAGCGATGCGGCGGCTGAGGCGGTGGCGGACGCCGAAGCGGCTTTAGAGAAGGCGACCGCTTCCCGCGGGCTGCTTACCGTTCAGCCGAATGAGCTGGACCTGTACGGCTATGTCGATGAGCTTGACGATATGCGGGATGCTTTTTTAGCCGGCAAGGACGCGTTTTTGAACTGGGAGTACGGCCTTGAGATTACAAAGCTCGTGCTGGCGGGTTACTTGTCGGCTGAACGTCGGAAGACAATCGACCTTACCGATGCAGCCATCCGGAAGGAGCTCGAATCCTATGTCCCCCTTATCGCACAGGGCAAAGGCGCTGAAGTCCTCATGTAAATAATCGCAGATTATTAGCTCTACAATGTCCAGGGTTGGCGGTAGTCAAAGTGGAGGTATTTGTTGGCTTCGGGGATGTTTGTGACCTTCAGGTTTCAAAGAGCTAAAAAAAGCTGTCAATCAAATTTCATAAAATCTTCCGGATTAATTCCTTCCGTCCGCAAAGAATAGTCAAACAACGATTTGGGGACAGAAACGTGTCCAGTCTCTCTCGTACCTGACAATGTCAGATTTCTGGACATATACCAATTGCCCTGGATTTGAATAAATGGTTTATTCGCGTTTAAAGTCTCGCTATCAACTTCATTTGGATTCCTTCCGTTTAAGGAGTAAAGAACTCCCGCCCTCGTAGGTAGAATGGATATTCTTTGTGCAGGAGGAGGACTTATGGAGGGCAATATAGAATTGTTAGCTGTATAAAACAACAACATATCATTGTCGATTTGAAACGCCACAGAATCAACGCTATGAAGTTGTTTTGCGAGCTTTTCTATTTCAACAATCTCATCTTCAGAAAAAAGTTTTCTTAATCCCTCACTGCCAGAAAACACATCATCACACACTAATTTTTCCAAACCGTGGTCTTTCTGGAAACCACAGCCAATAAGCACTTTTACACGTCTGGTCAACATGAAATTCCTATGCTCATCCTGAACCTTTGCAAATTCGATACACTCGTTATAAACAACTAAATTCTCTGGCGTAAGAGCAGGCGGCGTATATATGTAGGGCAATGTATCATAAATAAGGAATGTAACAGATATAACCGAGAAAAAGATTAATAGTATTATCAGAAACCATCTTAACAGCCCCTTGCTGTAGGGTAAAACAATAATTAGTACTACAATGGGTACTGTGAAGAAAATCAACTCAAGAAAAATAATTCCCAAAAATATCAAGAAAAGCGATGCTATAATAATTCGATTTGTTTTTTTCTTTTTTGTTGTCTTCATAACAAAATCTTTCTTATAGCTAAGATACTATTTAGTACAAGTATCCTAAAGCTGCAGAAGAGATTCTTTTTTAATGCCTCACAAGATTAAAGCCCTACAATGTCCAGGGGCGGCGGTAGTCAAAGTGGATGTATTTGTTGGCCTCGGCCAGGTTTGTGACTTTCAGGTTTCGGCCATCCCAGTATAATTTCCTGCGGGTGCGCAAGGCGACGTTGCCGAGCAAAAGGGCCTGCGTTACGAGGCCGGAATATTCGAAATTGGCGCCGGCGGCTTCGCCGCCCCTGCACGCGCGGAGCCATTCATCGTGATGACCAATAGACCTCGGCAAAGTTCTCGGCGGACGCTTGAAGGCCTGCATTCTGGATTCGGGTATCAGTCTCGGACCGCCGCCGGCGAAGCCGCACAGGATTTTGCCCCTGTCGCCTACGAAGAGCAGGCCTTCTCTTTGGAGCGGTTGGCCTTTGAGCTCGTCCGGCTCGGGAGGAAACATCCCGCCATCGTACCATGTTACGGTTACAGGTGGCATACCCGGCCTTGGTGGGAACTGCCAGCGAATGACCGAAGCACGGGGATAGGTTTCGGTATTTATCTGTAACTGGTTCCACATCTTCGGCGCAAAGGCCGAGCCGCTGGCCTCGACGCTGACCGGGTGGGCGAGCTTTAAGACGCGGAAGATTGTATCGAAACTGTAGCAGCCCATATCGCCGAGCGCGCCGTTCCCGAAATCCCACCAGCCGCGCCAGACAAGAGGTAGATAAATCGGATGATAGGGTCTTTGCGGGGCCGGGCCGAGCCAGAGGTCCCAGTCGAGAGTGGAGGGAACGGGCGGTGTTTCGGTCGGGCGGTCGATGCCCTGCGGCCAGATGGGTCGGTTGGACCAGTTGTGGACTTCGCGGACGCTCCCGATTGCACCGGCCCATATCCATTCGCGGAGCAGCCGCGAATCTTCCGAGGCCTGGTTGACGGTGCCGAGCTGGGTGGCGACTTTGTATTTTCGGGCGGTTTCTGCCATCCTGCGGGCCTCGAGTACGGTGTGCGTGAGCGGCTTCTGGCAGTAAACGTGCTTTCCCGCCTTCATTGCGGCGACAGAAATTGGGGCGTGGGTGTGGTCGGGAGTAACGACGAGGACGGCGTCGATGCCTTTGTGCTTTTCGAGCATTTCACGGAAATCGTTGTAGGTTCGGCAGGCACGGCTGTTGTATTTTTCGTTGACGATATCGGCGGCCTTTTTGCGATTGTTTGCATCGACGTCGCAGACGGCGACTATGCGGACGCTATCCTTGGCGAGGAATGTCTGCATATCGCGAGAGCCCTGGTCGCCGACGCCGATGCAGCCGATATTGATTTTTTCATTAGGCGGGACGCGACGGGAGCCGGCCAGAACGGAGCCGGGGACAAACGTAAAGGCTGTCGCAATAGCGGCAGCGCCGCCCATAAAATCACGTCGTGAAAGTTCTTTTTTGTGCTGGTCGGTATTCTTATTTTCATTCATTTTCCTACCTCACTACAAATTTGTGTGTTTTAAGTTTCTTCTATATTGTGTCGGGCGGACAATTACTCTAATTTCTGCCGGCCGATGATGGCGTCGGTGAGCATTTTTCCGCTTGCATATTCGATGGTGCTGCCGGTTGGCAGTCCCCTTGCCGGCCGCGTGATTTTGACGCCGGTATTTCGCAGCAGCGAGCTGATATAAAGCGCGGTTCCGTCGCCGGCCAGGTTGGGATTGGTCGCCATTATTATTTCTTTTATGCCGCCTTTGCGGACGCGCTCGACGAGCTTGTTGATGGTCAGGTCGCTCGGCTCGACGCCGTCGAGCGGCGCGATGTGGCCGCCGAGGACGTGATAGAGCCATTTGCAGGCGCCGGTTTTTTCGAGGGCGACGACGTCCTTCGGCTGTTCGACAACGCAGATTATGGTTTTGTCACGGCCTGGGTCGGCGCAGATTTCGCAGGTCGGCTGCTCGGAATAATTGTAGCAGGTCTGGCAGCGTTTGATTTTATTTTTGACATCGCGAATGGCGTCGGCAAGTGCCATCGCCTCATCGCCATTTGCCTTTAGTATATGAAAAGCGAGTCGTTCGGCTGTTTTAGGCCCGATACCCGGCAGCCTGCCGAACTCCTCAATAAGCTTGTTCAAACTTTCAGTGTACGCGCTGCTCATCTCAATACCCGATATTGTTTGGAAGACAATCCGTTCGAAGTTACTATACCACAAGGTGCGAGGATGTCAACTTACAAGAAGTTGACGGATGGTATCGGCGGTGTGAGCAGTGGGTTTTTGCGTGGACTTGCCTGGGGGGTAGTGGATGAGGTATGAACAAGTATCGTGGTGAAAGCGTATCAGTCGGCGAAATTTCGGAGATGAGGTCACTTAGCAGGTTTTTGGCAAAATAATGCTCGAAACGGTTGCATTGCTCACGCAAATTTGGTAACAGAGATAGGTTGTATTGGAGAAACACGGTGAAATCAATGGTAAATCGGAACTATGGATAAGAATTAAGTAAGTGTATTATGAGCTGCGCTTCATCAAGGGCGTAAACATTTGTCAATATTATTATAAGGAGGCAACTATTATGAAGAAGTATTTCAGAATAACGTATCTCTTTGTGCCAATTGCAATCTTTTTATTAGGATGTACAGGTTGTGGTCCTGCTCACCAACATTGCGTAGAGTGGGGGACGATAACAGAGTCGTACTGTCAGGAGTATACCAGTACCGGCTTAGGGTGTTTGTCCTGGGCTTCACGCGACATCAAAATATGCACTAAATGGGAATGTGACAGTGGATATGAGCGAGTGAAAGGGAAGTGTGTACCAGAAGACGACTCCTATGGCTACTAAATAATGGCCACAGCGAGCATTCCGGCGTTTTGGGATTTGCCACCGGCAGCTCACCAAACTCCTCAATAAGTCTGTTCAAACTTTCAGTATATGCGCTGGTCATAATCAATATCATGCCTCTCGTAATTCGTTATAAAATAGTCTCTTGCTTCAAGGGTGGCAGCCTCAAAGCCGAAGGCTTTGGGGATGGCCTGGAGTAACTACCAGTAATCATCACGCATTTATCGTATTACAGAACACTATATTCAACTATACTTCCTCTATTCCCGTTATTGTGGCGTCGAGGCCGATGATGACGGTTTTAACGGCAGGGTCGTTTACTATTTCATTTTTTCTTCGGCTGCTGGTTTTGAACTCCTTGACCGGCGGCTGCGGTTGCTTGATACTCGATTCTTGATTCTCGATTCTTGATTCTCGATTCTCGACGCTTGATGCTTGACGCTCGTCGCTCGATACTCGTGACTCGCTCGGAGTCGGTTCGCTGCGCGACGGTTCAGGGCTTACGCTTGCCGGTGTTTGCTTTTTTTTTATGGGTGTGGGCGAATTGCCCTGTAACTGCGAAAGCAGTTCGTCAACGTTAAGGAAGTGTTCGCTCAGGGCAAATCGCAAAAGCAGGGCTTCCAAAAGGGCACGGGGCGTGTCACTATTTTTGATGGACCAGCGCAGCTTTTCGAGCGCGGTTATGCTGTAAACAAGGGCGGCGGTGTCGAATTTTTCAGCCAGCTCACCGGCCCGCTTTCGCTGCTCGGCGGTCAGAATCAAAAGCTTGCTGTCGGGGCCCGCGCTCTTTGCGACCATTAAATCACGCATATAGTCGATAAGGGCATCGACGAGCTGGATCTCACCCAAGCCGGTACTGATTAAATCCTGCACAGCGGCCAGTGTTCCGGCGGCATTGCTGTCGCCGATTTCGGAGATTAACTGATAGACCTTCTCGCTATTGGGACAGCCAAGGTACTGCTCGAGCAGCTCGGCAGTCAGCGGCTCGACGCCGGCGCTTATAAGTCTGTCCAGCAGGCTCAGGCCGTCTCGCATCGAGCCGTTTGCCATTTTGGCCAGCGGTAAAATCAAATCGTCCTCGAATTTTATTTTTTCCTGTTTGAGTACGGACTTTAGCTGGCCGGCGATGAGATTAGGGCTTATATTGTTGAAATCGAAACGCTGGCACCTGGACTGGATTGTCGGGATGACCTTGTTCGGCTCGGTCGTGGCGAAGATGAACTTGATATGGCTGGGCGGCTCCTCCAGCGTTTTTAGAAGCGCGTTGAAGGCAGAAACAGTGAGCATATGCACTTCGTCGATAATGTAAATCTTGAATCTTGCACGCGCAGGCCGATATATAGCATTCTCACGAAGCTCACGAATCTCATCAACTCGATTATTTGATGCCCCATCGATTTCGATGACGTCGATATCGTCGCCGAGATTGACGGCGACACAACTGTCGCACTTGCAGCACGGCTCTGTCGTGGGGGAGTCGGCGGCGAGGCAGTTGAGCGATTTCGCGAGGATGCGTGCCATAGTTGTTTTGCCGACGCCGCGGGTGCCTGTGAAAAGATATGCGTGTGCGACGCGGTCGGTCTTTATCGCGTTCTTCAACGTCTGGGCGATGGGGTCCTGCCCGATGACGTCATCGAATGTTTGCGACCTGTATTTTCTCGCCAATACCGTATAAGACATTTGTAATTGTCTATCGACTATTTACTATTGATTATTTATAAAACACCGTTACGAGTCTTTTTAAGTCCGCGGGCGGTTTTCCTCGAAGATACAAGAATCGAAGTTAATTCCCGGCCTTCTTGCAACAATTGAGAAACTCAAAGCTTTTTTAATAATCGCTCATCAACAATAAACCGCATCCAGAAACACGACTCATCGGTTTCTTCTATCACTATGCTTAATTTTGAAATAAAATCCGGTTTTGACTGCGCGATACAAACAGCCCTGTAATTTGCTGCCGCCGAAGTTGAACACTTTATCAGTTGGCCTTTGATGTGATTACCCAAAGTTGTCTTAGGCAAAGCTAAAGCCAATTTGACACATCGGTGCGCGAAATCCTTAATTCTGTCCTTTAAATCATCCGGATTCATTTTTCAATATTCAATTGTCAATAGAAAATAGTCAATCTAAAGTGGCCGGGTTTACCCACAGCACAGCCGGGCAACACGCTTATGGCTGCTCGGTTCCCCGCCTGACCAGGTTCGCGGGCTCAGCTTGCATGGGACCCGGCCACAACATTCACTATTCACTATATTCCAGTATAGCGGTAGTATAGCAGAGAAGATTACAATTTCCAGAAAAATTTCAAATTGACATTTTCGGCCGCATTGTTAAATTCAATAGCCAATTGTAAATAGTCAATAGTAAATTAAGAAGGAATCTATTATGAAGGTAACAATTCAAGATACGTGCACTGCGTGCGGACTTTGTGTAGATACCTGCCCGGATGTTTTTGAGATGGGGGAAGATATCGCCCAGGTTATCATTGATGAGGTTCCCGCCGAACACGAGGATGCTGTTCAGCAGGCGGCTGACGAATGTCCGGCTGAAGCTATTACCGTGGAATAGCTCTAAGTTGGTCTTTAGTATTTGGTCGTTGGCATTTAGTGAATGGCTCCCTGCTCCTTCGACTTCGCTCAGGGCAAGTTTCGCAGGAATGACACCCTACGGCTATCCACTACCCGTTGAAAGCTCCCTGCTTCTTTCGCATGCCTTCTTAATAGCAGTATCTACCATAGGACCGAATTTGCCCTCATTGAAAACCTTAAAGGCCGCTTCAGTTGTTCCGCCAGGCGTGGCAACTTTCTTAACAAGCTTGGCCGGGCTATCACCTTCGCCTGCCGCCTTCTCAGCCAGCAGCGTGGCCCCCTTGCCCGTCTGCAGCACCAGGTCTCTGGCCACGTCTTCCGAAAGGCCAAGTTCGATACCCGTTTTTATCATCTCGTCTATCAACAGGAAAAAGTAAGCAGGTCCCGAACCGCTTACCGCCGTAATCGCGTCCAGCAAAGATTCGTCCTCAATCACGACGGCTTCACCCACCGAGAGGAAAATCAAGCGGGCTACTTCGACCCTCGTTTTTGCTTTCTCGTTTGCGAATAACGCGCTGGCGCCCTCATCGACCCAGGCCGGCATGTTCGGCATAACACGAACTATTGCGATATCGCCGAGCACCGCGGCAATATCAACGGTCCGGATGCCGGCCGCGATGGATACCACAAGGGCCTCTTCCTTGACATAGCCTTTTATGCTCTCAAGGGCATCGGTCATGTTCTGGGGCTTTACGCTCAACACGAGGATATCTGCATTCGCTGCCAATTCGGCGTTATTAACGGCGGTTCTTACACCATAGTGCTCCCGCAGGTACTCAATTCTTTCAGGCCGAATGTCACTGACATAAACCTTACCGGGCCTGTAAACATTGGCCTTGAGAACGCCGTTTATCATAGCTTCCGCCATATTTCCGCTGCCGACAAAACCTATCGTGTCCACTTGTTTCTCCTTGTTAAAATCAGCCGTCCCCCACCGTCATCCCGAGCACAGCGACACCCAACTACTGTCATCCCGAGCACAGCAGCACCCAACTACTGTCATCCCGAGCGGAGCGCAGCGAAGTCGAGGGATCTATTTTGAATTTCACGCTACAGTTTTTCACTTTACGTTTTTCGGTCTTTTCTATACGCTATACGCTATACGCTAAATTTTTCTGCAGTAAATATTAAAACTAATTACGGAGAAAAGCAATGCAAAAACAAGCCGAATATACAGAAGCGATAAAAACCAAGTATCCGGAGCAGGTGGTAATAGCTATTGCCAAAGACAAAGCCGGGCGCGCCAATCCTGTTACGTTGGGCTGGACAATGATTGTATCAGGCGCCCCGCCGATGATGGCGATTGCCGTGGCAAAGAAGCACTACTCAATCGAGACCATCCGGCACTCGAAATGCTTTACGATTGCGTTTCCATCGTCCGGGATGGCCGAAGCTGCTTTGTTTTTCGGCTCAAGGTCTGGGCGGGACGTCGATAAACTTGCAGAATTCGATTGCAAAACGGAACCGGCTGAAGCGATTGATTCGGTGCTGCTTGCCGATGCCGTCGCGAACTTTGAATGCACGCTGGAGTCGGAAACAGAGGCCGGCGACCACATAATCTTCGTCGGCAGGATAGTCTGCTCGCACGCCAACACCGAGCCGAAAAAGCGGCTCTACACCGTTGGCCCGGGACACAAATTGGGTTCGGTTTCCTGAAAAACCGCCTCTTACGGTTAAGTCTAAACCTTACAGAAGCCGTCCGGAATTAGCCGAAGCCCTGCCTGCCCTCCGTAGCTTTAGGGAAGGGGGGAGCGCAGCGAAGAATCTGGCCATCGCATTGAATTCATGCGGCAATCCAAATAATTTATCATTCATCAATAATCCTTAATCATTTATATGGTCATTCCTGCGAAACTTGTCTTGAGCAAAGTCGAAGGTGCAGGAATCTATATTTAGCCTGCGGTTTTACCGCAGGTTTGGATTCACAAAATCATACTCGACAGACCACTAACTGGTGGCGGATATCCGCAAACATGCCGATACAAACGAAATTTTTACCTGACAAGAAAATGCGCAGCATTTTACTGGCCAGCGTTCATCCGCTTGTTGGGCTTCTCTATTTCACCAATGACCAGAGCCTGACAGAAAAGGCTTTTTCATATCTCTTATCACTAATTCCAAGAACGTGGCCGGTGACATCGTACTCTCCCGGTGTAACTCTATTAGGTATGACCGGGTCAAAAACCAATGGATACTGGGTACCATTTTTCAACTTGATTGTATAGGATGACATCCGGTCGCCAACGCGACACCAGTCTTTCTGATACTCAATCCTTCCAATCAGAACAGTCTCGCCATTCCGCAACGCTCTGTGATAGTTTGACCAATCAGAATTACTTGTACAACCACTGAATACAAAGACACAAGCTATAAATATGACTGCTGTTCGTATCATCCTTTCAGCCGAACTATGAATATATGGTTTCCGTATAACATCCCGGACTTCTCGTCATTCAGAGGAATCTCGGCCACAAACCAAAAATGGCTAAATACATCCTTAAATAATCAATTATCCATAATCATTAATCATTTGAATGCTGTCCTCTATCAAAACTTATCATTATCAAGCACAACTCATCGAAAAATGTACCGTATCCCTTTAATTCCCTCCCTGATGTTAGGATTCATTTTAGAATAGTTCTTTTTCGATTCGATTCATGTATTTGTTTGTATAAAACAGATCGGGATCACTCTTGGTCGGACGGACTCGAATGACAAAATCAGGATTGATCGGGTTATTTGCATCAAACAACACAAAACCAATGCCAAATAACTGACACAAAGAATCTAATCTTGCAATTTCATCTTGAGAAGACTGCTTTGGGACAACTAAGTAGCATTTATGACTGAATAATTTATATGCACATGCCTGACCAAATGCTGTAATAAGCTGGCCGGTTTCAGTTTTAATTTCTGCAGATACTATTTCAACTGGTGCTTGTATGATATCACTTCGCCTTGATTCTCGCTTTCCTATGACATCGGGTGTTCCCCACTTATCCTTGAAGTGATTCTTTCCTAAGGGAATTGAATGAGTGACATCCTCAATATCATTTTGTAGCCAGTTGGAGAAAGGTTCGTAGAAATCTTCCTCTTTTATTTTAACAGGTTCCTTTGGTTGAACTTCTTTTTTAAGATCATCACTATCAGGATCTTTGTATTCTAATAATCGAAAGAGACCTCTGGATGGCTTATATACTTTTTCTTGGAATCTAGCATCAAGATCCCATATGCAGCCGCCAATTGTGTTGTCATTAAATTTGGGGTCTGTTTTGGAGATGAGTTTTTTGAGTTCTGAATACCTAAGACCATCGGGATTGTTGCCAAGCAATTCAAATGCTGCATCTTTGATTCGTTCTGTCACATTCTTAGCCATGATATTTCCTGATATCCTAACATTATATGCACGGTTTGCACCTATTTCCTTTAGGACGCAAAACTGCGGCCCAACATCAAGGAGTTTAATAGGTATGTTTACGTATTTATGTTACCTTATTAAGTTCTTTTACTTTTGTTTATTTACAGCTTCAGCCTGCTTTTTCTTCATTTGCACCTTGGGCCTATTTCTACTTTTCGGTCGACCTACTGCTCATCAACGAAGCCTAAAAATATAAACGTCCCTAATTATTTTGCGTGGATGAAATTGTTAGATAATTTATTTATTTGAATGCAATTTATCTCCTTCCCATTCCTTATAAATATAATTTTCTTCTTTGTCTATATTTAATATGGCTGATTTAATTGATTCATAAAGTTCACTGTCCAATGAACTACTTTTTTCGCTAACCCACAGGTCATCAGGATTAACAAAATAGTATGCGCTTTCGTTATATTCTTCTAGGTCTTGTGGACGCCTATATGTAATTTTTATTTCCATAATGTTATGTTGTGGGGGATTATGCACTCTAGCATTGGTATTAATCCAACCTTCACGAAACTTATATGATTTTGTCTTTTGGGGATCTATTTTTTCTATAAAGATATCATTCATAGAATTTGATCCAGACATAAATATTCTATTCTGTTTAGGGGAATAGCGATGGGAGAGCATTTTTATTTTAATTTGTTGTGCTTCAATAGGTCCAATATTGGTTAGGCTTAAATAAGGGCGGATTTTACCTATAGATTTAAAAAGTGCATCTAATCTAATAATTGGGCGAAGATCCAGCTTCGAAAGCTTCAATGTTAAATCATAATTGTTTGAAGCAATTTCGTTAGCATTGTTAGCTATATAATTGGCCCAGATGGCTCCACCAAAGGCAAGAATTGATATTAAAATAGGTAGCCATAAATTCCAATTTTTCTTTAACCACCCCCAGGTTTTCTTCATTTTGCTTTGCTGTTGTATAATTTTGCCTTCGTGATTTAAGATTTGATTATTCATTCTTATTTGTCTAACAATGTTTATATGGTTCTGTATAAGAACCCAACGTCCCGGTCGTTCAAAATGAACCTGCCGAATTTCTATCTTATGGTGCGTCTCACTGATATCTGCGATCTTTAAACCCCCAATTTACCACAACTCCCCCACCCCCGTCAAATCAAATTCGAATGACCAAAAAAAGTATATTTTTGGTCATTTTTTTGTTGACTATTGTTCGATAATATGTTAATCTAATTGTATGTTTACCAGATGATAAACTTGAAGAAGACAGTAGGCGAAGATGACATTTCAGTTTGCATGCCGTAAGCTGCAGCGCAGCAAGGACTTAGAGCCAGCAGGCTCAAGTTAAATTTAATCGTGCCGTCAGGCATCCTGTGGATTAGTGAATTATGAATAATCTACATTCAACATCGAAGTCGAATATCCGCCATTGGGCGTCCTGTGGAGAGAATCCAACTTTAGCTCACTTTAGTCACTTTAGCTCACTCTTCACTAACCCAAACCGCCCAAACGCCCCAAAATCGACAGCCTCCCGTCACACCTGTCATTCCCGCGAAGGCGGGAATCCATTACGACATACGCAATACGATATTCGATATACGAGCATCGAGAATCAAACTTTAGCTCACTTTAGGCACTTTAGCTCACTTTTCACTAATTTCCCCTCTACAACTGTAGAGAGCGCACTACAAATCGCTCATTTTATGCAAAACAAAGCCAATTTCCAAAATGCCCAAATGAACGTAAGCCGAGTTTCAACAAAGGATTACGCAAAATGGACACTTGGTCAACGCGGGAAAAACAAACCCAATTCAAACCCAATACAAACCCAATCAAACCCAATTAAAGCCAATAAAATGCCAAAACAAACCCAATACAAACCCAAACAAACC
>DUZJ01000024.1 GCA_013349615.1 Planctomycetota bacterium | reverse complement strand
TTCGTCGGGCCTGCTGTGCCATAACTTTATCCATGTCGATTCTGCCCGGCTCGGCGAATGCCTTTGTTACAGCGGCTTTGGTTATGGCGTTGAAAATCACGCGGTATGTTTTTTCCTGCGGCACATCGAGAACTTCCGCCAGGTGCCAGGCAATTGCTTCGCCTTCACGGTCGAGGTCTGTGGCGAGGAAGAGTTTATCACATTTTTTTGCCGCTGCCTTTAAGCTTGTTACGATGCGTTTTCTGTTGGGCGTTACCTCATAGGTCGGCTCGAAATTGTTTTCTATATCAACGTTGAGGCCCTTCGAAGGCAAATCGCGGACGTGGCCTATCGAAGCCTTTACTTCAAAGTCTGGGCCGAGATATTTGTTTATCGTCTTGGCCTTGGCAGACGATTCGACAATCACCAAAGATTTTTTAGAATTTGATTTTGCCATTTTAGTTTTTACCGCAGTCCCTGGGACTCCTTACGCAGGGACCGCAGAAAAATCCAAATATCAAAACTCGTTTCTCTAACGAGTATCGAGCGCCAAGCTCACGACTACCTAATCGGCACTTTTCACGATAAAATTTAGAAATGCACAAATATAAGTAATCTAAAGAAATGTCAAGGAAAAACAATTTTGCGCAAATCCCGTTTTTTCTTGAATTAGAATGGTTTTTCACCTATAATTATGGTTTGATTTCTTAACAATCAATTTTATATGCAATTCAAAAAAGGAGGCGGATTATGTTTAGAAAAGTGAGTCAATTCAAGTTTGGAGATAGGGCAATAAAAAAAATAAAATTCACTCTTTTACTTCTGACGATTATCCTGGCAGGTGCGAATCAGGCCGATTCGGCGGATTTTGGCAGCAATACCGACATTATTACGAACCCCTGGCTGGGACTGACTAATGTTGGCGACGGCTATACCCTTGCAGGATACGGGGACTTTGAAGGCGCTATTAGAACCTTTTCATTGATTGGCAACGAAAGGGTTTTGGGAGTCAAATGCCTGATTCTTCGAATATACGGTCATGGGAACAATCCTGTAACAGAATATTATGACGTTAGAATTGCGCAAGATACAACGGCCAATATTCGGTTCCTCAAGGCCACCGGTGTCGATGGAGATGGCAACAATGTCGACTTTGATGTTAATTCTCCCGATGAGGCGCTGATTTATCTACCCGCCACACCAATAGTGGGGCAGCGATTTGACCACTTGCCTGGTGCATACTCCGAGATTATAGCCGTCAACCAGACAGTACCGAAGATGTCAACCGGCGCGGGGCCCTACTATGATTGTATGTTAAGGCGTTGGGGAGGCGAAACGGGCGACACCGACGACAAGTGGAATTGTCGGTATGTTGGCGTGGTCAAAGAGGACTGGGCTGATGAGGTCGGTGAAGTACGTGGGTGGTGGCGAGTCCCTGACCAGATTCCCGACATGAACCTAAACGGCGAATACTGGTTTGGTTCTTTAAGTGCGGATGCAAATAGCTGGGTGCCGTGGGGTAAAATTGGCACAGTTATTATAAACGGTAACAACTGGTATCAGGAGTGGGAGGATTACGACGGCCATCACAGTTTTTCCGGCACTTTCACAACCAGCGTTCAGTCTGACGGCTCAATCAATATCAACCACGCGTGGGGCTCTTACAATGTCGCCTGGAACGGCAGCATAATGATAAACGCCGATACTGCACCTGATGCAGAAAACCGCCTCGGCTTCGACATAATAGCACGAAAGGCAACCAATATCGATGTCAATGATGTGATTGGCAATTATAGCTTTTTCGCCCACTGGTCGGACTGGTATGAACGGGATGCGAGCGTAGGATGGGGAACTGTAGAGTTCCTTGCTGATGGTAATGGCGTCGCGACATGGGTGTATCAAGATGGTCGTGAGGAGATCAAAACGGGCGACTGGACACTTGATGATGTAAATGGAATCATGCATATAATGGACTTCCGTGATTTTTTCTTGTGTGAAGAAGGAATTATTTTTTCGTTCACGAGCGAGCCGGGAATTAAGGGCGATTTCGGCTACCACTTCTTTGTCAAAGAAAGTAACGAGCCGATAACACCCGATGACATAGCAGGAACGTACATTGTTCGTTTTTTAGAGACTTCCGTATTTGGTCAGCCGTTTACCTGCGGCAAAGGTACCGCCGTTATCAGGCCCGATGGAACGCTTGAGTGGGACGCTTATTACAGTTACGGTGAGCATGATGTTGGCGAGATGACTTATGCCTTGGGCCCAGGCAATAAGATTAGTTTCCCTGGTAGCGCACATGAAGAAGAAGGTATAATCAGCCCCGATAAAAGTTTCATCTTCGCACCTGAATTACAAGTGCCGACAGAACCGCAATGGTGGAACTGGATTGGCGGGATTTTTCTTGTCAGAACCACGTGCAATATTGCTGATTTGAATGTTGATAGGCGTGTTAATTTTGCGGATTACGCCACGTTTGGCAACCAGTGGCTAGCGGCTGAGCCCGGCTTATCTGCGAACTTCAATCGTGACAGCCGGGTCGATTGGCTCGACCTTAAGACCTTTGCAGAAAATTGGCTGTGGCAGGCAATATGGCTGCACTAACCGTGCGCGGCGGTAACATCCTGTTCGACAAAAACAGACTGCTAAAACCGTCAAACTCTTTTTAAGAGCTTGTTGAGGAGGGGATTTAATTTTCTGATGGCCCTGCCGCGGTGCGAGATTGCGTTTTTTTCCTCAGGGGTAAGCTGGGCGATGGTCTTGCCTAATCGCGGGACAAAGAAAATCGGGTCGTAGCCGAAGCCATTTTCCCCGATTGGTCTATCGATTATAAAGCCTTCCAATGTTCCCTGAGTCTGGACCAGGATTTCTTCAGGACTTGCCAGACACAGACAGCAGACAAATCTTGCCGTTCTTATTTTAGGAGGCACACCTTCAAGAAGTGTCAAGACCTTTTCAATGTTCTGACGGTCTATTAGCTTTTTATTTTTACTTTTGCTGCCGCAGAATCTCGCCGATTCGATGCCTGGACCGCCCTGGAGGGCGTCGATTGCCAGGCCTGAATCATCGGCGATGGTCCACAGGCCGGTCGCTTTGGCGTAGCCGACACATTTTTTGCAGGCATTTGCGGTAAAAGTGAAGCCGTCCTCTTTGACTTCGGCAATGCCGGGGAAACGGGCCAGGCTAAGCCACTTGACGTCGGCGTCGAGACAAGCCCGCAATTCGGCGATTTTGCCGGGATTAGTGGTGGCAACCAAAATCTTTTTATTTTCGGTACCCATATATTCTCTAAGCTCCAAGTCACACCACTCTTCGTATATCAAGAACGTCATAATTCGGAGGTGTGTAATCGAAACGAATCAATCTGATGTTGTTTCCGGTTGTATTGAAATTTGCTACAAAATTAGTGCAGTCTTCGTCAAAACTTTTCGCTATTATTGCAGCCTCGACGGATTTATAGTCTCCTGAGGCAATATTTTGTGTGACCCAGTTGGTATACCCAATAAGTTGGTTAATATCGTCAGGGAAGGAACATTCATCTTTTTTGATTTCAACGACTTTATATATCTTCATGCCGGTGCTTAATTGTTGATAACCAAATATATCCATGAACTTTAGATATCCTGCGGGCATATTATTTCCAAAAGAACTGAACGGGCCAAAAGCATCATCTAAATCAGAATTTCTTCCTATATTTTCGAGAACCCAGCCTTCTATTATCTTTTCATTAGTTACAATACGGTCGTCTAAAATAAACTGGATTGGTAAATAGTCTTCGAAATTTGCGGGTTCTACAGTCAATCTATCTGGATTATCTGCATTTGCCCTATGAATAATTTTAAGTAGTTCAAAAGCTTCATCCGCCATCAAAGGGCGAACAGTTCGTGCAGCATCAGTATATTTCCAACGTTCCGGAATCGACCAAATTTTCTTTCTTCGTTTAATTTCGAAAACTTCTGTAGACTGGATACCATTTTCAAAGCACAAGTTATTTCCCTGATTATCGACAAAGTGTGTTATTGCAATGTGGCGGTAATAACCGGTGGCATTGGGTCTGATGGAATCATTGTCTCTCCAGCCACTATTTGGGTTATTCGGATTTGGATAATAATGAATATTCCTACTCAAAAAATATGTAGGTGTATCTGGAGTCTCATGAAACTCAGACGCAGCTTTAAAAGCACCGTAAATCTTTTGTCCTGCGTGAACAAATATGATATCGCCCACGCGAATTGTTTTCATATCAGCCTGCATACTGTAGATTGTTCGGCAACTTTTTGAAAGCGCCTGGGGAGTTGTGCCCCCCACCCCAACTTTAACTCCCAGATATCCACTAGGTCGGAATGAATCAAAAAAATCAGTTTCATTGCAATTAATAATATGAGCATTCATATTTTTCTCTATTTGACAGAATAGTCTTTCGCTCTTTTATATTTATGATTGGTAATTTTGGAGCCGAATTGCAGCTCCCTTGGGTCAACTTTCTTGTCGAATTTGACAGGGTCTTTGAAAACATAGGGCAGTTGTTTAGCAACTTCCTTATAATCTACATTTGGTTTACTCTGTCTGATTATCTCGAAATCGGCATCTTCGAAAATCAGCTTTTGGTTTATACTCAGCTTGTCTTTTATCAATGGCAGAAATCCGGGATTTATCTCATATCCGATAGAGTTTCTCTCCAGTTTTCTGGCGGCCAAAGAAGTCGTGCCGCTTCCGAGGAACGGGTCGAGAACCGTATCATTTACAAAACTGAACATTTTGATTAACCGGCGGGGTATCTCTTCAGGGAACACCGCCAAATGCTTATCTTGTTTTTCACCCGGAATATTCCAATGGCCGGCAAAAAATTGGTTCCATTCTTCTATAGTCATTTTCGATTTTTCTTTAATTTCTTTGCTGACCTTCGGCGAGGTACCATGCTTTTTGAAAATCAGAATAAATTCATAATCAATTTTGAGAATTCCATTTCTTGGAAATGGGAACGAGCCCATTATTGTCGCCCCGCCAGTAGTATTACAGGTCGTAACTTTTTGCCAGATAACTGCTCCCATATAGTCAAAACCTATGGTTTCGCAAAACTTTATGATTTCAGTTCTTATAGGAATGACTTTGTATCTTCCATAATAAACAGACCGAGCAAATTGGTCGCCGATATTCACACACAAACGACAACCCTTATTTAAGACTCTGTGGCATTGGCCCCAGACAATATTGAGATTATTGATATAATCTTCATAACTATCATTGAAACCTATTTGCTCGCCACTTCCATAATCCTTTAGTTGCCAATATGGCGGGGATGTAATAACAAGATGGATAGATTCACCAGGTACCTCTGTCATCCGTCTTGAATCACCAATAATTATTTTATGATGTGTCATTTTTAGCTCAATAGTTTTTTTAATAAGGCCCTCTGGAAGTGGAGTCGGTTTTCGGCCTGGTCGAACATAATCGAATTGGGCGACTCTACAACATCATCGGTAATTTCGAGGCCGCGATTAGCGGGCAAACAGTGCATAATTTTGGCGTCAGGCGGCGCGGATTCGAGCAGCTCGGCGTTTACCTGAAAGCCTGTAAAGTCGGCGCAGCGTTTCTGCTTTTCGGCCTCCTGGCCCATACTGACAGGTGTCGGTATAAACGATATTGGCATCAGCAACAGCCCGGGTCGGTTCGTTTATCCGGGTGACAGTGTTGGTGGCAATTTTGTTTGCCTTCTTGATAGAGTCGGCATCAAGCTCGTAACCGGCTGGGGAAGCGACGACCATTTTCATACCCAGCTTTGCGCAGGCAAATGCGAGGGAGCGAGCAACGTTATTGCCATCACCGATGAATGCGATTTTGACGCCTTGCAAGTCTTCACAGTGCTCCTGAATGGTGAGTACGTCGGCCATTGCCTGGCAGGGGTGCAGCCAGTCGGTCAGTGCATTTATTACCGGCACGGTTGCGAACTGAGCTAATTCGGTGATGGTAGAATGCTCGAAGGTCCGTGCCATTATTCCGTCGACGTATCGGCTCATGACCCTTGCCATATCTTTTATCGGCTCGCGTTTTCCGATGCCGCCGATGTCTTCGGGCTTGACGTAAATGGCACTTCCGCCGAGGTCGGTCATAGCGACCTGGAAGCTGATTCTGGTTCGCAGACTCGGCTTTTCGAAGAGCATTGCGAGGACTTTGCCGGGAATGCATAAGTCTGTACCGCCGACGCTGTATAAACTCTTCAGTCTGGCGCTTGTCCGCAGCAGGTCTTTGAGCCTCTCGGTGGTATAATCACTAATAGAGAGAAAATCTTTCATTTTTGACCCTCCGTCAAAACATTATCAAGGATGTCAATGGCCTGGTCAATCTGGCTTTTGTTTACAATCATCGGGGGCATAAGCCGCAGGACCGTACCCTGTGTGCAGTTTATCCGCAGGCCATTCTGCAGGCATTTATCGACTATCTCGGCGCCGGGCGTGTTTAATTGAAGGCCAATCATCAAGCCGACGCCGCGAACATGGTCAATAATGGAATGTTTTTGCTTCAACTGGTCGAGTTTGTCTTTAGCATATTGGCCGATGTTTATGGCGTTTTCCAGGAGCTTTTCTTCTTCTATTGCTTCAATTACCGCGACTGCCGCCGCACAGACCAAAGCGCTGCCGCCAAATGTAGTGGCGTGTTTGCCGGGGACCAGCGAGGCGGCGACTTCTTCTTTGGCCATCATGGCGCCAATAGCGACGCCGCCGCCGAGTGCCTTTGCCATCGTCATAATGTCCGGCTCAATTCCGAAATGCTGATATGCGAACCATTTGCCGGTCCTGCCTATTCCCGTTTGGACTTCGTCGAAAATCACGAGCGCTCCATTTTCATCGCAGAGGCGCCGGATTGCCTGTAAATATTCTTTCGTTGCGATGTTTATTCCGCCCTCACCCTGGATTGGCTCAACCATAACGGCTGCGACTTCATCGGTGAATGCGGCTTCGAGTGCCTGAATATTATTAAACGGTACATAAACAAAGCCCGGCAACAGCGGCAGCAGACCTTCGTGATGCTTTGGCTGCGCGGTTGCCGTCAAGGTGGCAAAAGTTCGGCCGTGGAAGCTGCCCTCGGCGGTTATGAACTTATACTTTTGCTGTGATGTGTGCAGGCGAGCCAGCTTGAGTGCCGCCTCGTTTGCCGCGGCGCCGCTGTTGCAGAAAAAGGATTTGCCGCCGAACGCGCGTTCGCTTAAAAGCTTCGCTAATCTGCCCTGCGGCCCGGAGTAGAATGTATTGTCGATGTGCAGAAGCTCACCGGCCTGGGTGCGGATTGCTTCGACGACTTTGGGGTGGCAGTGACCTATGGCGCTGACCGCCCAGCCGGGAAACATATCGAGTATCCTGTTGCCGTCGGCGTCGAACATGTAGCAGCCTTCGCCTTTGACGATGACTCGCGGCAGGCGGGTATAGTTGCCGATAACGTATTTATCAAATAAATCTATCGTTTCTTCAGTAGTCATAACTTTTTTCTCGTACTTATCTATTCTTGCTGTTGCTTCAACCTGGCAACTTCTTCAGTAAGTTCCTGCACCTGTCTGTGAAGTTCTTTTCTTTCCTTGTCTTTTCTGGCAAGGATTAACAAACCTAAGGCAATCAAGCCAACAGCGGGGGCCACATAGCTATAAAAGAATACAAAAAACACAACTATCAACTCCAATGGCCCCGGGGTCCAGAAGGCCAAAATTTCATTTGTCATATTTGCCCCTTTCTACCTGTGTTCTGTTAATTTTTAACTATCTGTGTCCCTATTCCTTTGTCGGTATAAATTTCCAAGAGCAGCGAATGCTGTATTCGGCCGTCGATAATATGCGCCTTTTTGACGCCTGCGTCCAGGGCCGTCAGGCAGGCACCGACCTTGGGCAGCATTGCGCCGGTGATTGTGCCTGATTCAATCATTTCCTTAATCTGCGTTTCGTCTGCGCTCGAGACCCTGCTGTCCGGGTCCTCGAGGTCTGTCAGTATTCCGTGTGTGTCACTTACGACGACGAGCTTTTCAGCTACGACTGCGGCGGCGACCTTTCCGGCGGCGCTGTCGGCGTTTACATTCAACTTGCCGCCCGCCCTGTCTTTGGCTACGGAGGCAATCACGGGTATAGTGCCGTCGGCGCAGAGGGTCTTTAACAATTTCGCGTTGACATCGACGACTTGTCCAACCAATCCGAGGTCGAGCTTTCGTCCATCTTCGCCGGCCAGTCTCAGGGGCTCGGCAAACAAAACGCAACTGCTGAGCGAATGCAGTCCCATAGGCCGGCAGTCCAGCTCCGAGAGGGTCTCGCAGATGGGCGTATTGATTGTTTGTACCAGCGTATGCTCTGCTATCGTCAGTGTCCGCTGGTCGGTATATCGCCGGCCCTGTACCCAGACGGGCTCGAGGCCCGCCTCGTTCATTGCCCTTGTGATGGCCTTTCCGCCGCCGTGGACGATGATGGGCTGCATACCGACTGTGGCCATAAAGGCGATGTCGGTCAGCAGCTTTTTGCGCAGGGATGTGTCGTCGAGGACGCTTCCGCCGAGCTTTACGACCACGATTCGGCCGCGAAAGCTGCGGATATACTCCATCGCCTCGATGAGCGCGCCAGCTTTTGCAATAGCTTCCTGCACTGCTTAACCCTTGAAAACAGCAATTAAACAAAGAAGTGAGTCTATGAATACCGGGATAATTCGTCAAGCCAAATTTGCTGCTGATAACTGTTAAAACAAGCGGGAGCTGTCGAGGAGGAATGTTACGGGGCCGTCGTTGGTGCTGGTTACGTGCATATATTCGCCGAAGACGCCTTTCTCGACGGCAACGCCGTGCTCGATAATAAGGTCGGCAACTTTTTCGTAGAGCTGGTTGGCTAAGTTCGGTTCGGCGGCGGCATCAAAGCCGGGGCGGCGTCCCTTTCGGCAATCGCCGTGTAAGGTGAAATTACTGATGAGCAGAATTTTGCCGCCGACATCGAGCAGGCTTCGATTCATTTTGCCGGCTTCATCAGGGAAGATACGCAGGTTCACGAGCTTTTCAGCTAAAAATTCAGCATCTTTTATAGTGTCCTCTTTACCGACGCCGAGATAGACCAGGAAGCCTTTGTCGATTCGGCCAACCATCCGGCCATTCACTTCAACCTGTGCCTGCAAAACTCTCTGTATTACGACCCGCATCTTTATCCTTTAATATAATGTGGGGGAATTCTAAAACCACGGCGTTGAGGCCGCCCTTCGGATGTGCAGCTCATCAATGACGGCGTTTCCTTTGTGGGTGACAAGGTACAGGACCAATTCTGCGATTTCTTCCGGTTGCATAAGGTCCTGCTTTTTTATGTCCGGGCGAACTTTTTGCACCAAGTCGGTATCCACCCCGCCGGGACAGAGCAAATGCACGCGAATATTCGAGCCTTTCAGCTCCTCAGATAACGATATCGTCATTCCGCGAAGGGCGTGCTTGGAAGCGGTATATGCGCTTTGACTCGGATAACCCTTTACGCCTACAACGGAGGCGATGTTGATAATGTATGCCGCCTCCGATTTTTTTAACAGCGGCAGAGCCTCCCTGCAAAGAATGAACGGTGCGCGTGCATTTACGTTGTGGCAGCGGTCCCAGTCTTCGGTTGCGGTCTCTTCCAGCTTTGATGAGTGAGTGATGCCTGCGTTGTTGACCAATATATCAAGCCGGCTGAACCTTTCGCCGGTTGCTCTGACGAGGTCCTTGATGGACTGCTCATCGGTCAGTTCGGCGGGGATGATGTGTGCTTTTCCGCCAACTGCTGTAACCTGCTCGGCGGTTTCTTTGAGCTTATCTATCGCTCGCGCGGTCAGGACGATTGTTGCGGCCTCTTTTGCCAATGCGACGCTGATAGCTCTGCCGATACCCCTGCTGGCCCCTGTTACTATTGCGACTTTTCCCGTTAAGCGTTTTTCCATTTTGCGGCCCTTGCCAAAATTGCGCAGGGATTATAACCGAAAGCTCTGAAAAACAAAAGGGCCTCTTTGCCGGATGCCGGCAGGAGGTGTCGCTACTTAGCGGGTTTTCGGCTGGCTTTATTTATCACTTTGATTAAATCTGTGCCCTCGAAAACGGTCCCGTCTGTAAGTTGGCCGGCGATTGTCAGTTCGACCTCGCCAATGTCGAGAATTCCCTGAACCTCTGAGCGGCTGAACCTGAGTACTGCGACTTGTCTTTGTTCATTGACCGAAAACTCGTCAGGTTCAATTCCATTCTCAAGAAGAACGCTGTTGGGCTCGATGTCGGTAACATTGTAATCTTCGGGTAACCAGATATAGCACGTAATTGATTTGCCTTTGCTTGCCAAATTTATAGTACGAGGGAGGATTCTTGCCTCGGCGAATATTGGCGCCTCGTAAGCCCCCATATCGATTCGGCCGCCGATTATACGGGATTTACCATCGAGGCCTGTTTCATTCGGCTCGGCCACATAATTCGGGTCACCGGCATCGATGCACGGCGAATCTGGCAGCAAATGATAGTCGCCGTCAATCCAGAAATAATCATCCTCCCCAACCGCCCAATAGCCCGGCTCAACAAACAAGGGGTCCGCATTGATGTTGCCCTCGCCGGGCCAGCTGCTTTGGATGTCGCTGTAGGTGATTGTGATAGTTGAATTGTCGTTGTTCCATATTTCATCGCCGCCGTCCCAGAGGATACAGTTTGCCATTAAGATTGTACTCCGGTATTCATTTTTCTGAGAATCGCAAGCAAGAGTGGTTCCGCTGTTTGCAGAATTTTGAGTAAAAGTGCAATTAGTAAACTTTGGTCCAGTTAGATAGTATCTGGAACCGTTATTGTATAGGCCACCTCCATACTTGGCGGTGTTAGCACTATACAAGCAATTTATTAAGACTGGGGAGGCGGTCCAATCATCCGCCATTCCTCCACCGAAGATGGCTGTATTAGTGATAAAGCTACAATTGGTTATTGTTGGATCGCAATAACCATAATTGTACAGCCCACCACCGCGAGAACAGGCCGAATTATGGCTAAATATACAGTTGTTCAGACTTGGGTAGCACTCGTATTCGGGATCTCCCCAGTTATACATACCACCACCCGAACCTGCTAAATTAGCTATGAATTTGCAATTTATTATCTTTGTATCACAAGCCCCATCGTTGCATAGTCCTCCTCCAGCTTTTAGTGCTGAATTATTGATGAAAATACAGTCGGTAAGTGTTGGGCTGCAATCCCAGTTGCACATACTCCCTCCATTATGCTCTGTTGAGTTTTCACTAAAGATACAATTGACGAGTTTCGGATAAGGTCCTCTGCGATAATAACCGTAATTTCCGTAATTATACATCGCGCCGCCACCTCCATCGTGAGCGTAGTTACCGAAAAATGTACATTCCTTCAGTAATGGATTGCATGGGCCGTCCATATTACTATTGTACATACCACCGCCAAATCTCGCCGAATTCTTTCTAAAAGTACACTCAATCAAAGTCGCACTACTGGATTCATTGTACATCCCGCCACCGCAATTGCCTGCATGTCGTGGCGGCCAGCCTAAAGTATAGTTTGCATTGCCGCCGCTTATGGTTAGACCGTCTAATGTGGCCATCGAGTAAATTTCAAAACCTGTTACTACATGATAACTGTTCTCGTTTCTACTCGTATGGGTCAAAAGCTCGCAAGGGTCCTCCACAGCCATGTCGTTGCCATTTAGGTCTCCACTCAGAATAGTCTCATATTTTTCTACGTCTCTTGCATCGGGATCCGACTCACACAAGCCGCCATAACCGCCCGTGATAGTTACGCCACTGTCTATCCGAAATGCGGCCCACCTGTCACCCGGTGCGAATTCCTCCCCTTGGTCAGGCTTGTAAATGCCCTGGGCGACGCGGATTTCATCGCCGCTCCAGACGGCGGCGAGGGCGTCTTGCAGATAGTTAAAGGCATCGGCCCAGGATGAGCCATCATTTGCACCGGTGGCATCGTCGTCGACGTAAATTATTTTAGGCGGGACCGGGGTCATAAGGATCGCGTGAGCTTTACCTGCGATGGTTACGCCCGAACCCACGATCTGGCCGCGGTTGTTGATGCCGTGAGCTCTCAGCTCCGTCAAAGCGGAATCAGCGGGCAGCAGCTCATCAAGTCTGACCATGCCGTTGTTACTGTCCCATAAGAAAGGACGAATGCTGTCGTAATCGTTGTCTATGGTATATGAATGTCCGACCACCTGACCGTGATCATTAATGGCGTAGGCCTCGCTTATGTTACCGCCGAGGGTACCCAGGTCACGCATGCCGCTGATACTATCCCAGAGAAAGGCATGCATGCTACTGTACTTATCATCGACACTATATGAATTCCCGACTATGTGCCCATCGTTATTGATGGAACTAGCCCAGCTTCGGGTGCCGCCGAGTGTGCCCAGGTCGCGCATGCCGTTGGTACTATCCCAGAGGAAAGCGTGTACCTCACCACTGCTGGTGGATGAAGAACCAACCACTTGGCCAGCATCATTGATGCCAATAGCGCGGCTGTAATCGGGGCATGTAGAATCAGGACAAGGACTGCCAAGTGTGCCCAGGTCAATCATGCCATTGATACCATCCCAGATACAGGCGTGAGACCTGAAACCGTGAATGAGCGGGTCATAGACGGTAGGAAAGCTGCCGACTACCTGTCCAGCGTCGTTGATGCTGCAAGCACCGCCAGCGCCCAGTTCGACCATTCCGGCGGCACTGTCCCAAATGAAGGCACGAGGTATACCTCCGGGGATAGATAAAGCCCCTACTACCTGCTCGTTGTTATTGATTCCCCCGGCAATACTCGCAAGGTTGCCGATGGTACCAAGGTCGATCATCCCGATGGCATTGTCCCAAAGAAAAGCATGAACTTGCTGGTCAGCGGTAAGCGACTGCCCGACCACTTGCCCAGCGTCGTTGATAGCGTGTGCCCAACTGGAGTACCCGCCGAGAGTGCCGAGGTCGGTGATTTCGTATCTGGGCAGTGCGGCGAAAGTAAGGTTTACGAGGAAAAGTGATATTGAAGCGATTACGATTGGGGTGATATTGTGCCGTTTCATTTTGTTTCTCCTATTCTGTCAAAATCTACAGAAAAACTTTGTAAAAGTATTATAACATTTTTTAAGTGGAATTCGTAAAAATCAGGACACTTTTTTTCGGACGAAAGGTATTTTTTGCGTTTTGTAGTGGTTTTTAACGATGTTCTGGATGGGAATCACGCAATGACAGGCAAAAACACACAAAAAAGCCCGCATTTGCTCACGAGTAGCGAATATCCAGCACCCAGCATCCAGCCCCCTTTGTGAGTTTTAATCTGTAATTGGGATTTTTCATTTTTTCTCTGCGTCCTCGGTGTCCTCTGTGGCAAAGTACAGTTTCCCCATCCTGCGCAGATTAACAAAATGTTAAAATACAAAAAGGGCAATTATTTGCTCATTTTTGGTTAAAAAGCGCGCATTTTTGCAATTTCCTATTAACTTTTGGACAATTTTTGCGCATTTTTCACCGTTTTATTCTTGCCTGTTTTGCCCAAGCTCTGCATATTGACACACCCACCCCCATTTTTAGCCTAAAAACTAAAATCCTCAAGGAAATGAACCTAAAAAAACCTGGAAAACCCCAATTTCCCCAAATCACAACAATCTCACTTTTCAGTGCTGTTAATCTGCGTAAGGAATTCAGGCAACTGTGGTTCCGATATCGTTCGGCGTTCTTGTTTTACGCGATACGCGTCTTATCTACTTCACCTTGCAGCCCCAGAGGCAAATGCCGTCATAGCTCCCGGGTGTTGGGCAGACTGTCGGCTTCCATAAAGCCGGCTTTATTCGGTTATCGTCGGGTACCGATTCTGCCCGGTCGGCGCTCTACGCGGCGTAGGTTTCTTTTTTCCTCGAGCATTATTCTGACAAGTCTTCCGAAGCGCTCTTGTCTGCTTACCAGCAGGCCGTCGATTGCCACTGCCGTCTTTGCCGCTTTTTCTTCAATGGCGAGCTTTCTGGTGAACTTAAGCTCTGCTGCGACCTGCGTATATACGGTCTTTGCCAGAATTGGTGTGGCTTCGCTCTGGGTGCGCATCCACTCTCGTACCTCCCTTGCACCGGTTCTGTCCACTGTTTTTAGTGCGATTTGGAGACCTTGAAAGTCCTTGAGCCTGATTTTAACGTCGTTCGGGTCGTTAAACGGGAGCTTTAAACTCACATTGGTCCACGGTTGACTGACGGTTGTATACTGCGGAGAACCTCTGCGGTCCTGCCTCATAGTATCAGTGTACCTTCCTCTGTTATAGCCGCTGTCCATAGTTCCCGTTCGGCCCCTGGTGCTCCTTCGCGAACTTCTCGTTCTCCTTGACTCCCGCTGCTCTCGGCGTTTCTTTTCTTCCTGCATTCTCTCGACAATTCTGTCGAACCTTTCCTTCCTGCTCACCAGCAGCCCATCGATTGCGGCTGTCATCTTTTCGGCGGCTTCTTCAACAGTCTGCTTTCGTACGAACTCAAACTCTGCGCCGACCTGCTCATAAACTGCCTTGATGAGGGTAGGCGTACTTCCCTTTAGCCCGCGAACCCATTCGGTTGTTACCTTTTGGCTTTCCTTTTCGACGTTTTTTAACCCCTCTTCGAGACCTTCAAACTTCCTGAGTCTTGCTTTTGCAGCGTTCGGGTCATCAAGCGGGTCTATATTTGCTATTGAGCTTATGTCGATTATCTGTTTGGGCGCCTGTTTTTTATTTTCAGCAGGCGGCAAACTCTTATCTGCTATCTTGATAGAGGCATCACCTTTGGCGCCGTGCTTTAGCAAAAGCTCGACAACCCGGCGATGCCCCTGCTCTTTTGCCCGCCGCAAGGGGGTCCAGCCGGTCTTGTCTTTGGCATTGATGTCTGCACCTTTTGCAATGAGTAGTTCGGCTACATCTCCGCGGCCTCCAACGGCAGCCTCGTGCAGCGGCGTCCAGCCATCGCTGTGCTTTGCGTTGACATCTGCACCCTTGTCGGCAAGTAGCTCTACCATAGCCTTATGTCCACTGCGGGCAGCGAGGTGAAGGGGCGTAATGTCCCCTATCTGCTTTGCGTTTACATCAGCACCCTTTGCGATAAGGAGCCGGCCGACACTGCTGTTGCCTCCAAGCGCTGCGCTGTGCAGGGGGGTAAGTCCGAGCCTGTCCTTGACGTTGACATCTGTGACTTTTGCGAGAAGCAGCTCGACCACGTTTGCATGTCCGTGTCTGGCTGCGAGGTGAAGGGCTGTCTGTCCGAAGCTGTCCTTTATATTGATATCGATGCCCTTTGAAATAAGCAGCTCTGCTACATCCTTGTGGCCTGCATCGGCGGCACTGTGCAGGAGCGTGCGGCCATGGTCTTGCGTTGCATTGACATCGGCCCCCTTTGCGATAAGCATTTCGACTATGTCCCTATGGTTGCCCTCGGCTGCAAGGCGCAGGGGCGTACGCTGTTTGTTGTCCTTTGCATTGACATTAGCGCCTTTGTCGATGAGAAGTTGCACTACGTCCTTGTGGCCTTTGCCGGCGGCGTGATGCAGCGGGGTACTCCTGAACTTCCGGCTACTGGCATTTACGTTGGCGCCGCTGGCAATAAGCATTTCTGCGACGCCCTTGTGGCCTCTGGAGGCAGCAAGGTGCAGAGGTGTAAAGCCGTCCTCATCATTTTCATCGATATTGGCGCCTTTTAGAAAGTGCGACTGGACCTGTGCGATGTCGCCGTCACGCGCAGCTTCGTGGAGCGACTTGGTTGTATTCTGTGCAGAAACTGCGGTAAAGACTAACAACAGAACCAGGCAGAATATTATTGTCGGCTTCATTTTTGTTTTCCTCCTTTGAATCCACAACCGGTTTCCAGGGGTCTTTTTCCGGTCATTTAGCAAATAATATATATTATACACGAAAATGTCGGCACTCCATTACTAAAAACGGCTGATTTTTGATTTTTTGGCGATTTTTAGACCTGCTCCATTGTTGCCAGGCCAAGCGTTTCTGCGATTCTATCAAATTCGTCGAGAGAGTGAAATTCAACGATTATCCTTCCTCTTGTTCCATTTTTTCGTGTTTCAATGAGTACCTTTGTTCCAAGCTGAGTACCGAGTTTTGTTTCGAGGTCAATTATATGAGGCGGTTTTGCGTGTGTTGTTCTTGTATGGCCAATGCCTGTAAGGTATCTGCGGACCAATCTTTCGACTTCGCGGACACTAAGCCGACCTGCCATCGCTCGGTTGGCAAGCTTTCGGCGAAGCTCATCGGTGGGCAGGGCAAGTATCGCGCGAGCGTGGCCCATAGTTAGCTGCCGCTCGGCCAACAGTTGCTTGATTTCTTCCGGTAAGTCGAGCAGACGCAAGTGGTTAGCGATAACGGAGCGGTCTTCACCAAGTCTTTCGGCTGCCCCTGCCTGGGTCAGAGAAAATGTGCTTAGATAGTTTTGATATGCCTTTGCCCGTTCTATAGGATTTAGGTTAGCCCTGTGTATATTCTCAATCAACGCCAATTCGAGCAGTTGCTGATCGGTTGCCTGTCGTATGAGAGCTGGTATTTTCGTCAGAGAAGCTAATTTTGATGCCCTGAATCGTCGTTCACCGGCAATAAGCTGGAACCCTGTCCCTGCCCTGCGAACGATAATCGGCTGAATTACTCCGTTGGCCTTTATGGACTCGGCTAAATCTGCCAACTCCTGCTGGTCCCAGACGGTTCGGGCCTGATAGGGATT
Source organism: Planctomycetota bacterium (assembly GCA_013349615.1). Lineage (GTDB taxonomy): Bacteria > Planctomycetota > Phycisphaerae > Sedimentisphaerales > Anaerobacaceae > CS2-K091. Next base: position 27,679 of record DUZJ01000024.1, on the reverse strand, counting down.
CGGAGCTATGTCATAAATGCTGATTTCTTGTAGAGAATCTTGTAACTCTTTGTCTGGTGGGTAGTTAGAGGTTCTTGGGGTATTAGACATTACCTGATTTGCTTCTGCGTCGGCGGCAGATATTATCGGACATATAAGTGACGCGAGTCCCCTTCCGAGATGTTTTGGTTTTTCTCTTTTTTTGTTAGTCATAGAAAAGCTCCTTTACAACTATACGCGATTTTGTGAGGGCACCCAAATTACGTCTATCGGGGCGGATAATTCTGAACCACCGCAGGCAGACAAATTGTTAAGGCCGTAATAAGTTTCAAAATGAAATTCCTTAGTATTAGCAATACTGCCTGGCTTGGCTTTTGTTTTGCCCACTTTATCCGGCGTTTAGACGTGGGCCTAAATGATATTTCGGAATTTTTGCCTGAAATTCTGCAACTTTGTACACACAAAAAGTTTTTTAGTATAAAAAAAACGTTCCACGTGAAACAATGATAAGGAAAAAACAGAAGATAACAACAAAGAATTAGGTGCAAGAAGGCAATGAGAACGACCATACTGACAGGTAGAGACTTTCAGCAGACGTCGTAGAGACACGGGAAATAGGTGCGAACGAACGATTCCATCCAAAACAGCAGGCTTTCAAAGTGTGCGCGTGGACGGCAGCTTGTTACGAGCTTTTTTAGCGTTCAGTTATACACCAGTGGGCGTTAGAAGATTGTTGCGAGAACACAATAACCGGTCTATGGCTACAATCATTATGTGTATCGAAGGCTTGCATTTTAGAGGACAGAACAACAATCGTTTATTCCGGTGTTGCCTGGAATGTGAAATTAAAGATGGCAAAATGTTTCACGTGGAACATAAAAGTAAAGTAACTTAAACTAACTGATATGGATTGGATATTTATTATAACTGTTTTATTGACAATAGGATAACCCAATTCGTCATTCTGAACGAAGTGAAGAATCCCGTGCAGCGAAATGTTCTTTTATCTTCATTTTTAGGCCGGATGCTTCTCTTTGCTCGGTATGACAGCATGAAATAGGTCAGTTTGAGTAAAGTAAGAATTCACAATTTGAAGGTGACGAGAAAAGAAGGCTTTGGATATTGGTATAAAGTCGATAGGGGGGTGAAAGAAGTTACAACGCAAGATAATATAAAGAAGCTAATAGGCAGCAGATTGGGAGTTAGTTGTATATGCAACGAACTTTTGCACTTTAATTAATGAGGCATTCAGATAACTGAGTTAAGTTCAAAAGTCCTTCCGGTGAAATTGCATTGAAAGAATTTCCTGAAAACAGAAAATCTGTAAAAAATCAGTTGACTTTCAGCAGTTAATGTCTATGATTATAGATAATAGAGGACTTGAGCACCTTGGGAGTATTTGCACCACCAGAGGAATAGTCCGAGGCGAACCTTTCCGCTTGTTTTGGTTTGCCCTAATTGAGCGGAGCATGAATTAAAAGAGGTGAATTTAATTGGTGGTAGAAATTATGAAAGCGAAAATGATTTTTGTGGCGATGGTCGGTCTGTTGGCTCTGTGTGGACCAGTTTTGGCGGATGAATTACTTGTACCGGACGAATACGTTACGATTCAGGCCGCTATTGACGCCGCTGTTGATGGTGATGTTATTATTGTCGCCGACGGCACCTATACCGGCACGGGTAACAAAAACCTCGATTTGGGCGGGCGTGCAATAACCGTTCGCTCACAAAACGGGCCGCAGTTTGCTACCATCGATTGCGAAAAAGATGGACGTGCGTTCTTTTTCCACACTGGCGAAGACCAGAGCGCAATCGTTGAGGGATTCGCCATTACTAACGGCTCCGCTGATTATGGCGCTGGAATACGCTGTGATTATAGCAGTCCTACCATCAACAACTGTATGTTCACCAGTAACTCAGCCAAAATCTTAGGTGGTGGAATTCACGCTGGAAATTCATCGCCGATAGTTACTAACTGCACCTTTGAGGAAAACCGAGCGGGGGACCACGCTGGGGGTATACGCCTCACACACAGCAACGCGCTTATCAGCGGATGCGTATTCATAAGAAATGTTTGTGATAATTACTCCGCCGACGGAGGCGCCATATTGAATGCAGGTGAAACCTCATCAACGATAGTGAATTGCCTTTTTGTGGGGAATACAGCCACCGAGTCAGGCGGAGCAATCAGAAACGACCGCAGCTCGCCGAGTATCATTAACTGTACCTTCAATGGAAACTCAACTCGTTACGGAGGTGCGATTCATAACGCCCCGTACGCTTCGCCGATTATCACTAAGTGTATTTTCTGGGGGAATTCCGCCTCTTCAGGAGGTGAAATAGACAATAACGGTGACTGTCATCCCACGATCATTTATTGCGATATCGAGGGTGGCTGGAACGGCCCTAAAGTGGTTAACCGACGTGGCAGTTCTACTATCGATGGTGGTGGAAACATCGATGCTGACCCGTTGTTTGTCGATGCCTCAAATCCCGACCTGTATGCACGCGATTATTATTTGTCTGATGAGTCACCGTGTATCGACGCCGGTATGGATGCGGGTGTTTATACTGATATCGAAGGCCAAATACGCCCAATTGATGTTCCGGACGTGGACAACAACGGTGAATTGCCGGAGTTCGATATTGGGGCATACGAAATTATACCCCCGACACCAGATGAAATTGCTGTTGCGAGGATTGAGGCGGCGATTACTGATAAGTTTGGGACACTGGAAAGAATAGATGCTGCGCTGGAGAAAGAGTGTGGGGCGTACAAAGCACTTGGGGCATTGCTTGAAAGTGGAGATTATGGTGATTTGAAGAAAGGTGACATAATCAAAGCGATGCAGACAATTCATTCGGCCATTCAGCATGGGGAGCTTTCGAAGAAGGCGCTGGAGAGAAGCATTGAAAAGCTGCTCTATTCGCTAAGCGCATTAGGCTATGGTCCTCAACCGCCTGGGTCGAACTGGCCGCCCAACGTAACTATTACCAAGCCGCAGAATGGAGCCGAGTTCAATCCTGACCAGACGATAGAAATCGAGGCCGATGCGTGGGACTATGACGGTTCAGTGGTGAGTGTGGAATTCTTCGCCGATGGCAGCAAAATCGGTGAGGATAACGATGGGGCTGATGGTTGGACAACCGGCTGGTACGAGCACCCGGAAGGTACCTATAACATTACAGCCAGGGCCACCGACGATGATGGAGCAGCGACGGACCTCGGCGGCAGTGAGAATTAGGGTGGTCGCAGTACCACCACCGCCACCATGGCCACCATGGTCTCCGCCTCCGGTCCCATAGTGAATCCGAAAGATAAGTGGATGGAGATTACCATCCCCCTAAGGTACATCAGGTACAGGCAAGCTGCTCTTTCGACTTCGTTCGGAACAGGGCTTGAGGCTGCCACCCGTCGCCCCTTCGGCAGGCTCAAGGCAGGCTTGCCGGCGACGGCTAAACAAATAAGAACGCCGAGTTAAACTGAGAAGTAAATAATTTTGAGTCGGAAAGATGGTACCCCTCCCTTACGGTCGGGGCTCTGTGGGATGGCTTTCGCGGGGACAAGAGGGCAACGGAGCAGCACTGTATTTCACATTTTTTTCATTCCTGTGGGCAGCTCTATTCCGACCGGTCCCTCTGCTTCCTTGAAATCCATAATAACCTTAACGGCGGCCTGGGGGGCATCGAGGACGGTGAAGACATCCATATCTTCCGGGGCAATATACCCGTGTTCTTTCAGCATCTTTTCCTCCATCCAATTAACTAATCCTTCCCAGTAGTCACTTCCCATCAAAATCACGGGAAAAGATGCCTGCTTTAAGGTCTGAATCAGTACGAGGGATTCGAAAAACTCATCCATAGTGCCGTAGCCGCCGGGGAAGACTACAAAGCCGTGAGCGTATTTCAAGAACATCACCTTACGACAGAAGAAATACTTGAAATGCAATGATAGATTCTGGTACTTGTTCGGTATTTGCTCCATCGGCAGCTCGATATTGAGGCCGATGCTTCTGCCGCCCACTTCGGCCGCTCCCTTATTTGCCGCCTCCATGATTCCGCCTCCGCCGCCGGTTATCACAGCAAATCCTGCCTTCGCTACCTCACAGGCGGTCTTTTGTGCGAGTTTATAGTATTTTTCGTCCGGCTTCGCCCTCGCAGAGCCAAAGAAAGAAACGGCGGGGCCGACCGTACCAAGCTCATCAAAGCCCTCTACAAACTCAGCCATTACCCTGAATATGCGCCAGAGGTCTCTGACGGGATTTTCAAGAACATCCATCATATCTCGTACCTCGATTCTCGATGCTCGTGTTGCGAATATCGAGTATCCCATTTTCTATTTTGCAGTTTTTCTACCATAAATCCGAATTGTTGGCAGCAGGACAATATTTTGAAATCGGACAATTCCGACAATCAGGCTTCCGGGCGCGGCAATACCTTCGGCCATGCAGAATTAACGCATGACTGAAGACAGTCCAGATTCTCTCTGGCAGTATTTCGGCTAAATCAAATTCCAACTTTACCGGGTCGCTGTTCGGGGAAAGCCCCAGGCGGCGGGAAAGGCGAATAACGTGGGTGTCACAAGCGATTGCGGGCTTTCCGAAAGCGCTGCCGAGGACGACATTTGCCGTCTTTCTGCCCACGCCCGGCAGCGTCACGAGCTCTTCCATCGTATCAGGGACCCTGCCGTCGAACCGCTCGATTATCGCCTTGGAGGCATTTTTGATACTGACTGCCTTATTGTGGTAAAAGCCCGTGCTTTTTATATCGGACTCGATTTGTTTAAGGTCAGCTTTTGCCCAATCGGCGGCTGATTTGTACTTTTCGAACACAACTTTGGTGACCATATTGATCCTTGCGTCCGTGCACTGGGCCGACAAAATTGTTGCAATAAGCATCTGGAACGGGTTCCTGAAGTTGAGCGCACTTTTGGCATGCGGGTATGTCTTTTCCAGTATCGGCCAAATCTTCTTTACGCGCTTTTCCACCTCGGCCTTATCGACCCTTCGGCTTCGCTCAGGGCGTACCCTTATTTTTAATGCTTTCTTTGCCATAGCTACTTTTCGGAAGGGAGCTTTTCTAAAATCTGTTTTAGTTTTTTGGTAAAAAATATCTGACGCAATCTCACCGGCTCTTTTTCGCCGGGTATATGCAATATGGTTACGGGAACGCCGGGTTCCTTGTATTTGTTTTTCAAAGCAATAGCCGCGGGATGATTTTTTTCAGTGGTGTCGGCTTTAATTGCCAGAACATTTTTTTGTTCGATTAGTCCGGCAATATCTTTTCGTCGGTACACCACCTTCTCGACCACTCCACAGTTCCAGCACCAGTCCGCGGTAAACTTAATCAGGACGGGTCTTGCCTCGGCGTTAGCCGTCTCTATTGCGGCGGCATCGTACTTTTGCCATTGAATAAGCTCTTCAGCCGGTGCAGGTAAAAACGCCCATCCTGCGATAACAGCCAAGACGACGGCGATGATTCTTGCAAACCACTTTCGTGAAGTTTTAGTGTTGTAAGTTATCCACCCACTCCACATCCAAACACAAAAAGCAAGGACGACCGCAAAATATAACACGCTTATCCTGCGGACTTCCGGAAGCGCAGCAATAAGTTTTACAGCGATAATGAGCAGAAGAAATCCAACGGCCTGCTTAAATAATTCCATCCATCGTCCGGCCTTGGGCAGGCGATTCAACAAAGCCGGCATTGAAGTTAGTATTGCGTAGGGCGCAGCCATGCCAATTCCTATCACCATTATTGCAAAAGTACCCAAAGGTAAAGGCTGTAGCTGTGCCCAGGCAAATGCGGCCGCCAAAATTGCAAAGCTGCAAGGCGTGCTCAAAACGGCAGCCAGCAAACCCATCCCTACGGCTCCGGAATAGCCTTTGCCGGAGCCGGATTTACCTGCAATCGAAGACGGGACCGTTACAGTAAAAAGCCCGAACATAAATAGCGCCAGCACGACGAGCAAAAGCGCCATGCCGGCAACAAATGGCGGACTGCGGAATTGGTCTCCCCACTGCAATACCGTTCCATAAAAGAGCTGCAAAATAATATTCGCCCCGGCAAGGCATGCGAAGAACAATAATATCCCAAGACAGAAAGCAAGACCTAACGCCGCCGATTGTTTTCTGCCCTGCCTTGCCTGCTCGACAATGCGCATCACGATAAGAGGGAGAACCGGCCAGACACACGGCATAATATTGAGCGACAGGCCCGCCAAAAGCGCCAAACCAAGCGCAAACCAGGCCGAATAACCAGGCCCTGCAGCGGGATGGTCTGTGTCGGAAGCCGTTTCAAAACTAATCTGTTTCCAGGAATCCCGCTGACCCCAATTAATCCTGGTCCGCAACGTTTTCTCGAACGGCAGCAGGCAAAGCACATCTGTACAAGCTTGGGCGGAAATCTTGACGTCAACATCAGCCTGGCTCAAATCAACCTTTGTTTTAGCCGAAACTGCTGTGATTGGCACAAAAACGGTGAAATGACCGGCGTAAACCTCAATATTCTTGCCCAGTGCCCCGTCGAAAAAGGTACTCCATTTCGGGAAGATTGCTTCGCCGAAATCAAAATCAGCGGATTCAGCTTCGACCTTCAGCTTGGACATGGCGGCAGGTGCGGTCTCTGCCTTTGCGTAATAGTGAAGGTCATCGGTCCCTTCAAATATGACCGCTACTCCAGGCCTGGCGTCCATTCGAGCAGGGACAAGAAACGCGGAGGAGTACTCATTTTCGTGTCTGGCCAGCTCGACCGCGGCTCTAACAACATCGGTGGAACCGGCAGGGCCTGTTGAATTCGGCCCGTCTGGGATTTGAGCGCAGGCACGCCCAGCGACTACAAAAATCAAAACTACACAAAATATGGCAGCAGCTTTTTTCCGCATAGACACCTTAAGAAGCTGTAACAAAATGAAATTTTGACTTACGCGACACTTTTGGATTCCCGCCTTCGCGGGAATGACAGATAGCAACCTTTCTTTTTGTTAGACACCTTAAAAAATTAAAAACTACAAAGCAGAAGGAAAAAATTAAAAGTGCGGATAGTTCTGTTCTTTAATTTTTTGTTTTTGATTTCTTTTCGTTCTTTACCTGCTCGGCGGCCAACAAATCAGAAACCGTAGGCTTGTCCAACTTGCCGCCTTCCAAAATCAATTCGACATCATCAGCGTCAAGAGTTTCATACTTCAGCAGCGCCTTTGCTATTCGCTCAAGCTTATCCTTGTTTGCTTCTATCAGTTCTTTTGCTTTTTTATAAGCCTGGTCGGTAATCTTTTTTACTTCGACATCGATGGCCTCAGCGGTCTTCTCCGAGTATTCTTTCTCGCCCGGCATCACGTATATCATATCCTTAAGTCCGGCATCCGGCCCGTAACTAATCAGCCCAAGCTCATCAGACATACCCCAGGTCAAAATCATCTGCTTTGCAATCCGTGTGGCCTGTTGAATATCCGACTGTGCGCCGCTGGATATATCATCGCAGAATATTTCTTCTGCAATTCGCCCGGCGAAACATACCTGCAAAAGTGCCATACAATAGTTTTTCGTGAATATCGTTCTGTCTTTTTCCGGCAGGGCAAAAGTCGCTCCACCCATGGGCCCGCGAGGAATGATACTTACCTTGTGTAACGGGTCCGCCTCTTCCAGCATAGATTGTACGAGGGTATGGCCGGCCTCGTGATAAGCGGTAATTTCCCTTTCCTTCCGGTCGATGACCCTGCTCTTTTTTGCTCTTCCCCATCTGACCTTGTCGCGTGCCTCTTCGAGGTCGGCCGTCTCGATACAGTCTTTATTGGCCATAGTTGCCGCCAGGGCAGCTTCGTTAATAATAGCAGCGAGGTCAGCACCGCTAAACATAGGTGTTCCTCGTGCCAGTCTTTCGAGATTTGCATCGGGCCCTAATTTCACATTCTTTGCGTGTACCTTGAGGATATCCACGCGGCCTTTCAAGTCTGGCAGTGGCACAAAAATCTGCCTGTCAAATCTTCCCGGCCGAATCAACGCCTGGTCTAAAATATCAGAGCGGTTCGTCGCGGCAACGACTATCACCTGGTCGTTCGTATCAAAGCCGTCCATCTCGACCAAAATCGCATTCAGCGTTTGCTCACGTTCGTCGTGCCCGCCGCCGACAAAGCCTGCGCCGCGTTTGCGTCCAATGGCGTCAACCTCGTCGAGGAAGATGATGCAGGGCGAATTGTCTTTGGCCTGCTTGAACAAATCGCGTACGCGCGATGCCCCGACGCCAACAAACATCTCAACAAAATCGCTTCCTGATATGCTGAAGAATGGGACATCCGCCTGGCCTGCAATCGCCTTTGCAAGCAATGTCTTTCCGCATCCGGGCGGGCCTATAAGCAGGACTCCGCGTGGGATACGACCACCAAGGCGTTGAAATTTCTTCGGGCTTTTCAAGAATTCGATTATTTCAGCCACTTCATCCTTTGCTTCTTCGATACCAGCGACGTCCTTAAATGTAATTTTGACGCGGTCTTTGCCTTGTACTCGATGCTTGCTTCTGCCAAAGGACATTAGCATCCCTCCGGCGCCGCCGCGAAGAGGCCGAGCAAACAGGAAGTAGAAAATTCCCAATATCACAAGCAACGGCAATACCCAGCTCAACAGCATAGTAAGCCAAATACGCTGCTCGGCCCATGTCAGTTCCGCGCCGCTTTGGCGCAGCATCTCTTCAATCCGCTCGCCCATCGCTTCACGGTTATAGCTCACGGAAAAAGAATCAGAGGCACCTTCGGCCCTGTTTGCAATACCTTCCTGATTAAACTTGCCTCTAATCTCGGTCTCACCAAGCTCGGCACTGCGGATATGTTTATTCTCAACATGAGTGATAAATTCGTCCCACCTGATCTTGTCGACCCGCCGCAATTGCTGGAGCATCATCATGGCAGTGAATATCACAACCGCAATTATAATGTAGCTAAACGGCCCTCGCCTGTAGCTTGGCAGGGGCGGTTTTTTTCCGCCTCTGCCTTGCGGGCCCGACCGGGGAGAATTTGGCTTTTTGTTTTGACCGTTACTCATACGCGATATTCCATTTATATGGTTGTCCACATTTGAGCTGATGCGTCGACTCATTCACAGCAGCACATTCCTACCATTCTTCTTCCATCAATTCTACGATTCTTCGTGCCAGATTGTTTGCTGCCAGAGCCGACCCATAGGTAAAGTCCTGGTTTTGGTACGGAGAATAGCTCGCCGAGGCAGTGACCGACTGGTTGTCTATCAGTAAGTTGCCTGTGGTGAGGTCTTTCCAATTAACCACTGCCGTCAGCCGGACTTCTCTTTCCAGCGGCCGGCCGGTCTCACGTTCGGTACTAAGCACCAACTCACCTATACCTACAATCTGCCCACTTATTACGGTGTCAGCCCGGTCTTTGCTGGAAATTATCTTGTACGGCGTTGCCGCCTCGATTCGCTTTGCCAGGGCATCGGACAGTTCGTATTCCACTCCCCTCCGAAAGGTCCGGTTGTCAAACATTTCCAGGCAAACGCTGCTTACTTCATCCGGAAACAACGACTCGTTGGAATATCCGCCCATTTCGGCGCATCCGCAAAAGGCAAAAATAAAGTGCACAAGAGCATAAGCGCATAAGAGCACGGGCATATCGTGACTTGCGCACGTATGACTTACTCGCTGTTTATTAAGACGTTCTTTCATCATTGTTTTTTCTCTTCACTGCCGGAATTGCCAACAAGCATTTCCTTTGCCCTTTTTGCAGCGTTCGTTTGGGGCCAAACATTCACGACCATTCGGTAATAAAGGTTGGCCGACATTTCACTTCCGGTTTTCTGATAATATTGGGCTATCTTAAATTGCTTCAAGGCTGATTGTTCTTTTATCAGCACGAGTTTTTCATCAATCTCATATTTTTCGGCGTCTTCGGGATATCGTGATTTGAACTGCTCGTAACATCCCTTTGCACTATTGTAGTAGCTCTCCGGATTAAATGGCCGGCCGATTAGAACAGAGCCATTAAACTCCGGCCCTTCATACATAGCGTGCTTACACCGAGCCTTAGCCAGGAGGGCATCTTTACCAATTGGTTCTGTCTGCCATCTCTCCTGAACCTCGGCCCACTTATAGAAGGCCTCCTCGAACTTTTTTCTTTTCTGATAACTTTCCGCCACTGCCACCGCAGCCTCCTTTGCAATTGCGGTATCGCGAGCGCGTTCTGTAATCCGTTCCATCATTTTGACGCCCTCGGAGAAGCCTTTTATTTTGAAGATACCGAGCACGTTCTTTTTCTCTCCGGCCAGGAAGGCGGTAGCAATGCGGAACTGCCTGTCCAAAGCGGCCTCATAAAAATCGCTGTCCGGGCATTCATCCAACAACCTTTTGTAAATCCTGGCCGCCCTGGCAAAGCGGCCTTTGCAGCGCAGCAGCTCGGCCTCGATGAAGATATCCAAATCATTCGAATCGGGCCTTGCAATTTCCGGAAATTCTGTTTTGAGCTGATTAAATGCCTTCTCAGCTTCCCTGCATTGGCCCGTGTCAACTAACCTTTTTATTTGAGTGACTTTCAACAGATACTTATCCTGGCTCTGCTCTGACAGGAACTTCCAATCCCGCTCCTTGTCCAGATGCTGGATTCCGGCCAAGGCCGCCGAAAAAGCCGACAGCAGCAGCATTACGGCCAACACTATCACAATTCGTATTCTAATTTCACGCATAATGCACCTTCACTATTATTGACAATTCGGCTATATTATACCTGTTCTTGAAGCCATTGCAAACCCACAACATTAAAAAAAGAGTCGGCTGAATTGCAATTTTAGCCGCTTTTGTCATTCCAGCGAGGATTGTGGGCGCCAAAGCGGGCAGCAGCAACGCAAGTGCTTGCCCAGGCGAAAGGACAAAATACTTATCCCGCAGTTTTTTATGGATTATTTTTCGCTGCCGGCGGTTTTGAATAGCGCCAGTCAACGCGTTCGGGATGCTTGAAGATATCGCCTACAAACAAGGCGATATCCGGGTCGTAGGTCTGCAGTTGCCGGCGCGTATTGACAGGGTGATTCCGTCCAAAGGCCGGACTTTCAGCGTCCAAAGTAACGATTTGATTGGCATTAAAAAAGGATTGAACCGCTTCGGCGAAGTAGTTAAAACGGTTTTTCGCAGCAGGTGTGCCGGCCCATAAGTTCTTTTTTTTAGCGTTTCGGTAGAGCTTGCCGACCTTTTCATCAAAACGACAATCAACGCGCTCCAAACCTTTCTCATACTGCTGAACATATCTTCTCTTGTCGTATTCCGGGTCGGTTTCACGCAGCCCGGCAATATAATACATCAACAAGGCCATATCGTGAATCAGAAGGTTTTCGCCCGGGGCGGGATTGCCCGTCAATCCCAAAAGATTCGACTCGAAAGTGGACAACCGAAGCAACGGCGTTTGCTTAGCCGGCGACCCTTTCCTATTAACAAACCACTTACGCTTAAGATTTCTTACATAGGGGACTTCCTTCGGCGACCGGCCCGGCGCGATAAGAGCCAATTGTACATTCGCAACGATTATGGCTTTCAAAATATCATGTCGATAGCGAAACATATTCCGTACAATCCGGTCGGCCTCGAGCATAGCCCTGTCGGAAACCTTGTTCGAGCCCAGAATGGGAAATCCCCGGCACCAAACATATTTTGATAACCGTTCGGCGTTGACCGCTTTCGGGGGAGCAATAACTGACGGCTGTTTGACGAGCGGTTTATATCGCCAGTCGTTTTCTGAGTTAATGCGGAACATTTCGCTGACAAAATCGGCCATCTTCGGGTCGTAATCATAGAGTTCCCGCTGTGTGTTGACGTGGTTGTGGTTCCAATTGTTTTCCCTGTCGGCGTCGAAAAAGGCCTGTACGGATTCGGCCCAGTATTCGCTCATATTGGTAGAGGCATAATCGTGTTTGTATAGCCCTTTGGCCATGGCATTTTCATAAAGCGTCTTCAAACGCTGCCTGAAATCAGGCTCAATCTTTCTCAGGCCCCTGCCGTCAATTGCATGAGCGAGCTCGTGGATAAAGATGCTTTCATCCTCATAGCGGTCAATCGGCAGGGAAAGGAGGTTTTCTTCGCCGCAACTGGTAAAACGACCGCCAAATCCGCGGGACCGTTCGTTCCAAAAGTCTTTTGGTTTCATATTGGCATAATCCGGAATATCGGTCACCTGCTCCTCGGCAGCGATGATAATATAGCGGACACCATCCTTGACCAGTGCCCTGCGTACATCGGGGCGATTATCAAGCATTTTATCCAGAAGCTCTTTCACCCGGTAAAACGCCCGAACGTCAACCCGCTCGGAACTAATCACGGCGATGCCGTTACAATCCAGATACTTTTTGTAAAACGGGTTTAACTCCATTTCCGCCGGGGGTGTACCGACATGGATTTTATTATTATGGGAATTCGATACTTCACTGCTGCCCAATCCTGCATCCGATTTGCCCCGAGCATCGGCACAGCAGTAATCACTCAATATCAGTATTTTGACAAAAAGTAATGTAATGAACATCAAACGTCTCATTTGTAAACCTCTTTATTCATTTGATTTTATGTATTCTGAGCCGGGATTTCCCGTATATACTGCTCTGAAACGCTCCTGCCCACGTCAATTCCCATAATACCAAAACATTGCCTTATTTTCAACTATTTCAGCGGCGACTTATTGACAAGGAAATGCAAATCTGGTAACCTTTATGCAGCAGAAAAACGTGTCTGAGCCAACAAATCTGCAAGACTATAATTAACAGGGGCGTCAAAGATGCAAAAAGACCTGAATCGCCGCCAGTTTTTGACAAAATCCATCGTTACCTCCGCAGCAGTCGGGTCGGCTTTGGGTCTTGAGGAACAAAGCCTATCGGCAGCGGCGAAAAAGCCGGCTGGGCCTGCACGAGCCGATTCCGTTAAAGGTATGCCGACGGGAAAGATTGGCAATCTTAAGATTAGCAGATTAATTTCGGGTGGCAACCTCATCAGCGGCTGGGCGCATGCGAGAGATTTGATATATGCCCATCAGCTTATGAGGCACTACAATACGGACGAGAAGGTTATGGAAACGTTGGAGCTTCTTGAGGACCAGGGTGTGAATACGATTGTCGCGGACCCGAGCGAAAGGCCTTACAGAATCTTCCCGAAATACTGGAAAGAAAGAGGCGGCAGGATTCAATGGATTGCGGAAGGTCACCCGACCGTAAAAGACCTCAAAACCGACGTAAGAAAATCCCTGGATTATGGGGCTTCAGCAATTTATCTTCAGGGAGTTATAGGGGACAAGTGGCTGAGAAGCGGTCATCTCGACCTTCTTGGTGAGTGTGTTGATTTTATTAAATCGAACGGAGTGCCCGGAGGCATCGGCGCCCATCTGCTGCCTGTGATTGTCAAATCGGAGGAACGAGGATATAACGCTGATTTTTACGTGAAGACATTACATCACAGCAACTATTGGTCCGCAAGAAGGCCCGACCAAAATTTGGATGTGATAGAAAATGGTGCGGACAATTACTGGTCGATGACCCCGGAAAAGACCATAGAATTTATGAGGAAAGTGGAGAAACCGTGGATAGCCTTCAAAGTTTTGGCGGCGGGCGCCATCCCGCCCAAATCCGGTTTCAAGTATTGTTTTGAAAACGGTGCGGATTTCATCTGCGTCGGAATGTTCGATTTTCAAGTCAGAGAGGATGCGATTATTACCAAAAACATATTGGCTGAAAAACTGAATAGAAGACGTCCGTGGAGGGGATAAGAGGTCTTTTAGGGAAAAAGTAGCTGTATAAACTAAATGATTTACGAAAAAAAATTGGCCCATACGTAATTAATATCCGTTGCGGAAAGCGAAGGCCGACAATGTCACCCCTGCGAAAGCAGGGTCTTTGGCCTAAAAACTGGATTCCCGCTTTCGCGGGAATGACAAAGTGTTGTTTCCGCAATAGGAACTAATTAAAAGGAGAGACTATGTCAGCAGAACTTAACAGGCGTAATTTTTTGAAAAAATCTATCGTTACCTCAGCGGCAGCAGCGTCGGCTTTGAGTCTTGAGGAACAAACGCTATTGGCAGCAGTTAAGAAACCGGCAGGGCCGGCGCAGGCTGATTCCGTTAAAGGTATGCCGACAGGTAAAATCGGCAACGTGAAAATCAGCAGACTTATCTGCGGCGGTAATCTAACCAACGGATATGCACACAGCAGAGACCTGATTTACGTATCTGAATTATTAAAGCATTATTTTACCGATGAAAAAATCATTGAAACTTACCGGACAAGCGAAGAAAACGGGGTAAATACCGGCATAGCAAACGTCCGTGGCGGTGCCGGCGATAAGATGGTTGAGAATACGGTTAGAATCTTTAAGAAATACTGGAACGAAAGAGGCGGGGAAATACAATGGATTGCACAAACCAATCCAAACGTAAATGACCTGACGAGCAGCATAAAAAAGGCCGTCGATAATGGGGCTGTTGGTGCTTTTATCCAGGGCGGTGTTGGAGATAATTTTGTCAAAAACGGCCGCGTTGATTTGCTGGGAAAAGCCGTCGATTTTATCAAACGAAACGGATTAATCGCGGGCGTCGGCGGACATTCGATAGATGTGCCTATTGCCTGTGAAAAAGAAGGGATAGAGCCCGATTTCTATTTTAAGACCTTAAACAATGTGGACTATCAATCAGCTACTCCGCAACGGACTATCGAATTCATGAAGAAAGTGAACAAGCCGTGGATTGCTTATAAAATTTTAGGCGCAGGAGTTACCCATCCCCGAGACGGTTTCAAGTATGCTTTCGAGAATGGGGCCGATTTTGTCTGTGTGGGGATGTTCGATTTTCAGATACGAGAAGATGTAATCATTACAAAAAACGTATTGAAAAATATAAACAGACAGCGTCCGTGGCGCTCCTGAAAAATCCGTAATCCAGATTCCGGCGTCTAATTCCCCTGGCATGAGTTTTTTCAAAAGACTTTCTACGGCGGTGGCGGAGGCGGACTGTTATTTTCCAGCCAGTGGAGAGCCATTGCTCTTACCCTGCTAATATTCCACAGTAATATCTACAGAAACACTGCTATATCCATATATAACTCCTGTAATTCTATATGTCCCTGATGGGGCCTGAGCGTACTCCCAACGATCTCCTGTCCAGTTCATATTAAATTGCGGCCAGGGCACTCTTAATTCCGCAGATTCGCCCGGCCACAATACCACACCTGTTGGCCCTGGGGGATGAGAATGCTCCCAACCGAACGTCCAGACTTGTCTCAAGTTCTCTCCCTCTTTTACTTCAACAAGAATATCCATTACTCTACACACACGAACAACCGCCCATACCTCGTTTGTCAAATTAGTAATTCTATAAAGTATCTCAGTGTGCTCGCCCAATTCGTAAACCGATTTATCCGTCTGGACGTAGTATTCTATCCCATCATCAACAATCGTGTTAGAATTAGCAGCCCCTCTATCCTCCAGCCAATGGAATGCCATAAAGGCAAGGTCTTTGAAATTGACTATGCAATCACCGTTTATATCGCCGGCAACGATGGTTTCGCAGACCGGCTCACCAAAATATGATTTACCTGATTCGGCTGTGCCGCCATAAGCTACCACATTGACCCTCCCACCATTGGGAAACGGCTCGTTGCTAATGGGACTCATTGGATTTCCTGCATCGATACAGGGACTCGTCACATCATCCTGCACCCAATTCTGGCTCGGGGGCTCCCACCTGCCCGCCTCCGACTTCAAATGATAATCAACATTATTTGCATCAGCGAAACAAGGGTCAACATCAATGTTGCCCGCACCTGGCCAACCACCCTGCACATCGCTATATATAATGGTAATAATCGAATTACATTCGTTGGAGCTTTCTTCTGGGCCGGCGGGAGGGCAGGGGGGGATCGGAGGGGGGTCGGGGGGGATCGGAGGGGGGTCGGGGGGACTAATCGAATTATTATCGTTGTGGATTTCTTGCCCTCCGTCCCATACGATACAGTTGTTGAGTCGAACAATGTTTCGAGATCGAGTGTACCAACAAGAAGAGCAAGATATGGCTTTTCCATATTGTGCCGAATTTGCAGCAAACGTACATCTACTGTACGTTGCGATAGCTGAATCGCAGAGGGCTGTTGCACCTCCGAAGTCAGCCGAGTTACCGATAAACATACAGTTGGTCAGCGTTGGTCTACTGTGGGCAATGCACATCCCTCCGCCCTTCACCGCTGAGTTCCTGATGAACCTACAGTTGGTCAGGGTTGCCGCCCCACGGGGCGATCCATAGGATGTATCACTTATGCCGCCGCCTTCGGCTTTCGATACGTTCTCGAGAAATGTGCAGTCGGTTAGCTTCAGGTTACTAAGGGAGTTATACACCCCACCTCCTCCACCACCGCCCGCTGCGTTCTGCCTGAATGAGCAGTTCCTTATACTAGAACTGCCACGTTCGTTGTACACCCCCCCACCACTGCTTGCTGCGTTCCCTCTGAACGTGCAGTGGCTTATAATCGAGCTGCTGCCGTCGTAGTTGTGCATTCCACCTCCGTCTTCGAAAGCATAGTTGTGGCTGAACGTGCACTTTGTTAGCGTTAGGCTGCTGCGAAAGTTGGCCATCCCACCACCGACACGTGCAGAGTTGGCGCTGAACGTGCAGTTGTTTATGGTCGGGCTGCCGTCCCAGTTCATCATCCCGCCGCCATAATCATCTTTGTATCGCCAAGGGCCCCAGCTATTGATATTGCCTCCAGTGATGGTCAAACCATCCAGCACGGCTGTATTATCTGTGCCGCTGGCGGTTACCACATGGTAACTGTTCTCTGCACGAGTTGGCTCATCGATCAAATCACAGGGATCGTTCACATCGATATCATTGCCGCCGAGGTCTCCACTCAAAATGCTTTCATATAGCTCTAAACCCCGTACATTCGGGTCCGGCTCACCAAAGCCAGCATAGCCGCCTTGAAGAGTTGCCCCATTTATAAGTTGAAATGTAGCGCCTCTGTCGCCAGTACCATTCGGTTCAGCTGAAGTACTGTCCGGAGTATAAATGCCCTGTGCTACTCGGATCTCTACCGGTTTGGACGATGAATTGGCATCAGCCAGCGCATCTTGAAGATAGTTGTAAGCATCGGCCCAAGATGAGCCGTCGTGAGTTGGCCCCGGGGCATTATCGTCGACATAGATTATTTTTGCCTGGGACGAAGCGGCTAAAAAAAGGCATACAAAAGCGAGGATTAACTTTTTCATTTCAATAACCTCCAAGTGTTTTCGCGAATCCGGCGGATTTGGCGTCTGCGCGCAGAGAGGACCCGTTCAAATTCGCAAAACCAGTTTATGCTGATAAGTTTCATGCAATCAGTCCTCTCCAAGTCCAGGGCTGCTATCAGCCGAAGACCGCAAACAGACTACAACTTTTTTTTCAGGCAGGTCCAGGTTATGAAATGAAATCAGCGAAAATATGATAACAACTTAAATTTATAATAGGCTCTTTAGAACCTGCCTGCTTTTATTTAATATTAGCACAAAGCGGTTTTCGCGTCAAATAAATTCCCTCAAACTTTGCCGGTTCTTTTGAGCATTCCTAAAAATCCGTTTAATATCTTTATTTTTGGCCTGTAACCGCAGCCAGACTTGCTGAAAACGGTCCTTGAGCAGACGGATTTGGCAAAATAATGTTAGAAATGCTTGCTTTTCTTCAAATAGATTTGTAATATGGACAGACAATATTCGGAGAATACAACAAAATAAATGGCAAGTAGAAAAAACGATTTAATACAATTCACCAGAAGAATCAGGAGGCTGACATGCTAAAGAAGAACTTAAAGCTTACGCGGCGTGCGTTTATAAAACGCGCGGCAGTTGCGGCAGCGGTGCCGTACATTGTTCCAGCGACGGTGTTTGGCCGCGACGGAAAGGTGCCCCCCAGCGAGCGAATTATCCTGGGCGGTATCGGCATCGGCAACCGCGGCTCACACGACCTGCGCTGGATGATGCCGGAGAAGGACGTGCAATTTGTCGCAGTTTGCGACCCCCAGAGGAAACGTGCCGAGGCCGTTAAGCGAATTGTGGACACGCGGTACGGGAACAAGGATTGTGTCATATACCACAACACGCCGGAGTTCCTGGCCGAGCGAACAGACATTGACGCGCTGCTGGTTACCACCGGCGACCGCTGGCATGCGCTGGCTTCGATTATGGCGATGCGGGCGGGCAAGGACGTTTATTCGGAGAAGCCATCGTCGATGACCATCGCGGAAGGCCAGGGGGTGGTGGAAACAGCGAGACGCTACCGGCGGATTTATCAAACAGGTACGCAGCGGCTCAGCGAGGGTAATTTCACGTTCTGTAACGAGATGCTTCGCCTCGGCCGACTTGGCAAGGTACACACCGTTCGCGCCCACATTGCCCCGTGGGACGCGGCCGAGATGAGGCACGATTGGCTGCCCGCGGAACCTCTACCTCCCAAAGAAGAAGTGGACTGGGACCAGTGGCTGGGCCCGTGTCCGTGGCGGCCTTACAACTCGGCTTACACTCGCGGCGGCTGGCGCGGCTTCTACGATTTCCATACGAGCTGCATCGGTGAGTGGGGTGCGCACACGTTCGCCCAGTGCCAGGTGGGGATGGGTGCGGGGGACACCTCGGCCATCGAGTACCAGTATGTGAAGAACGAAAGCGGGGACGGGATGGTGACTCGTTTCGCCAACGGTATCAAGATGATTCTGGAACGTGACATGTCAAATAAATTCTGGCGCGGCTCGTGCGGTGTACGCTACGAAGGCACTGAGGGGTGGGTCTCGGCGGCCGACGGCTATTCGAAGCCGGACGTTTCCTCGCTGGCGATGATGGATGACTTCAGAAAAATCGTCTATGACTACCAGGCCCGCACGCAGCGTCCGATGAGCCACGTGCGCAATTTCTTAGACTGCGTGAAGTCTCGCCGCCAGACCGTGTCCAATGCGGTGATGATGCACCGGTCTATGACTACGGTGCACGCGGCCAATATCTGCATGTGGCTCAAACGCGACATGCGCTACGACCCCGTCAAAGAGGAATTTATCAACGACCCCGAAGCCAACCGGCTGCGTTCGCGTGCGATGCGTGAGCCGTGGATTATCTAAAGACCAACATTAGCCTGAAAGGAAATGATATTATGTCAAAGTCAAAAATAAACATACTGGTGCTCGTTGTGTTGTTGTTGGCCGGTGCTGTGCAGACGTTCGGGCAAACCATCCCTCCTGCGGGCAGTGAGGGTAAACTGATTGCCATTCTTAAATCCAACGCCTCCCACAAAGAAAAGGCCGATGCGTGCCGGCAGTTGGGCATCATTGGCACGAAAAAGGCAGTCGCACCCTTAGCTGCGCTGCTCAGTGACGAAAAACTGTCGCACATGGCCCGCTACGGACTGGAGCCGATTCCTGACCCAGCCGTAGATGAAGCTCTGCGCGACGCTCTGGGTAAACTTAAAGGCTGGCCACTGGTTGGCGTAATCGGCAGTATAGGCGTGCGCCGTGACGCCAGGGCGGTGGCGGTACTGGCCAAACTGCAGCATAATTCCGACCGGGATGTGGCACAGGCGGCGTCCAGGGCGTTGGGCAATATAGGTAACAGTGATGCGGCAAAGGCACTGACGCGTGCTATGATAGCGGATTCCACGAGGGTCAACTCTCTTGCCCGTCACGAAGGTTTGCTGCGGTGTGCCGAGAGGCTTGCCGCCGATGGCAAGAAAAGTGAAGCAATCGGGATCTATGACCATTTGCGAGGTCTACCGGCTGCACACCAGGTTCGCGGGGGTGCCCTGCGCGGTGCGATATTGACCCGCGGCAGGGACGGTGTGGCGCTGCTTCGTGAATATTTGCAGAACAAAGACTATATTATGTTCTCGGCAGCGGTGCAGGCCGCCCAGGAAATGAAAGGCTCCGAAGTAACCAAGGCGTTGACTGCCGGGTTGAATGGGTTACCGGCCGACAATCAAATTCTGATTATCCAGACGCTCGGCAAGCGCGGTGATGCAAGGGCATTGCCGACGCTGTCCGCTCTGGCAAAAAGCGGCGCGAAATCCGTACGCGTGGCGGCCATCAAGGCGATGCCGGATATTGGCAATGCTTCGGCATTACCCGTGTTGGTGGATTTGCTGGCCGATACCGATACTGAAATTTCGAAATCCGCTCAAGAAGCGCTCGCCGCCCTGCCGGGCCGGGAGGTGAACGCCGCCGTGATGGCGATGCTCAATAGCAGCGATACAAACCGCCAACTGAAGGCCATCGAAATGATTGAGCATCGCAGGATGACCGAGGTCTCGTCGGCCCTGCTGAAGGCGACCCGCGATGACGATGAATCAGTCCGTACCGCGAGCATCCGAATATTAGGCGACTTGGCCGGAGAAGCGCAGTTCCCGGTGCTTGTCGAACTGCTGGTCAAGGCCGGCAGTTCGTCGGAAATCCGGGCGGCAGAGCGTGCGCTGTCGGCAATCTGCACGCGAGAGGCCAAACCATCAGCCGGCAAAGTTACGATTCGCAGGGCCATCTACGGCGCCATCGGCGAAGGGGGCTCGGCCAACGTTACAAGAAAGGTCGCCAAGATTGTGGCGGGCGGTTCGCTTTCCGTCACGGCGTCCAATGCAAACTTCGGCGACTCGGCTCCGAGTATCCCCAAGCAACTGCTGGTCGAATACACGGTGGCAGGACTCACGCAGACTAAGACGGTCAGGGAAGGCGAGACCTTGACGCTTGCAGCCGGTGCAACGCCCGAGGCCTTCATTGACCAACTCTGCTCGGCGCTGGGCAAGGCGCCGACCCCGCAGAAGCTGGCGTTGCTGCGGGTCCTCCGCGTAGCCCAGGGCCCAAGGGCCCTCAGCGCGGTTCGCGCCGCCACTAAAGACGCCAATGCCGAGGTTCGCAGCGAGGCTATTTCCGTTCTGTGCGGCTGGCCGACGGTCGATGCACTGCCGGACGTGCTTGAACTAACACGGACGGCCACGGACCGCAGGGTCCGGATCCTGGCGCTGCGCGGGACCATTCGCTTGATACCGTTGCAGGATGTTGCCGTCCAAAAGAAGCTGGCAGCACTCAAAGAGATTCTGCCTCTGATACAGCGCAACGAAGAGAAGAAGCTTCTGCTCGGTGTACTGGCTACAGTGCCGACGGCTGAGGCGCTGTCGATGGCAATGGCGCACCTTGACAATCCGGCGACCAAAGAAGAGGCATGCTTTGCGGCCGTGTCGGTCAGTGAGAAAATTGTCCGGCAAAAGCCCCGTGAAGCTGCCGACGCGATGCAGAAGGTTTTGCGAGCGACAAAAAACAGAGATGTAACTCGCCGTGCAAGAAAAACGCTGGACGAGGCAAAGAAAAGGACAGGAAGATAAAGAAATCGAGAGCGACGAATATGTATCCTCGCGTGTTCGAGGCGCATGTTCGTGAGTGGTAGTAGTGGTTTGTAACACGGTAAATGCGTGGTGATTACCGGAAGTTGCTCCGAGCCGTCCCCAAGCTCGTCCTGATTTTAGGCAGATGCAGCCCGTAAAAAGTTGCCGCTCTCGCCCAGCGGATGGTAATTATATGAAGCACGGTAAGTAAGTCAAATAAATTATGAAATTTGACTGCGGAACTTAATCATTTGGGTCTACTTCCTGCTGGACCGCAAGGGCCGTCTTCTGGAGGTCCCGAAACGGCAGTATGCTGTATTCGGGCGTTATGTAGAGGCCTTTGCGTATTTTTATGTAGTCTACGTGGACGTCCATGAAGGCGAGATTGTGGTGCTGGGGCTTGCCGTGCCAAGCTTCCATGCGAGGCTGCACAGGCATCCATTCATTGACCCAGTTATTGTCCCCTACGAGTGCAAGCAGCGCCGGATTAGTGGTCACGTCCGTCAGACTGATATGATTGAGTCGCTTGTTAATTGTAGTGTGAAGCGCCGCGAGGTTGCCGGTAGGCGGTCCTATGTAGGTGGGGCCTATAAGGAATAAATTAGTTTGATAACTGTTTCCAAAGATGTCGTAAGCCAATTCCTGAGGGGAGTAACCAGGTACACCGCCAGTGTCGGCAGGGCAGCGGAAAACTTTGGCGCCCTTCGGCGTCTTAATCTCCGGGGGCAAACCAACATAATTATTAAGTGGACGGCGAAGTTTCAATCCGGGGCCGAGTCCTTTCCATCCGCCAAAATCGTGATTTTTGTTAGGTCCCTGGTGAAAGAAGCCTTCCCAGTCGTCAAGATATAACCTCCAGCCGAGGGCAATCTGTTTCAGGTTTCCCTTGCAGACCATTCGCTTGCTCAGCCTGCGTGCTGCATCAAGTGCCGGTATCAGCATGGCCATAAGAAGCGCAATTATTGCTATTACAACCAGCAGCTCTATAAGTGTAAAAGCGCGGGCAAGTCTATAGGTCTGACGAATATTGGCATATTTGTGTCTCATTGTAACTTTTCATCCTTAACCGTTGATGCAACTTCCTGGCTGCCGTCTTCTTTGGCCAGCTCATATAGATGTCGTTCAGCCAGCTTCTGATTCAGGCAATTACCCATTCTGTCGTATCTCGGAACCAATAATCCCTTGCAGGAATCAACAAAATGTTCTTACAGTAATTAAAACTGCTCTTTGCAAAGGAAGAACATATAGTCGAACCTTCCGGCATTATCTTTATGTTTTCGCTTGACCTATACAAGCGCTCAAAGTGCACAAGTTTAAGGTTCATAAAGAATTCTTGCCCTTGCAAAAAAATCGCCGTCATAATACTACGAATACAGAGCGGTTACGTCAAGAAAAATCTGCCGTGCGCGTGCGAACCTGCGAACCCACAGGTACAGCCTTGGAATTGCAATCGAGAATCGCCTGCAGAACCTTTTAGACCTTTTAGGATTGCTTCTTAGGGCCAAGTATTCCCGCGACAAGACTGCTGTGCTTAATGAGGCCAATATAGAGCTTGAAATCCTGCGTTTTCAGATGCGATTGGCCAAAGACCTTAAAGTCTTGCCTGTCAAGAGCCACGGTTATGCAGCGAAACTAATGGAATCTATAGGATCTCAGATAGGTGGATGGATTAAAAAGGGGGGCAAACACAAATAAAAAGGTATGGCAATCTATGGGATAGAATAATAAGCTGGGGGAATCTCGTCCTGGCTAATGCCCTGCCCAATGACCGAATAAACGGCAGACTTGTTCGAGACCATAACGACCTGCTATATCAGATAAACATAGAAGAAGGTTTGGTCAGATTTTCCGACCTTAGTTCGGTCATACCGCGAGGACACGGTTACCCCATAAGCAGTGAGCCGCGATACGGTTTGCCTGCCACTGTTTATGTAGGTTTCCAGGACCAGGGCGAGAACACCCGGGGACGACCTTCTTACAATGTTGTCAAAATCTATGATGACCCACCTCCGCCACACAGCAATCAGGACCGCAATAACCTGCGTGAAATCGAAGTGGATAACAGCGGCAATGTCTATGTCATCAATACCGGCTATACAAACAGCAGCGCTATGCCGGCAAAATGTGGCGGGGCGGACCTTGATGGTACGGGCGACGTAAGCCTCGGCGATTTTACTATCTTAGCCTCCCAATGGCGGCAAGGTCCGGGCACTCCGTCTGCTGACATTGCTCCGGAACCCGCTGGAGACGGCATAGTTAATTTCCTGGATTTGGCTGTTCTCGCCGACTACCGGCTGGATACCGGGTGTGATTAGCAACAAACAATTGATTATGCAAATGCTTAAAGCCATCTGTCACAGGTCAATTGGTGGTTGTTATTGTTAGCGGCCTCATCGTGAATCCCCCAAAAAAATAAACTTCACGATGATATTGTCGAATGTCGGAGTGAATTAGTTAGATTCTTATTAGTCTTTATATTTCGTGATACCTCGGATTTTCCTCCAGAGTAAGATATATTGTTTTGCGGTAATCAGCCCTCATCAGGCACATACTAACCGTTTGACCAGGCTGGGCACCGGCGAGATCAGATAAGAACTCCCTTAGACTCCTGACCGGTCGGGACTCAAAGGACATAATAATATCGCCTTCCTCCAACTCCGCTTCTTCCGCCGGCGAGCCAGGAATAACCTTCTCTACCAGGACACCGCCGGGCCTACCGAGTTCTTGAAGTTTTTCTGCCCGTTCGCTGCCGAAGGCGATTTCATTTACCTTAATACCAACTAAAGGGAACGTTTTGGTTACAGCAGGAAGAAACGACGGCCTCTCCTCAGGGACGGCATAGACCGTAATCCTGTGATCATCTCTTGCTACACACATATAAACTTCGCTGCCTACCTCACTCCCTGCCACATCATTTTGGAACTGTTCAGGGGTCCTTATTTTTCTGCCATTAAATGACAGTATTATATCTCCAGGGGCAAAATCTGCCTTCTGGGCCGGAGAGCCGGGAGCAACATTCTTGACGTACGCTCCCTCTACTCTGTACAGGTTCGCTCTTTCTGCCACGTCCGGTGTAACATCGATAACATCCAACCCAAGCCATGCGCTGCCCCATTGGTCCTTGAAAGTTTCAAAGTCCAGGGGCTCGGCCTTAATAAGGTTCTTTTCATGATTATCAACTGTTATTTTTGAATCTTGATAAAGAAAAAATGCTGCGATAATGTTTAGAGTCAGCGATGTAATTGTTATAACGATTAACCAGTTTTTTCTTAACCAGTATCCCATTTCGGTTTTCATCAGAGCTTTTTCGATTCTACCGGGCAGATTGTTGCGCAGGTATTACACATAAAACACTCACTGCCATTTATGCTGGGTTGCTTTAATTGGTCATCGTAGCTGATAGCATTCATCTGGCATCTTTTTTGGGCCAACCTGCAGCCTTTGCAATTATCCTGCGGTAAATTAACCTTTATCCGCCTTAGTCTTAAGAAAGAACAAAGCCCACTTAATAACGCGAAAAATGCGCCCAACGGGCAGAAATATCTGCAATAAAACCTTGAAACAAAAGCCGAAAAAACCAGCATCAGTACAAGCCATATCCAGGATATCAAATCGCCGTGCAGATTAAAAAATGTGGCAAATGGTTCTATAATGCCGGCTAAATAAATTGCAAGGACGTTGTTTGCAAACAAAAGGCCGATTAGAAGTAAAATCCCAAGATTGACATATTTTACAACTTTCAAATACCTGTCAGCTTCTCCGGTAATCTTCCATTCTATTGGCACCAGACGGTACAGCACTTCGGTAATGGCCCCGAACGGACAAAGCCATCCACAATAGAACCTTCCGGCTATAATTGTTAAACCTATTGCGATAACAACAAGGCTGTACCAATACAGGTTGTTCAAGAACACAGGGCTGTGAAAAGATAAAAGCCTTAAAATATCATTTATGGAAAACCCGCCTCCCATAAAAATACCCAAATATGCAAAGCTCATCCCCAATATAAAATAACGTAAGGATTCATTCTTTTTGAAAAATGACCAGAACGCCAGGCCAACCATAACCCACAGGAATATGAAATCTATCTGCCAGAGCAGGTGTTGGAAAAATAAGTGTTTGACAGGGTTATCTTTATCTACGTGTTGGCGTAAAACTTGTTCTGTAACCAACTCCAGGCCATTTTTTATTGAGCGGTTAATAGTGCTTGAAGTTATCGTGGCTCCTGTTATGGCGTCTACATCCGATTCGAGTATAAAGTTGTCACCTGCGTCTTTTTCCTCAAATTGTTTCAGGAACCAGCTTTCATCAGCCAGAAGTCCTTTTGTATATCTTGGACTCTCAAATTCGCTCAGCACTTTAATGCCGGTAATCTTTCCCTTTGCATCCACGCCAACCAGGGTTACTATCTGGCCCCGGTAGCCCCAGCTTTCGTCGGGGACAACTTCCGTTGTCAGAAAAACCGCCCCCATAAGGTATCCGCCGTCAGTAGTGTAGCCAAGGAAATGGGGGAAGGGTTCTGTCTTCCTGGCAAAGGCATTGGCAGCCGGCAAAACATCTGCCAGGTCTCTCTTTGTTACCAGTTCAGCAAAGCACTCATGCGTTAAATTCAAAAAGACCAGGATAGAGAATATAAATATGGCTGCTTTTGGCCGCTTTCTCGCACCAGACATAATTTGCTTTTATAATTGAATTGAAAGGGAAATGGCTGCTAATACTACTGATATTACGATACTACCGAAAACTGTGGGCTTAAAATATCGCTTGGCTGCTGCGCTAAGATCTTCTCTGGTTTCTATAATCAGTTTGACTCCCATCGCCACCAGAATACTGCCGACAACAACAGCAGCTAATTCGTCCATGAAAATAAAGCCCAACGTTGATGCCGTCAGTCCAATTAGAACTACGGTACCGGAAACCATGTTCATCTTATTTTGCCAGCGTGTATTTTTACTTGTAAGCACGCAATTTTCTGCACCCTTATTATCACTGTTCGCTGAGTATTTATATAAGCCGGCATAGACAGCCAAAACAACAAAAGCAACGAGGACAGTTATAGAATCCGGTTTTTCTACTCTATCAAGCACAAGAATCATAAAATTGTGAAAACAAATAGCCAAACCGATAGTGAAAAGAAAAATACCCATGTAGTATGTTGCCCGTATCTCTGTCTCAACGATTCTCCGGCTGATTTTTTTACTGGTTTTTTTCCTGTCGATTCTGCCATACATTTGGCAATGTTCGCAGGCACGATAATTTATAAAAAAAGCGATGACATCGGTCGCTGAATGTACGGCGTCTGCTACGAGGGCATTGCTGTTTGCCAATATGCCGGTAATACCTTTGCCTATCACAAGTAAAATATTGCAGATAAGCGAAACAAAAATTGAATTATTTTTTTCTTTCGGCGATATAATATCGTTTCCCAAATATTGTTTCGTCACGACATGTGGGATGTAGTTTGCCGGAGCAGGTTTGTTATTGATGGCCCGGGCCTCATCCCGGCAGGATTAGATTTAGCAACCCTCCCACTACAAGGCTGGATACAATCATAATTGCAGCGGATTTGAGCATGTCCACGACTCCAAGCTCCTTTACAAGCGTTGTAAAGGTAGCCACGCACGGGAAATACATTGCCAGGACAACCGATGCTATTACCAGTTGCTTGACCGTTAATCCCAGTGGAATAAGCATTCCAATGGCCAAATCTTTACGCAGGAAACCTACTATCAATGCGCCGACAGCTTCTTGCGGAAGCCCCAAAACACGGGTAACAACCGGTGCTGTGATTTTCCCTGCGAACTGAATTATTCCGAATGTGTAAAGTAGATTTACAATAAGTACTCCAAGCAGCACAAATGGAACAGCTTCTTTAAGAAACCACTTTATTCTTATCCATATCTTCTTTGCCAGGCTTCTGAAATACGGAATTCTGTAAGGTGGTATCTCTAAAAATATCTCCGGCGACTCGCCTTTGACGGTTTTGTTGAATATAAGGCCAAGTATTACCCAGACAGCAAGTAATGTTCCGTAAATAATTGCAAGATATCTCGCCCCGTGTTTTCCTACCAAGCCTACTATCATTGCCTGTAGTGCTGCACAAGGCACTGCAATGGACAATATAGTTGCGGTAATAAATTTTTCTCTTCGGGTCTCAAGAATTCTGGTTGCCAGTGCTCCCGGCACATTACATCCGAGTCCAAGCAGCATAGGCACTATTGCGAAACCATGCAGTCCCAGTCTGTGCATCAGTGTATCTACCATAACAGCTAATCTGGGTATAAAGCCCAAATCTTCCAGCAGCGAGAGAACCACATAAAACGCGAATACGTACGGCAGAACCGCACCAATTGGAACAAAAAGTCC